>NZ_JADEWT010000110.1 GCF_015207505.1 Tychonema sp. LEGE 06208
CCCATCGTCCCGCCCCAAACTGCAAAAGTACAAATTTCAGGGATAGCAAGTACCTTTGCTCAAGTTAACGACTTTATTCTGCTAGTCCAGCGCTCTCCTTTCTTCCTCGACACCGATACCAAACTGGTAGCGGCCACATTAAAAAACAACCCCACACAATTACAAGTACGCAACCCAACCGATTCAGCAGCAGAACTTCCCAAACTCCGACCAGTGGTGGAATATAAAATTGAAACCACACTCAGCCCGACTGGAGCCTCCGAGTTGCTCTCCGAACTGCGGAACAAGCAAGCAGACGGACTAGCAATACGGATAGAAACACTTCAAGAAAAAGGAATACTAGAATCACAAAAAGGAGAAGTGAAAAAACCATGACAGCAGCAAACGAGTTTATTCCCAGCGGAGCAGAAGAGACAGGGGGTAAGGAAATATTCGGCATTAAGCTGACACCCCAAATCCAAGCCATAGGCATCGCGGTTCTCGGCCTCGGCGTGGCCGGCTACCTAGGCTACCAGTTCGTACTCCCAGAATTCCAAAAAAGCGGCGAATTGAAGCAAAAACTGGTCGAAAGCAAGCAAACGCAAGTGCAATTGCAAGCTCAAATTCAAAAAAAGGCAGAAGCAGAAGCCAAGCAAGAAGAAGCAAAACAGCGCCGCGCCCAAGTGACGGCAATGTTTGCGAGCGATGGAAGCGCCAACACCCTGCTGCTTGACATGACCCAACTGGTTAATCGCATCAACGCCGGCGTGCAAGGAGACGACCTCAAGGCTAAAATTACCAAATTTGAGCCGGATATGCCGCCAGCTACAGCAACCGCTGCGGCGGGAGCTCCAGACCCTGATATTCTCAACGATACGTCCTTCGGGCCGTCCCTTGTTGGCAAGCTCAGGCGCAAAAAATATAAGGTAGAGTTTGAAGGCAATTTTGCTCAAACCCGCAATTTTATGCGTAGTTTGGAGTTGATGCAGTCCCTGTTAGTAGTGAGGAATTTGAAATCTGAATTGCTAGCATCAAATCAGGCCATAGAAATCGATTTTTTGAAAGGGAAAATCATCCCAGTAGCTCAGCCGCAAACAAAAATTAAAACGGCTTTTGACTTGTACGCGCTCCTGCCGTTAAAGCAAGAAGAAAAACCGCCAACTCCGGCTCCGATTCCTGCCAAATAGCGCGAGGCGAGCGGATATAGCGGTTTTCAATTTCTGCGAGGTACATGAACTCCTTAATTACATGGCTTGTACAGAAGACTCTAGAAAACTGGTTTTTTACCGAAATCAAGATTTTTTTGGCTAGTGTTTTGGTGGAAAACCCGGTTTCGGGGTACTATAGCAATCAGTTTATCTAAGTCCGCTCTTGCTCGGGATATGCGTTACTTTCGCAAAGTCGGGTAACGAGCAATCCCACAAATTCTGCAAGAATTGCTGTAGATAAGTCATAAATTGTCCATTAGGAAAAATTCCATCGCACCTCATTTTTCGCTCGCAAGGCAATATTAGGAACGCAAATTGAATAATTTCAAACATCTGCTAGACTTTTTTCTCTCCAAACGTGGCGAGGTAAAAAAAGGAAGAGTATCCGACCCTGCATTACCAGGAATGGCCTGGTAATGCTCGGAACGAACAACTGTTATTTAATTGCTATTCCTTAGCTATTTCAATTCGCTGTTTCGGGAGAAGCTTGAAGGCAAAATGTTGAAGATTTGATTCACCAAAAAATATCAAAAATATTTGTGTGTGAATTTTAAATGATAGTTTGTGCCTAATTATGCCTATTTTCTCAATTCAAAAAAAACTGAAAACGAGAGAGGTTTCAGTTAGTGCCAAAAGCTCGCTAGTCAAGATTGCGAACAATAAATAACCAAGTGTAGTGGAGGAGAGAACGTGAAACAGCATCTACGGTTAAGTGGTGGAATCTTCAGCAGCGTTGCTGGAATTATAATCGCCCAAGCGCCAGTCTCGGCAGCGCCGACTCAAGTCACAGGAGTGCAAGTAAGTCAAGCCAATAATGGGGTAAATATTGTCCTGGCTACGGAAAAGGGCGATCGCCCGCAAGTTTTCGCCATCAACAGCGGCAATACCTACCAAGCCACAATTACCAACACCAAGCTCCGCTTGTCCCAAGGCAACAGCTTCCGTCAAGATAACCCAGCTCCGGGCATTTCCTCAGTAGAAATCACCCAGATAGAAGCTAACAGCATCCGCGTTGTGGTAGCCGGCACCAACGGAGTTCCCAACGGACAAGTTATGCCCGGACAAGGCCAAAACATCGTCCTCAGCGTTGCCGGACAGGGCGGGACTGTGCAATCTACCCAAGCAGCAGCGCCTGCATTGCCCGCGCTAAACCAAACCCAAGCTTTGCCCCCGCCGCCTCCGGGACTGCCGCTGAACCAAACAGCTCCCCGGCCAGCTCCCCAAATCCGCACCTCGCAAAACGAGGGCGTGCTGCTGCCAAATCCCGAAGTTACTATTACTAGGGATCGCCCGCCCCTACCAAGCGAAATTCAATCTCAAACCAATCAAGCTGCCCCTTTCCTGCCCAGGGCTGTAGCACCGCCATTGGGAGATATCTCCGTATCTAACATCGCCCCCGGCGTAGGAAATATTGAGCTGAGTTCGGGAGAACGCATCCCCCGCTTGGTGCTGCGGGATGCCCCAGTACGAGACGTTTTAGCTCTGCTCGCTCGCGCTGCGGGATTGAACATTGCTTTTACAGGCGGCGGGGCGGCGGCGGGGCCGGGCCAACCGGCGGCCGCACCGGGAGCAGCAGGAGGCTCCGATGAAGGGCCGAAGATTTCCTTGGACATCGAAAATGAGTCGGTGCAAGATGTTTTCAACTACGTGCTGCGGATCAGCGGACTGCAAGCCAACCGCGTCGGACGCACGATTTTTGTGGGTTCTAATTTGCCCCTAGACTCGCGCAATATTATCGTTCGGACTCTGCGGCTCAATCAAGTCAGGTCTACCGATGCAGCTAACTTTTTGAGCGCTCAAGGTGCAGAAACTCAACTGCCGATTACTCGGGTGACGATTCAAACCGTGGGCCAGGGAAATTCGGCGCGGGATGTCGAAATTCGGGAACCGGATATTAAGGCAATTGGCGCTAAGGACGGCAACGGGCCGCTGTTGCTGAGGGGACTGTCGGTGCTGGCGGATGCCCGACTCAATTCGATCACTTTGGTGGGAGATCCCCGCAAAGTTGATATTGCCGTAGCTTTCTTGACTCAGCTAGATTTGCGCCGCCGTCAAGTGGCTGTCAACGTCAAGGTGATCGATGTCAACTTGTTGGGAGCTAACCGAACCAACAGCAGTTTCTCTTTCGGCATTAATAACAATTTCTTTGTCAATGATGGGGGAGCAGCAAGTCTCAATTTTGGCGGCATCAATCCGCCCAGTGGAACTGACCTTACGGGGATCAGCGCTCGGCCGATCGTCGGCAACCGAGACATTCCCACAGAAAACAGGACACCTTTCTACGATCCTAGGGGCAATTTAATCAACGTGCCGCTCACGGGACTCGGTGGCGGGTTGTTCGTCCAGCCGACAGCGCCGATTACTAATGACCCCGCGCGAGTTGGGATTAGCGACTACGATGCGTTTGACCCTACAGCGGTGAATTCTGCCGGAAGTGCGACTTTTTCCCTGTTCCCGCTGTTCCAATATCCGAGGAGGTTCTTGTCGGCGTTGCGGGCAACTATTGAGACTAGGAACGGCAAAATCCTCACCGATCCGACTCTGGTGGTTCAAGAAGGAGAAACGGCGAATGTAAATATTACTGATGAGGTAATTACTAACATCACGCAGCAAACGCAGAGTACCGGAAATACAAGTACCACAACAACCACGGCCGTCAAAGATAAGGCCGGTTTGCAGTTGGGGGTGGCGATTGATCGGGTTGACGATAATGGCTTTGTATCTCTGCGGGTAAACCCGATTATCAGGACACCAACCAGCACTGTAGACTTGTCCACGGGCGGGAACGTCAATCAGATCAGTCTGCTGGGCGAGCGTTCGCTGCAATCGGGGCTAATTCGCCTGCGGGACGGTCAGACTTTGATTCTTTCGGGGATTATCCGCGACGAAGAACGGATTGAAGCGAGGAAGATTCCGATTTTGGGAGATTTGCCGATTATCGGTTCGCTGTTCAGGAGCTCGACCAAGACCAACCAGCGGGCGGAGTTGATTGTGTTGCTGACTCCGCAGATTTTGGATGATAGCGATCGATCGAACTTTGGCTATCAAAACAACATCAGTCCCGACGCGCGCCAACTGTTGCAGCGCAGTCAGCCCGTCCAACCGAGATAGCAGTCAGTTGGCAGTTGGCTGTTGGCTGTTGTCAGTTGGCTGTTGGCTGTTGGCTGTTGGCTGTGAGTACCCGCCCTCTTAGTTGGCAGTCCGGCATTGCGTTAGTCCGGCGGGCCGCCAGGGTTAAGTCCCTGGCGGCCCTGCCCAGAAAAGGGAAAGGGACAAAGGAAGAAGGCAAAAAAAATCCTTTAGCCATTGACAAATGACATTTTGTTCTTTCTATTTCTCCTTTTGTCCGCTCTGAAATCCACGGAGGCAAGAAATCGGCTCTCCAAAGTGGTATTTTTTTAACGAAATTTGGGTATTAATTTAAAAAGTTGGCAAGTTCCATATAAATTAAAGGTTCCACCGATCCATAACGGTCGGCAAGACTTTAGAATAATGCAGTGAAAATTAGATGCTGTGGGGTTTTCAGCAATTAAAAACAAAAATTCCTTTTCTGACCAATTATCCTAGGGTAATTGGTATTCAGCAGGAGTTTTTCAGGGGGAAGCGGGCTGGAGCAATAGGGGACTACCCAAATCTCCAAATCCAAACTCCCAATGCAGTTACCACTCACAGCTAATAGTTGAACTCGGTTTGACGTATTTTACAAATTCCAGAAGGAGTTCGGAATGAACAAAGGTGAATTGGTTGATGCAGTCGCAGAAAAGGCTACTGTCACTAAAAAACAGGCAGATGCGGTTTTGAGCGCTGCTTTGGAAGCAATTATGGAAGCTGTCTCCGAGGGCGACAAGGTGACGCTGGTCGGTTTTGGCTCGTTTGAGTCGCGGGAACGCAAGGCCCGTGAGGGTCGCAATCCAAAAACCGGCGACAAGATGGAAATCCCGGCAACCAGAGTTCCTGCATTTTCTGCAGGGAAGTTGTTTAAGGACAGAGTTGCACCGGCGAAAAACGCCGAATAACGGGCAAACTGAGTCTTGATCAGACCTGTACACGGTGGAAATTTAGCTTGGGCAGCCGCATTAGCTGGCTGCCCAGCTTCTGCTATTCTCGATTTTTCTGCCAGTATCAGTCCTTTGGGCCCTCCTGAGTCGGCCTTGGCTGCGATTAAAGCTCGCTTGAGCAGTCTGACGGCTTACCCAGACCCGGATTATGGAGAGTTGAGGGCTGCTTTGGGTGAGGCGTTTAATGTTGACCCGGATTGGGTTTTGCCGGGGAATGGTTCGGCGGAATTGTTGACTTGGGCGGCTTGGGATTTGTCGGATCTGGAGGCGACTTATTTGGTGACTCCGGCTTTTGGCGATTACTGGCGGGCTCTTTCGGCTTTTGGGGCGCAGGTGCTCGATTGTCCTTTGGATCTCAAATCGTTGGGCCAGGAGCTTTTGAGCGGGTTAGTAACTGATGGTTTGTCGGTTTCTAACCGCTCTTTTGTTTCTCTTTCTCCTGCTGTCCCGGTTCCTTTTGCTCTGGGGACCGATCGAGGTTTGCTATTGAACAACCCCCACAATCCTACGGGTTTGCTGTTCGGTAGGGAGGCGATTTTGCCTTATGTGGAGCAGTTAGGTATGGTGGTGGTGGATGAGGCTTTTATGGACTTTCTACCACCGGAAAAACAGCAAAGTTCGATCGCTGCTGTTGAGGAGTTTCCGAATTTGGTGATTTTACGATCGCTCACTAAATTCTATTCTCTGCCGGGACTGCGGATGGGCTGTGCGATCGCGCATCCCGACATCCTCCGCCGCTGGCAGTTGCGGCGCGATCCTTGGCCTGTGAATGCTCTGGCGGAGGCGGCGGCGGCTGCTGTGGTGCGAGATGCTGCTTTTGAGCGGAAAACTTGGGATTGGCTGCCTGTGGCTCGCCAAGAGTTGTTTGAGGGTTTGGCTAATTTACCTGGTTTGCGGCCTTGGACGGGGGCGGCTAATTTTTTGTTGGTTGAGTCGTCGCTGTCGGTGGCTGCGATTCAAAAAAGTCTGCTGGAAAAACACCGGATTTTGATTCGGGATTGTTTGAGTTTTCCTGAGTTGGGCGATCGATTTTTTCGAGTAGCCGTGCGCGAGAAGGCGGACAATCTGCGGCTGATTGCTGGACTTCAAGAAGTCATTAGTCATTAGTCATTAGTCCTTAGTCATTAGTCATTAGTCATTAGTCCTTAGTCATTAGTCATTAGTCATTAGTCCTTAGTCCTTAGTCATTAGTCATTAGTCATTAGTCCTTAGTCATTAGTCATTAGTCATTAGTCATTAGTCCTTAGTCATTAGTCATTAGTCATTAGTCATTAGTCCTTAGTCATTAGTCATTAGTCCTTAGTCATTAGTCATTAGTCAGTTGGTTGTTGGCAGTTGACAGTTGGCAGTTGACAGTTGGTTGTTGACAGTTGGTTGTTGACAGTTGGTTGTTGACAGTTGGCCGTTGTCATATCCTTTCCGGTTGTATCGGAATAATATATTGGAATCGTATCAGCGCGAGCGAGACGTGAGTGCTACATCATAATTTCGATAAGCTATCGTGCAAATAAACATTGCATATTCAGGGCGGGAGGGACGCTCAACCCCTATTTATCACAAGAGTTTTATTTTTTTTACATAAAGTTAAATTTCGCAACAGCTTACAACCGGATTTGATATCAGTTGACAGTTGACTGTTTACAACAAACACCTAACAACTGAGGGCGGGCACGCACCATCCACCGCCTTTACCAACTACCAACTACCAACTACCAACTAACAAATAACAAATAACAACCAACAACCAACAACCAACAACCAACAACCAACAAATAACCAATAACAAATAACCAATAACAAATAACAACTAACACCTAACAACTAACAACTGACAATTTTATTTATGCTTGATTATGATTTAGTGATTATTGGTGGAACTCCGGCGGGACGCTATGCTGCTTTGACGGCAACTAATTTCCCGGCCCGCGTTGCTTTGGTGGAACCGTTAAGCAATTCGCCAGATTTGCCGAGTGAGGAGAAGGTGTCGATCGACTTTGGCTTGAGATACAGCCAAACTTTGAGCGAGGCTGCTCGTTTTGCTCAGCAGCTTCGCCGCCTACAGTTGGGGGTTCGCCCGGATGTGGCTGATTCGTCGGTGCCGCTCGAATTGCCCTTAGATAATCTGTTCAAATGGACTGAAGGTGTTGTTTCTAATTTAGAAGAAATTGACGATCTCGGCGTTTTGGCTGCTCGCGGGGTCGATATTATTTTTGGTAGCGGCGAGTTTGTTGCAAAACCTAAGTTGGCTTTTGTTACGGGCGATCGATCTTTGCGATCGCGCTGTTATTTGCTAGCTTCTCCAACTTTACCGACGGTTCCCAATATTGAAGGACTTTTGTCTGTCGGCTTTTTTACTTCGGAAACTGTCGCCCAATTGACCAAACTTCCACAGTTACCTCAAAGTTTGGCTGTAGTTGGTGCCGATCCCAGCGGGGTAGAAGTGGCTCAAACTTTTGCTCGATTAGGGGTGGCTGTGACGCTTGTGGTCAAGGCTTCGCGGATTTTGGCCAAAGAAGACCGGGAGGCTGCGGGCTTGGTTCAAGCTGCAATGGAGGCGGTTGGAGTCCGCATTCTGACTTCTACTGAGGTGACTCAAGCTCGGGTGATTGATGGTAAAAAGTGGATTCAAGCCGGGCCCAGGGCGATCGAAGCTGAGGAGATTTTTTTGGCTGCTGGCCGCGGACACAATTTTCCATCGTTAAATCTCGAAGCGGTTGGGGTTAAATTTAACAATCGCAGGTTGATTTTAAATGAAAAATTGCAAACAACTAATTCGCGCATTTATGCGATCGGCGATGTTGCTGGTGGTTATCCGTTCCCTCATATTGCTAATGCCGAAGCTGGGGTGGCTGTGAAAAATGCTTTGTTTTTGCCGCTGTTTCAAATAGATTATCGCGGGATTCCTTGGGCGATTTTTTCCGATCCGCAGTTGGCGAGGGTTGGTTTGACTGAGGCGCAAGCAAGGCGTCGTTTTGGAGACGATTTGATTGTTTGTCGGGAATATTTTAAGAATGTTGAAAGAGCTCAAATGTGCGGGGAGACTACTGGTTTTTGTAAGATTGTCGCGCGTCGCAATGGGGAGATTTTGGGAGCGAGTATTGTGGGGCCGCAAGCTGCTGAGTTGATTCATGCGATCGCTCTGGCGGTGCGTCACGGGATGAAGGTTGAGGCGATCGCGGAACTTCCTTATATTTGGTCGAGTTTTTCGGCAATTAACGGTCAAACTGCTACTATTTGGGAGTCGCAGCGCTGCCGCAGCAATACTTTGATGCAGAATTTATGCGAGAATTTATTTCACTGGCGCAGGTATTGGAAATGAAAAAATTAGTCATTGGTCATTAGTCATTAGTCATTAGTTATTAGTCATTGGTAATTGGTCATTAGTTATTGTAGGGTGCGTCAGTAAAAATTGTTAACGATAGATACATAATCTGACGCTGACGCACCCTACGGTTAGTTATTGTATTTATATTATTTTTTTTATAAAGATGCGATAGAGATAAAGGACGATCGAACATTGTAATTATTTGCTTTACCTTTTTGCAAAAGTATTTCATAACTTTAAAAAAATGGTATCACGTTTTAACCCAATACGGTTTACTTAGGGCGAGCCAGGGGATAAAAAACTATGAAAAATAGATACTGCGATTGCTTCGTTCCTCTCTTCGGACAATTTTAAGTTAATCGTATTGCGTTTTAACTGATCGCCCTTTGAGTTCGCAAGTGAAGTAAAAACAAAATAGCGGTATATATAAGTGGTATCTGTACCACTTATATATACCGCTACCTATTAAACCGAAGCTGTGGCGGAGGAAGCTGATAATGCCCAAGCCTGGTTTGGTAAGTGTTCTAGGACGGAGAGGGTGGGATTTGAACCCACGTTAAGATTGCTCCTAAAGTAGATTTCGAGTCTACCGCATTCAACCGCTCTGCCACCTCTCCAATTAAATTGAGATGCGAGCTAGAAGTATCTTACCGCACAGTGCGCCACTTTGTAAATCCTTAGAGAAAAGAAGTTTGATTTTCTTCTGATTCCAGAGTCGTCTTAAATCCCGTTGTGGGTGTCCACTGAAGAGCTCCGTCGCGCCCCGTCCAAAAAATCCGGGTTTTGCTTTGGTGCAGTTTGGCTGCGGTTTCTGGGTCGATTTCGTCTGCAGAGGCGATCGCCACTTGCGGCCCAACTGCCTCCAATAACTCGGCTGTCAGGGTTTTTCCCGACCACAACAGCACTTGCGCCGCCTTCAATGTTCCTGCGGCTGCTAATCTTTTTGATAACATACTTTGGGCTTGCGGTGTCATGTCACCGACAATCAACCAAGTACGCCCCCTCACCAATAACTCTACTACCGGAATCTCTGCATCCAAGAACTGCAACCGCGTCGAGCCCAGATCGATGGTACTGTTAGTTTCTAAAAGAAAGTAAACGCCTTGCCGAGATTGCACAGCCGTCATAAATTTATCATCGCTGCCGCGGTGAATTTGTTTGGAATCTTTATTATCATAAAATGTTTTAATGGGCAAGCGTTCTAGTAATTTTCCCCAACCGCCGCTCAAACCTAAATGACCGTGAGTGGCGATCGCAAAATTCACAGAATTAATACCTTGCTTCTGCAAAAAAGGCAACACTGTAAACTTCACAGTATTTTCATCACCACTATTAATTAGCGCCACTTTTCCCCGATCTTGAATTACCAAAACTGGATCGCCAGATGTCGCCAGCAAAGTAACTTTAAACACAGATGATTTAACGTGCAAAGCAGGCAAAACTACGATCGCAATTCCCGCCATTAGCGCCAGCGGGAAAATCCAAGCCGCAGAAATTCGCAGCCGAATAACTGTGCTTTTCCCCTGCTTCCCTCTCCCCTTTCCCTGATTTTTCCCTCTTCCTACTTCCTGCTTCCCTCCTTTTTCTGCCTTGCTTCTTCTATTAGTGACATCCCGTACATCCGTTACATCCCGGACATTGCTCGTTGCCGAACTTCCCCCCAGCCAAACCCAACAGATTAAACTGTAAAGTGCGATTAACTGAAACACCGATACTTGACCGACAGCTACCGAATTACCTGGCAATTGCGAGAAATATTCGGCGATCGCAATTAAGCCCTTTGCCGGATAGTCCAGCAGTTGCGCCAAAACGCTTCCCGCCGGCGGAAAAATCAATCCTGCTAAAGCGCTAACCATCCCGCCAATACTCAAAATCCACAGCAAAGGAGCCGCAATAATATTGACTAAAATGCTATAAGGTGATACCACACTAAAAACGTAAAGTAGTAGCGGCAGCACCCAAACTGAAGCTGCGATCGGAACCACCACAATTGAAGCGATCGCGGGCGGCATCCAGTCCAACTTGGCCATCAGCGGCGGGGCTGTCACCACTAATCCCAAAGTAGCCAAAAAACTCAGTTGAAAACCTAAATCCCAAATCCACAAAGGGTTAACTAGCAGTAAAATAGTCGCAGCGATTAACAGCAATCCCAACGGCTTAACTTCGCGGCTTAACACCAAAGCAAATAATGTGCCAAATCCCATCAGTGCGGCGCGGCATATTGAAGCTTCAAAGCCTGTTAGTGCTACCAACAAAAATAAAGCGCCTACGCCAAATCCAAATTGTAACTGTTTGGAAAAACGCTTGGTTAAAGCTATAACTAAAGCCAAAACCATTGAAACTTGAGTGCCCGAAGCTGCGATCGCGTGAGCTAATCCAGCTTGCACAAAATAGTCGCGGATGTTGTAAGGTAAATCTACTGCTTGTTTGCCGAGGGCGATCGCACTTATTAGCGGCCCTTCGGGAACATTCAAATGCGATAATTGCGATCGCGCGATCCGCATCCGCATCGCTTGAATTGGCGATGGCTGCATCCCGGTTGACTCCCAGAAAGCGCCTGTTGTGCTGTTAACTCGATTGACATCGGCGATCGCCTTTTCTCTCTTCCAGTCAACCTGACGCCCTTTGAGCCCTGCAAAAGCCCCTTCTCTGGCTAAATATGCTCGAAAATCAAAAGCCCCCGGATTTGAGGGCGGCTGCGGTTTGTATAGCGATCCCACCACTGCGATCGTATTGTCGGCGTACAAGCCCGTTGCTTGCAGTAGAGGCACTGTAACGTAGAGTTTGCCTGATACAGGGCGGTTGACGACTACTCCTCCGTCGCTACCGTTGATTCCGCTAACTACATCTGTTTCTAGCCAAAATTGCGATCGGCCCGATCGGGTTAATCTAGGGTTACTCGCCACTCTACCGCGAACTGTCACTACGACTTCTTGAGTGTTTCCCTCCGCCGGAATCAATTTGCTGATGTCATTAACTGCCGGTTGGGGCGATCGAAGTACCAAATAAAAGCTAGCTAAAAATGCCAACAAACCCGCCATTGCCCACACCCATTTCCCTCTCGGCAGCACCTCCAACAAACTCAATTTTTCCCTCGTCTCTAAGGGTTCTTCTATAGTATTTTTTGGAGTTCTGGTGCGTCTTTTTTTAGTCGTTTTAAAATGTTTTTTAGTATGCTTGAGCAACAACTTAGGCATCGCGATTGCGACGGCGATTCCCAAAGCTAGTATCGCGTATCTACCCCAAAAAACTCCTGTAGAAATCAATCCCAGAATGTAGGCTAGACAGAAAATGACACCCGTTGCTTGATTCATTAATTAGAAACTATGGAATAAGGCAGAAGGCAGACAAGTCAACATAGATCGTGTCCGATCTATTACCACAAGAAAAACGGTTTGTAGTGCGGGCTTGAGTCCGTAGTACGAACCTTAGTTATTGCGATCGATCGGACATGATATTAGACTTTCCGATCGCCTTTTTTTAAGAGATACTTTAATTCTCTTGTCCCCCTTTTTTTAGGAGGTGCCTGGGCGATCGAGTCTAATCTGAATCACAAAAGACTGGTATTGCGTTAAATAGACAGACCCAATTTTAAACCGAAAGCTGCGTGCAGTACCATAAGTGCTAAAGCCGTCGTGCCTAAATAAGCGTGAACCGCGCGCAGTGCTAGCTTGTTCCCGCCAAAACCAGTCAGCGAAATTAAGCTGCTAACAGCCAACAAAACCAGCACTGTCGAACCCGTCCAAAAATGCGGGCTTTCCATCACGGGCTGATGCTGCATCACCAGCGACAGCAGTCCACCAGTGTAGCCCAAAGCTAAAAATAGAAACATCCACGGTGCCAGCTTGCGGTGATCCGATCGACTTTTGAGCGCGACATCCTTATCGGCGGCCAAACGTCCCTGCCATCCTGTATAGCCGACAAAACTGCCCATCGCTACAATCACGATCCCCATCATTACAGGATGTCCCCAATGGGTAATTGGTTCGGGAATTCCCAGGCTGCGAAATTGACTGGCGATTGGTTCTAGAAGTTCGCTTAAATTTACCATTTGATTTTGATTCCCAGCTTGGCGATCGATATTTTCGGACTCATCATTAAAATATTATAAAAGAGTTGGCAAGCGCGATCGCGCACTTCTAATAGTTGTTTAACAACACCGCAAAATATTTCCCACAAGCCCTTACTTACACAAAACTTAGCCGGCTAAAGCCGGCTGTGAGATTTTTACAGCAGCGATGCTGTTTCAAGTTAATTATTTGTTAGCTTTATCAGCTAAATCGAAAAGCAAAAATAAACCCTATTTGCCCGTACTTTACACCCCGGAGCGGCTTTTCGCCCAATCTTCACAGCCTCATCCTCGATCTGGATGTTAAATTTGACCTGCCTGCTCAAAGTTAATTTCAATTCCTTGACTTTTGAAGGCCAAAGTGGGAAATTAACATCGCAGCAGACGAGCAGTAGCACTTCTACATTTTGTCGATCGCTCTCAAGGGAGAGTCAACTGCAGCACCTAAAAACTAGGGGTTCCAAGTTTGAGGCGAATTGCATAAACTATGCCGTCTGACTGGTGGGAGTTCGATCGACTCAGCGCTAAACTGAATGTCTGAAGGCACTCTCAAAGCACCCTTGTCGGTTGAGCTACCATCAGTCTACAACCTTTAAATCCTCTCAATTAAATCGTTGGGGGTTGCCGTTGTAGCAGACAAGCACCGAATTTCGGGCTTGGCCTACCTCGGAACCGTACCGTCGCTAAACTCACTGCGCCGTCGCCAAAGTAGCTTCCGCAGGTTGGATGTGATACTTCACCAGATTTGCCAGTTCTTGTAACTGACTAATCGCTTCGGCACCTTCAAGTTTCATCAGTTCGCGATCGTCCCGCATCTCCGTCCAAGTGATACCGTAATCTGACACTAAAAATCGAATCAGATGGTTGTCCGTCAAACTGACCATAAATGAGGCACTGTTCATCTGACCCCCGCAAGTGTAGCAGGATGCCAAATAACCCCTACGCTCTAGCACGATCGCCAAAGCCTGAAGGTTCATTACCAAATCTTGGACGAATTTACGGTGTTGTTCTGCAAGTCTCAGAAACACAGTTTTTCTCCTATCACCACGCCGTGTATTTTACACCCAATTTAATAATTTCTTAAGTATTGGGTATTTAGGTGCTGGTTTAGTATATGTTTAGTATGCTCAAAAAAAATCGAATTAGCGACCTCTTCAGCTTACTTATACTAGATTAACCGAGTTGCGAGCGCAACTAAGTATCAGCAGCGACATTCAGCCAAAACAGGCTTTCCTCCGGGACTCCAGCCTCAAAAATATCCTACAATGACGGTTGATTCAGCCCTCGGACAGGCCAAATATACAAATAACTAATCATAGCAATCGAGTTAGTTAAGAATAAGAGTTCAATCGCCCTGGGGATACTCCTCCCAAAGTGTCGTAGTCTGCCGCAAGCTCAGAAAATCGCCATTTCCCAAGATCAAGTGATCCAACAGCGGAATCGACAAAAACTGCGCTCCCGCCAGCAACTGTCGCGTCAAAGCAATATCCTCCGGGCTCGGATCGACAATTCCCGAGGGGTGATTGTGCGAGATAATCGCCCGCGTCGCCCCTTGGCGGATCACTTCTCTAAATATATCCCTAGGGTGAGCTAAAGTTTCGGTAGCTGTGCCGATCGTAATTACCTGAGTTCCCAGCAGCCGATTTTTTACATCCAGCAGCACCACAGCAAAACGTTCCTGAGACTGCCACATCAAATCCTGACTCAGAGCATCCGCAGCCGCTTGTGGAGAGTCAACCACAGCCATTTCCGGCGGTCGCGACTGAAACACCCGCTTCCCCAACTCCACCGCAGCCAAAATCGAGGTCGCCTTAGCAGGGCCAATCCCGTGAATTTGAGTCAACTCCTGAACGCTAATACTGCGGAGCACCGCCAGAGGGTCACGGGAATGCAAACTCAACTGATTTAAAATATACTGTCCGAGTCCGACGGCGGAAAGTTTGCCCTGTCCCTGACCAGTGCCCAGCAGAATCGCAATCAATTCCGCCGTTGCCAAACTTTTCGGACCGCCCGCCATCAGCCGTTCCCGCGGCCGTTCGCTGGTTGGCAAATCGACAATTCTCAAGCTGTAAGTCATAGATGCACCTGCACCGCAAGCTCAACAATTACCCCATTTTAGCCGATCGATTTGCGTTCTTCACATCAGTAAGATTACCGAAAAAATCAAGGCCTTAACTGATGTTTTTGGCGATCGTATTTTCGTGAAAAAAACCGATTTATCGCCCTAACCTGGCATAACTCCTGGTAAAATTTTTCGTAACGCTGCCACAAAAGTGAGGTGTACGGGCAGCTACGTTCAGCGCAAAGGTTCGCTGACCATAGATTTTTGCCATTCAGTTGAGGCTAGCAGCGCCGAAGCAACTGGCTGCGGCGGCTTAGGTGCTGTCACTCCCACCAAAACAAACGAAACTGCCATCAAAACGCCGTATAAACTTATAGATAGCTTGCGATCGCCCATTCCCACCCATTGCGGATTCACCAGACCCAGACAAAAAGCTGGCATTGAAAACATAAAAGTTAAAACAAACAAGCTAGACATCACAGCACCTCCGACTCGCTAACTCCACCGATCAATTAATTCTCTCTTCCATTAACCTATCAAAAATCCGCTGAAAAAAGTTGCGATTGATGATTTATGACTTGGGAAGTATTCCCTGTTACCAAACAATAAAAAAAACAGTTAAATCTACTACTTGAGGTAGATGTTAAAAGAATTAAGAGCTTTTGATACCATCAATAAATCACGTTTAAAATAGACACTAAATTTCTTAATCAAAATATGCAAGTCCGCTTTAACGTAGTCCGCCAAAATCAAAACGAGGCTCCCCGGGTTCGCGCTTACACCCTAGAGGTGGAAGAAAGCAATACCATCCTAGATTGCCTCAACAGTATCAAGTGGGAACAGGACGGCACTTTAGCTTTTCGGAAAAATTGTCGCAACACAATTTGCGGCAGTTGTTCGATGCGAATTAATGGGCGATCGGCCTTAGCTTGCAAAGAAAATGTCGGTAGCGAACTCGCCAGACTGCAAAAAATAGCTTATTCCAGTTCGACAGAACAGCCTGCCGATTTTATCCCAGAAATTACCGTCGCCCCAATGGGAAATATGCCGGTAATTAAAGATTTGGTCGTCGATATGACCAGTTTTTGGGACAACCTGGAAGCTGTGGAACCCTATGTCAGCACAGCCTCGCGAGCAATTCCCGAACGGGAATTTCTGCAAACTCCCGAAGAGCGATCGAAACTCGACCAAACAGGCAACTGCATCCTCTGCGGCGCGTGCTATTCTGAGTGCAACGCCCGCGAAGTCAACCCAGAATTTGTCGGCCCCCACGCCCTCGCGAAAGCTTACCGCACGATCGCCGATTCCCGCGACGGGGAAACCGAAAACCGGCTCGAAAAATACAACGAAGGTACTTCCGGCGTGTGGGGATGCACTCGCTGTTATTACTGCAACTCGGTTTGCCCGATGGAAGTTGCGCCGATGGATCAAATTGGTAAGATTAAGCAGGAGATTCTCGATCGCAAAGACGACCAAGCCAGTCGATCGATCCGCCACCGCAAAGTATTGATCGAACTCGTCAAAGAAGGCGGTTGGATAGACGAGCGCAAATTTGGGATCGAAGTAGTAGGAAACTACTTCCGCGACGTTAAAGGTTTGTTCAGTCTCGGCCCCTTGGGCTTGAGAATGATCGCTCGCGGCAAATTCCCCCTATTTTTTGAGCCTTCCGAAGGTACCGAAACTGTGCGGAATCTGATCGAATCGGTTCAAAATTTAGAAAATTCAGCAGATTAGCGATCGGCTGTCATTTTCCGGTAAATTGGAAGTTGTGCGATCGCAAAACTTCCCAAAAATCTTGTTTCAAAACTCGCAACTTAAAACATTTAAATGACTGCTAAAACACCTCCATCTCCCCAACCAACAGCCCCAAATACCCCAACACCAGCAGCACCAGCCTTTGGCTGGAATGCTTACGCCGAAAGAATCAACGGACGATTTGCGATGGTGGGATTCGTGGCACTTTTGCTGCTAGAATTCTTCACGCGCCAGGATTTTTTCACTTGGCTCGGCCTGCGTTAAATCTGTCGGTATATGCGCTAAAAATGCTGGGAAACCAGCTTGTTTAACGATTCTATAGCTGTCACCCAGTATTTTTGATAAAAAACTCGCTTTCTGGCAACTCGTGCCTAATATCGTGTCCGTTAGCATCGGAATAGTAAATTAACAGTTAAGTTAACAGTTAACATCATGTCTGAGTGCAACCGGAATTGATATAATATCATGTTCGATCGGCGATCGTAACAAAAACCGTTCGTAGTGCGGACTCGCATTCCGCACTACGAACCAATTTTATCTTTTTTAATCGATCGGAGACGATATAAAAAATAGATAATTATCTATTTTCTGCCTGGATCTCTGCTTTGGAAAAGCGGAAATAGAGTTAAGTTGTTGCAAATTTAACCTGTAAATGTGACCCTGGTTTGTAACTCTCAGATCGAGGAATTTTAGAAATAGATAATCGATTTCGAGAAAATTAATCTGCTGCTGTTTCGCGGACGGTTAAACTGTACTTACCTCTACCTTTGGGAGGCGCATCGTAAGCATTGACAATGACGCGGTAGCGACCGCTCGCAGATAAGGTAACAGTCAGCTCTGAATTGGAATTTTGCTGCGTGACATCATCATTTTCTGCAAGTAGCTCGCCCTTGGAGTTGAAAATAGCCAGATAAGTATCAAATTCGCTACTTTCTACGCTAATAACCACTTTCTGACCCTGATTTCCTTCAAAGGTATACTCGTCGTACAAACTGCTGTCCGAGGGCAGTACAGAAGACTTAGCAGGGCTGAGTTCTCCCTTTTGCTCTAATATGACCTTAGACGCACCCCCTGCTGGACTTGGCGAAGGTTCGACAGTTGGGCTCAGAGTTGGCGAAGGCTTGGGGCTTGCTTGAGCTAGAACAGCTTTGCTTGTAGAACTCGCATCAGGTGAATTTTGAGGCAATTCTGCTGAAATGAGGGTAGAACTGTTGTTAGCAACTCCTTGGGAGTTTGAAACTGGCACCGAGAGAGTCGGCTTGCTAGAAAAAGTAGCTAGTAAAGCAATTGGCGCGATCGCCCAAAATCTAAATTGACGCATGAATTACCTCGATTTGCAACGAAGGAAGAAGGAAGAAGTCATTAGTCATTAGTCATTGGTTATTGGTTATTGGTTATTGGTTATTGGTTATTGGTTATTGGTTATTGGTTATTGGTTATTAGTTATTAGTTATCAGGAAGAAGGAAGAATAAAAATAATTCGACCAATGCCCACCCTTCGACTTGCTTCGACTTGCTTCGACTTGCTTCGGCTTCGCCAGCGGACAAGTCGCGATCGGGCAAGATGCCCTGCGCGGGCCAATGCCCAATTCCCAATCCCTCCGCTCCGCCCAATGCCCAATTCCCAATCCCTCCGCTTCGCTCCGCCCAATTCCCAATTCCCAATTCCCAATTCCCAATTCCCAATTCCCAATTCCCAATTCCCAATTCCCAATTCCCAATTCCCAATTCCCAATTCCCAATTCCCAATTACCTATTTTCAACGGACAGTTAGAGTATAACGACCCCGGCCCGAAGCATCAAAAGCATTGACAACTACGCGGTAGCGACCCGTAGCGGGCAAAGTGACACTCAGAAACGCATTTTTAGTCTCATCGCTCACATCGTCATTTTCTGCCAGCAATCGCCCGTTGGGGCTAAAGATAGCCACATAGGGATCGAAATCTGTACTTTCTAGGGAAATGGTTACAGACTGACCCGATCGACCTTCAAAAGTATACTCTCGATACAGACTGTTATCAGACGGCAATACCGGGCCGCCTGCGACTAAAGCGCCTTCTTCTTGCAAAATCGCCCGAGAAGGTGCCGTAGGAGCACTCGCTTTCAGTTCTAACGTATAAGCCCCGGACTGCCTAGCTTGGTAGGAATTTGCCAGTAGGGTGTAAGTGCCGTCTGCTGGTAGCCTGAGCGTTATTTTGGCGTTTTTACTACCTGCACCGTCATCGTCTTGCGCGATTTCGCGCTGGTTGGGCCCGAGCAAAATTAAATAAGGGTCAATTTCTTGACTTGTCATTTCAATTGTGATTTCCTGGCCCGCTTTTCCTTCAAAGGAGTAGAGGTCAAAAAAGCTGTTGTCTGCGGGGAGAACGCTAGACTGGGTGGTGAGTTTGCCACTCAGGGCCGGCCCGTTTAACGCAACTTTTTGAGGTGATTTGTTGCCAAAGGGCGATCGCCTCTGAGCAACGCGGGGAGCTCGCCCTTCTCGCACCGCTGTCAGGAAATCCGGTACTTTGTCTGCTGAAATTGCAAAACCGATACCGATATTGCCTCCACCTTGACCGCGAGTAAAAATAGAAGTATTGACGCCGATTAATTCTCCAGAACTGTTGAGCAGCGGGCCTCCTGAATTCCCGGGATTGATGGCTGCGTCGGTTTGAATTAAGCCCCGCTGCGGATCGATGCGGCTGACTATTCCGACTGTCAAAGTACCTTGAAATTGACCGAAGGGATTGCCGATCGCAAATGCTTGTTGTCCGACTTTCACCGAACCGGGACGGGCGATCGGAATTGTGGGCAAATTGTTTTGACCGCGAATCTTTACCACCGCTAAGTCTAGACCATCTTCGCCGAATCCGACCACATCGGCGACAACTTTTTTGCCGTCTGACAGAATTATATTCACCGTACCGCCTGCGGAAACAACGTGGGCGTTAGTTAACACCGTGCCGTCGGGGCTGATAATTGTGCCGCTACCGTTAGATTTATCTGTATCGACGGTGACAACCGCCGGACTTGCTTGTTCGTAGACTCGAATGTTGATTTGTTCTTCGGCATTATTTTGGGCGATCGCACCTGGGAAATGCACCGAGTTAAATTCCTTTAAATCAGCCTCCGGCCGCCCCGGGAACGCCGCAACTACCGCAGCAGGGCTGGCTGCAACCCCAATTGTGACAATTCCTGATACTGCTAAACTTAAAAGTTTGAAATTCATGGTCGTGAATTAGTATTTAGCTGCCAACAGGTAGCAGTTAGCTTTTCGGGCTAATGCTAACTACCACCTCTAATTATTTTAGGACTTGCGCGAGGGTAATGAAAAATTGAAGCTTGAGATTGCTTCAATTTTTCACCTACGGCTGGGTTTTGGGAGAATTGGTCGATCGCCTTTCGGGTCAGTTTTTTGTTAGTAAACTACGAATTTCCAGCAGTTTCGGCAATTCTAGAATCGAGTGGGCGATCGATATACTTAACATTAGCTTGGCGCACCTTAGCATCCTCATTGCCATAGAAAAAAGACAGCAAAGCAAAACGCTGCCCGCTAATCACCGGTGTTGCTTCGTGCAGCAGAGAACACGAAAAAATAATCGCCGTACCAAAATCCCCTTTATAACCGTGCGGCGCGTACTCAGGAAACCGCAAAAATCCCCCCGTATACTCCGCCGGATTCAAGTTGAGAGTCATCGCAAATCGGCGGTGCATAGTACCTTTGCTCGTATTGTCGCGGTGCGGCCGGAAATAACCGCCGCTCTCAGCATCGTAACAGCCCACCAAATACCGTTCAAACCTAGTAATTGTAAACTGGAAAGCTTTTTCAACTTCCGGCTTCACCCGGCGCAAAATAATCGCACTCAATCGCTGCTGCAATTCGGGGTCTTCAATATAGAAATCCCGGCGTTTCTTAAAATTATCGTCATGAATGCCAACAGTTTTCCCGTCTATTTGCCTCATAAAGCCCGAGGGACTGCCGCCGTGAGTTTTGTATAAATCGATCAAAGCGCCGCAAGAAGCTTTGTCCAAAACCTTAGGAATTACTAAGACGGGGGCGTGTCGAGTGGCTTGTCGGGCTGTCTCTAAGGGCGGCAAATTTTTGAGAAAATCCAATACTTGCAGCGCGTGTTGGTGGGGATCTCCCATCGGGACAATGTTAATTACCTGAAGGTTTTCGTTGAGAACAAAAGTTTGAGGTGCATAGTGAACTCCGGCTACTCCGTTTTCTTCGATATCTCGGCAAACGCCGTACTGTTGGCTGAGTTTTTTATCAAAATCCCAGAAAAAGATGAATGACGGAGCAATTGTTGTCCGTCTGTCTTGTTCTTGGTCTGCAGCATCAACGCTAACTCCGAACAGCGGTACTTGCAAGTTTTGGAATTCTGCTGAAAGTTCTTCAAAGCTTTTGAGCATAACTTGAATTTCTGCGAAAGCTGTGCTGGCAAAGAAAAATAGCACAGTTCGTCGGCCGCCAACCGTCGAGAAATGAAATAAGGGGTTATTGGAGGCAGCTATGGAAAACCAAGGCGCGGGATCTCCTATTTGTAGTATTGGCATATTGCTGATTCGAGGTTTGAGATTTCATATTTGAGACCTTTATATTTTTTGTTTGTTCCACAAGTTGTATTTTGGGCGATCGCACAGGTTTGTAATCAGGACTTTAGTTCTTCTAAAATGCGAACCAAATTCCTCGCTACAAACCTACAAAAAACGTTGCCTGGGAATATCATTAAATATTTTTAATAGTATTTTTTGTATTAGTTTTGATTTTTATTTTACTTAATCTAGCTAACTTGAAATTCATATTTTGGTGTTATTTGAAAAATATTATCATGTTTGAAAACATAGCAGTTTTCCGAAAAATCGGATGAGGTATTGACCGAGGGAGCATCTGGTGTTTTGTATTAAGAGTGCTGTCCCGATCGCGATTTGTACAATACTCGCTCTTCGGGGACAGCACTCAAGCAAAAAAATAATTTTTACAATGCAGGAAATGCTTCCTTGACCGATCGCTCCCTCAATCCCTCAATCCTTCAATCCTTCAATCCTTCAATCTTTCAATCTCAACTTGTTGAGAAAGGCTATAAGTAGATGGGCATCCATAAACGCAACTTAATATTTTGCCTTGCTGGCGCGAGAAATGTTGAGTTTCACCCACCTACTTATAGCGGTTCGATCGCGTGGTGAGGTATGCCTTATGCCCGATGCCCTGCGCGGGCCGATGCCGCATAGTACCTCATACCAGAGCACAGAAAGGCTATATATTTCCCTATTTGTCGAAACTAGGAGAATTATCCGGTTGGTCTTCCGGGTATTCCACTGGTCGGTACTCCACGTAGTCTGATGGCGGTGCTTCCACATCGCGGGTGGTGCTGGGGCGAGACCTCGACCCTTCCGCAGGACGGGTTTTTTTGGTTCTCGGCGGTGTGTCGGAACTCGGGTTTTCCGAAGCGGGGGGGCGACGGTTGCGGCTGCGGGCCGGTCTTTCTTCGGGGTTGTCTGAAATGTCCCAGTTGTCTGAATCTTGCGCGGGCGGGGTTTCAGGG
>NZ_JADEWT010000111.1 GCF_015207505.1 Tychonema sp. LEGE 06208
GTTTTGGGTTACATTCTAGTGAAATAGTACCAGTACAAACTTTTGCGGACATAGTTTCCCTGTTAATTTTATCAAGCGTTTTCTGCAAGTTTGACGATTGTTTGAGAGTAATAAACCGGGTTTCTGGGATGGAGGTATCCAATCTCGCTTGACCGGGTTTCTGGCAATAGTCAACGGACATTCTACAATATAAGTGGCTGTACTGCAAAATCTCCGATCGTGCAAGTTAAATTTTGTTGCACTTTGGTAGCAGCAAAGGTAACAATTACTTTGCAGACGACTGCAACTGTCAGCATTACCAAGTTTCTCGCTAGGGGGTAATCGCAAACGCGATCGTTTGCTGCTGAAGGAACCCGATAGTGTTGGTTCAATATTATTTCGGAGTAATCGGCTGCTAATCGGACGTGCAAGCAGGGAATGGAGACTCTGGTACAGTAATCTTTGACTGCTTGCGGCCCGACGCTGTTATCAAAAGTATCGATCGCGACGGCGCTATTGGCAAGCAGTCGATCGGCATTTGCGCGTGTCAATTCTTTGGAGTGCGCGTCAATGCTGACGGATAAAGCGCGGTACAGGTTGTTGGCGAGAATTTTGGCTTTGAATGCGCCGATGTCCGATCGATAATAAGGTTGAGTGGAAAGGTTGCGCTTTTCGATGCGATCGATGACTCTTAACTGGCAAAAGCCCGATCGCGCCAGACTTTCTGTAATATTCGCACCCAAAGCGCCCGCGCCGCAAACCGTTACCGAGAAGTTTTTTAGCAGCGACATTACTGCGGAACTTCTGTAAAGTTGTTTGTGAAAAAATATACTTATAGTAATTGGGAATTGGGAATGGGGAATTGGGCGGAGCGAAGCGGAGGGATTGGGAATTGGGCGGAGCGAAGCGGAGGGATTGGGAATTGGGCGGAGCGAAGCGGAGGGATTGGGAATTGGTTATTTGACCAAATACTAACAAGTAACCACTAACAAGTAACCACTAACCACTAACTACTAACTACTAACTACTAACTACTAACTACTAACTATTTCCGATGCCCCATCCCTCCGCTTCGCTCCGCCCATTATCTATCTTCAACTACTCCAACTAACGACTTTTAAATTAATCTAGTATTAATTTTTATAAAGATTCTTGACATCAATAAATATCCTAATATAATATTGAGCAATCGCAAAGATAAATCTTGTAAAGATCTGAATCGAATATGTTGCAAAATCTCTTTTTTAAGTTGGTTGGAGTGACAGTTTTGACAGTTTCCATCTTGGGCTATGCCCCAGTTGTTCGAGCTGAAAATACTCATGGAGCTACTGCTTATTCTCCGACTTCTGACGCTACGGGTATTAGTTGGGATCATGCTACAGAGAAAGAAGCGCTAGACGCAGCAGTGGCCGCGTGCAATCAGCAAAGTGATGGGGCTAACGACTGCGAACCCCTGACATCTAATACGAATAACTGTGGAGCGATCGCAGTAGGTAAAGGAGGAGCGGGTGCCGGTTGGGGCGAGGATAAATCAGCAGCAGAAGCTCAAGCTCTGGCTGGTTGCAGCGAACTAGAAGGCGGCAACTGCAAAGTGCAGCTTTCGGCTTGCAACAAGTAATTGAACTGATAAAAATCGGTCGGAGGGATGTATATTTCCGATCGCAAAACAGCTTAAAAATATCTATATTATATCGGGTCAGTTAGGCAAAAAAAGGCTTGTAGTGAAGACTTTAGTCATGATAGTCTGATGACTAAAGCTCTCACTACAAACCACTTGGGTGCGCCACAAGCACCTTACCCAGTTAATCACCTATTTCGGAAGTAACTGGATCGGGTGGCAGTAAACTTTCTAATCTATCTTTTGACCAGTATTCAGTAGGATAGGCGAGTCCAATAATATCAGAGAGTCGAATCAGCCACGTAACTTGTCCGTAAGCATCAGTATTTTCTCCCTGTTCGTTTGGGGGAACAATTACCAAAAGTTCGATAAATTCTCCAAACAAATTAATCGGAATGCCGCCGAAGCTACTATTATTTGTTTTAATCCAAACTTTACTGCCTCGATCGAGAGCTTCTTGCAGTCGCTGGAAGAGCAAACTGGATTTTTTGACCAGGGATTTTTGGGTTTTTGACTTTTTTCCCATAGTTTTAAGAAGTTAAAGTAGTTGTACTGTCGGTTGCACGGTGGCTTGAGGTTAACGCGCGATCCTCTGCTGCAAGCTTCGCTAACGCGATTTGGTATTTCAACGAACAAAAAAAGGTGGTGAAGCGGGCTTATCCCCTAGGGAATCGCCTTGTCAACACCCTATCAGTGTAGTCTACAAGAAAGTGCTGCAGTGCGATCGTAACAACAATTTAATTGCCAAATCGGGAAATGACACCAGTTTACAAAAAATGTAAGTTTAGCAAAGCTTCAAACCCTTAACTCATAAGTGATTCCCAATTATTCAATTATTTAATATAAAATCTAAAATCCTCCGATATTCGGTGGGAGTGTTACAGAATCAGTTAGGGATACCCGTATTTATACTGTGCCCAAATTGCAGTATAATCGACGAAATCTTCCCAAATCGTTTAAGTAAAAAAATGGACTGGCGAAAGCTCATTCATCCCAACCGGAAAACTTCAACAAGTCCACCAGCAGCGCCAGAAACTCGATTGTCTGTAGAATTCTTGTTGGGGCTGTTTGCGGCGGGATGGACGGAACAACAGGTATTAGAAAAATATCCCGCACTCACTTCGTCTCAGTTGCGCGAGGCTTTGGCTGCTGCTGATTCAAAGTTAATTTCATCCATCGCCAATCCAGAGTTACTAGCAATTGTCGAGCAAACTAGAGAAGAATTGAAAAGCGGGAAAAATTTATCGCTTGAGGATATTGAGGGAGATGTTTGGGAGTAATCTTAAATATGGTTAGATGGGAATTATACAGTAGTGCGATCGTCCTCGATCGCGATTATTTGTTGTTAGTGGGGACGATCGCACTGCACTCAAAAAATTACCATTCTGTTTCTGCCAAATGTCGATGATGTTGACGCATTCCCTCTAGCATAACTTGTTCTGACACCACATTCAGAATTACGCCCCAACTGCGACAGTAATTCCTATCGGCATCAACAAAATAAGATGCAGAATTTTCGCCTTCATCTGTTACCATCATGAACTGCCCGACCACCTGCTTCTTAAGTCGCATTGCTTCCACCGCGCAACCGCAGCTAGTGCGGCAGCCTGCGTTAATAGAACTCTTGCAAAAATCCAAAGCACCCCACCCCAACCCTCCCCTCCCGCGGGGAGGGAGCAAGATTATTCTTGTTTCTCCCCGCGGGAGGGGGGACTTGCGGGGGGTAAATTTGACTTTTGCAAGAGGTCTAATGTGCTTGAATGCGCGTTCCCAATCAATCAATTCGCTGCCGTTTGCTTGGACTTGGTACGGCATCGTGTCAAGGGCCCAGAGGAACAGTACAGCTTCGTAAATGCCCGAAATCATAGCAGGGAGACCTTTGCCAACTTCGATCGCGCCCGTCGCGAATTGTATCCAAAATCAAGAAACCGAATTTCTCTGAGAAATGTGGTTGGGCGACAAGGGATACGCAAAGAAACCGGTTTCTCAAACCCTGCGCGCAAGTCTCAAATCGCTCAAACATCCTTCACATAAAAAATGCTATCGCGAATTTTGTGGAAGCCGGCTGACTCGTAAAGTCGCAATGCACCTGAAGGGTTTGCAGCATCTACGCCGATAATTGCAGTCTCGACACCGGCAGCTTTGAGTCGATGCAAACCAGCCAGCAACATAGCCCGTCCCAATCCAATTTTGCGGAAACCTCGCCTTGTACCGAGAACAGTAATCCAGCCTTCATTTCGTCCTGTGCGATCGCACTCTTCCGGGCTAATTTCGCAATAACAAAAAGCTGCAAAAGTCCCGTCAGCAGCAACTGCAATCAAGTCTAAATCTTTTCTATAATTGGGTTGGGCTAAATCGTATTTGAATTTTTCGACTGTTAAATCGCGGTGGTTCCAGTGATCGATAAACGATTGGTTGTACATTTCTACCCAAGCTTCCGAATCCTGCGCGCCGGGGAATAGACGCAGCACAAAACCTTCTGGGAATTGGGGTTGTGCGATCGATTCCGAGAGCGATCGCGCCATGCGGCAAAAATGCCGATCGACTCGAAAACCGCAACTTTCCAGCACAGAAATGCGATCGGCATCCTGTGCCCTAGCCCAGGATCGCAGCTTCACAGGCGCGCCCCGCTCTTTTACAACTTCGCGCATCCGCGTTTCGCCCCAAGCGACGGCTACCGCTTCCACATCCCCGGATCGGGCGTCGGGGTGGACGCGAAACGACAGCAAACCCTGGATCGGCTCTCCAGTTTCCGCAATCGACAACTCGGCGAAACCGATTAATTTGTTTTCGGCATCTTCCCAAAGGCGGATATCGCGCGCTAAATCTCGGCACGGTTGGTTAATTTTTTGTTGCAATTCCGAGATGGAAGTGCCTTGATCGAGCCGATCGACTGCTTCGCAAGTATCGATTAAATGGACGATCGCACTTAAATCGCGATCGCCTCCATAGCAGCGCCCCGATAGATTTGCCATCATAGCTAATCACCATTTCCTGTTGTTATTCAATTTAAAAATAGCTTGGGCGATCGCGCGATCGGGTCGATCGACATTAAAAATTCCAAAACGCAAACACTCACAGTAATCCAACCCCTACAGCAGTTGATTGCACTCGTGAGTTTCGCTCGATTCAGGTTAAGGATTTGGGATGGGAGTAGAAGGACTTGAACCTTCGACCTTGAGATTAAGAGTCACCTGCTCTAACCAACTGAGCTATACTCCCGCATCGGAGCTACTATAACACAACTTTTCTGAAAAATCAAGTGTTTTCGTAAAAATTTGTGGCGATCGCCTGGAGCGAGATTTAATGTAAGGGCGATCGCGCCATTACAACCTCAAGCAACTTAAATAGCGGCTTTCGTTGATTCGCTGCAATGCGGTGTTATGGCGCTGTACTGCGCTACTTCTGATGCTGTGCCATTTGGTGGCAAATTGCTGTCTGAATTTTGACATCGAAGTCTGGATCGTCAACTGTTGTAATGACTCTCGGCGATCGTTCCCGACGTTTTGCTAGATAAGCTTGAAAAGCAGCTCTATCCTCTCGGTGAGCGACAAAATACCACCTTAACTCTCGGTAAGACATTGCACTCTAGTTAAGTAGTCGTGCAAAATTAATTACACGAGATTTCGCGTGAAACCCTTGCCCAGCAAGGAGTCTTTATGTAATTAATTTTGTGTAGTTACTTAATTTGACTCATTACAGCGCCTCCCCATTCGGTATAATTTCCAACTCTCTTTCTTGGTTATTTCCTGCCAATATGAATAAATTTTGAGTGCGATCGCACTTAAAAATTAGGGAAGGGCTTATTGATCCACACCTCACAAATTTGTGCATATTTCTTACTAAATTTTGGTGTACAAGGCAAGTTTCTAGCTTTGGCTTCAAGAGGCTTGATAACTTTTGAAATTAATAACATAGGGACATCTAAAGTGAGAATCAAAGCTAAACCAACCCGAGAGTTTACTGCGACAAGGTACAGCCCCATGAAAAAGGCTGGCAGAAGAAAAACTAATAATGCTAAAGTCATATACATATTTCTGCGTGCCAATGATTTGAAGGCTTCAAAATCGCTGCGAGTCTCGATCGCGCTATGAGCTGCAAGAAACCGTCGAACATCGACCCAACCTACTATCGCAATAATCGTTCCAAGTAGTTTGAGAATTAGACATATCGCTGCTAAAATCTATGCCTCGCTAAATATTTAACTGTCTTTTCTGCATACAATTTTAGCAGATCGCAGCGCCTTTACAAACCAACAAGCAAACAGAAAAGCCAATTACTCAAATAGGTTTGAATTTTCTGCTACTTGTGAATTTAGCAAAACGCTACTTCAAAATTCGGGAGACGACACCAGCACCGACAGTACGATCGCCCTCGCGAATGGAAAAACGCATATTTAACCCTCTAGCTTCTACTTTCGGCCTTTAAAAATGGGTGATATAAAAGTTTAACCTATCTGGTACCGGTTAAAAGCCGGGTGCATCACCCCTCTGCCAACCGCCCTTAAAATTTCTGTTTTTGCGCTGTAATTCCTAGAAACTCATTTTTTTAGTAAATACTTCAGTCCTTTTTTCCCCCAGAAATTGCAACAACTAAAGTCTATATTGCTAATGCTTCAGTCGATAGTGAAGCAACATGAAACCGTTGCTGTAGATTTTGCGATCGACCAATTCCAGATTCGTCGGTGCGATCGCCCTCCCAAACACAGGAATTCCCGCCCCAATGACTACCGGGTTCAACTTCACAATCATCTCATCAATCTCAGAAAAAAGAGTTGCAGCTAAATCGCCACCGCCGCACAGCCAGATATCTTTGCCCGCTTCCTTTTTCAATTCTTTAACGAAGGCAACTGGATTGTCTGAAACGAGTTTAACATCCTCATCTGGACTGGCTTCCATACTGCGCGACAAAACATACTGTTTCAAGCTGGGATAAGGATTAGTCAGACCCACATTTAGCCCTACCTCATAGGTTTTCCGTCCCATCAAAACAGCATCAAACTGCTTGTTCTCTGGACTAATGCCGAGAGCCTTTTGAACGTGAGCCGGAAAAGTTTCAGGAAAAAACTCAAACAAATCAGCAAAATGCTCTCCTTGCATAGGAAAACAATCAAATGAGCCATCTTCGCGAGTAATAAACCCATCAACAGTGCAAGCAACGTAATATTTTAGTTTTCTCATGTTTAACCTTTATTTTTATAATTATATCTTACAACAATTTTACATCGTACTGTTTCAACCTATCGTCATGTGTAATGATAGTGTAATTTTCTGCTTGGGCTTGAGCAATAATTAAGCGATCGAAAGGATCTTGATCGTAAAAAGGGAGATTTTGCAATTTCTCGTAATGAAGGAACTTAGTTTCTAGACTTTGAAAGTCTTGGTTAATCAAAAAACTTTCTAACTCCGATACAGAAATAGACAAAGACAACTTACCGACCTCCATTTATTTAGTCAAGCGGATAACGAGGCTCGAACTCGTGCCTAGAGTTTGGAAGACTCGAATGCTACCGTTACACCATATCCGCAATATTTGAAATTAAAAACAACTTTAAATTTTTAATCGTCTTTCTAAAAAAAAATGATTAATTCGATCTGAACAAACTGTTAAATTCTGCCAATGTTTTTCTTTGATCGCTAAAGTCTAGTACGGAAAAGATGACGCTTTTGAATCTGCCCGCAAATTGACCGTTCGACAATAAAAAGTCTGCAAACATCTGCGCTACCATTGAGGGATCGTTTCTAAATACGCCACATCCCCAAGCACCTAAAACTATCGCCTCGCAACCTTTGTTAAGAGCTAGCGCTAACAATTTTGCACCACGTCCATACAGAGTTTCCCTGATTTTCCCCCTACTCTCTGACTCTTGTCTCCAAATTTGACCAGCATTGGGAGCTGAACTTGTGATAAAATCTACAAGATAAGGTTCATCAAGTAAAGTTCCATCATCTTTGCGGAATACTGGACAACCGGGAGAGTAAATGAGTCGATCGGAGTAGAGCAGCGATTTGTGAGAGCGATGATACTGGTAGTATTGGGGACATTTTAAAAGGCTTTTGTAGAGTGCAGAACTGCGTGCTAAACTTTCTTCTTGTGCTTTAGCGCCTTTGATGAATCCACCACCCGGATTTTTAGCAGAAGCGAAGTTTAGGACTGCAATTTTTGCAAATTTGTGCGATCGCGCTGTACGCTCTGAGCCCACCAGCGTTGTCTCATTCCTCACCATAAATTCCGTGTTCGAGAATTGAGGAGTACCTGAGAGAACATCTTGCTCGATCGCTAACAGGGCTTCTGGTTCATAGTATGCTGTCCCAGCAATACAGGATGCTAATTGGCGGTCGAGATTGACCTGCTTACCTTCAGGGGACAAGTAGTAACCATCTTCGATGATTTTTAGCGTATGTTGGGCGATCGCGATTCTTTTCATGCTTTTTACTAGGATTTGCTAGAACAAATTAGCGATAAAACTGCTAGATAAAATTTAGCATAATTAGATAAAATCCTTCTGATTTTAGTACAAGCAAGTGACAGGATTTGAACCTGCAAGAAAGCTTTACAAGAGCCTCATGTTACCAATTACATCACACCTGCATTTTTGGTAGCGGGGGCAGGAGTTGAACCTGCTATGAAGAGGCTTATGAGACCTCCAAGCCTACCCAGGCTACTTCACCCGCGATGTCACCAAATACCCCTGACTGGCATCGAACCAGCACTGACTAGATCCTAAATCTAGCGCCTCTACCGATTGGGCTACAGGGGCAAAACCGATCGCACTTTTGGGTTTTGATACCCAATACCCCTGACTGGACTCGAACCAGCAAAACACTCGTTCTAAGCGAGCGATGTTTTCCAATTACATCACAGAGGTAAAGTCGGGATGGTTGGATTTGAACCAACGACTCCATGCTCCCAAAGCATGGCTTATGGCCGCTGAATTACATCCCGTTCATACTCCCGGTGAGACTCGAACTCACAATCAAAATAGAACAGATTTTAAGTCTGCCGCGTCTGCCAATTCCGCCACAGGAGCAAGTAGAAACTTAGTTTACAATTTGGTACTCGGGAGTGAGATTTGAACTCACACAACACAATTTTTGAAATTGCGGCCTCTGCCAATTGGGCTACAGGAGCATCATGATTGCTGCTTTGGTAATAGCAGAACTGGGAAGGTAGGACTTGAACCTGCATTTGTCCGCTTTCAAAGAGCGGTGCCATGCCAATTAGGCGACTTCCCAATAATTTGATGCCGGGTAGGCTTTGAACCTACATAAACTCCTATTTCAGAGATAGGCGACTTTACCAATTTGTCTACCCGGCAATTTGAAAAATGGCTGCCTCAGTAGGACTCGAACCTACAACCTAGCGGTTAACAACCGCTTGCTCTACCATTGAGCTATAAGGCAACGAAATCCCCCAAGTCAGTATCGAACTGACGACTTCTTGTTCTTCAAACAAGCGCTCTACCAACTGAGCTATCGGGGGAAACGGAGAAGGTAGGATTTGAACCCACGACGGTGTTAAACCGCTCTTTCTTAGCAGGAAAGCGCCATAAGCCGCTCGGCCACTTCTCCGAGCACGAGAACGGAGGGATTTGAACCCCCAAATGTTCAGTCGCGCAAACTGAATTGTTGTCCAGTTACAACTCATTCTCAAAATTGCAACTGCATATTAAATACACAGGACTTACCCAAGGGGGTCAAAAACCCGGTTTCTCTCTTAATATCTCTCGTAGAGATGCAAGATTTTTCTCAGAAACTGGGTTTTCTGTATAAGTCATAATACAGTTGCAAATGGGTCGGGCTGGAATTGAACCAGCAACGCTTTAAGCTACTGTTTTACAGACAGCTACCCACACCAATAGGAGGGCCAACCCAAGATGGAAAATTTGGTAGGTCGCCAAGGAATTGAACCTCGATCCATCCGCTTAAAAGGCGGCTGCAAAACCATTCTGCCAACGACCCCCGCAAAGTGCTGACGGGAGTTGAACCCGCAAATCACTTGGGTGAAAACCAAGCGGCTTAAACCATTTGCCTACAGCACTATTTATTTGAGATTTGAGATTGCTCTTGCGAATTGGTAAGAACAGAGGTTAGGGCGGGATTTGAACCCGCGAAATTCGGTTTTGCAGACCGATGCTTTGAGCCGCTCAGCCACCTAACCTGGGAGTCCCGACGAGGTTTGAACTCGCAATTTTCACCTTGAGAGGGTGACGGCTTAAATTAATTTGCCTAGGGGACTTTGAAAGTTTTGAGTTTTAAGTTATGGGTTTTGAGTTAAAGAAAATTGTTAATTCAAAACTCATAAATTTGTTACTCATAATTTGTTACTCGCAACTCCGGGAAACGGAGACGAGGCTGACGGGTTTCGATCCCGCTACCTTCGCTGTGACAGAGCGACGCTCTCCCAATTGAGCTACAGCCTCAAGAAATTGCTGTTTGGACGGGTGGCGGTTGATTCCGCGTACTACAACCCGATCGGGCTTTTGTTGCCGGAGTCTACACCGCCGATGTCCGCAATTATGTGACACGATTAATTTTATATTCGGTTTTCAAGGTTCGTATTGCTTGTGGAATAAGGCTTTTAAGCTCTTCCTCCTTCGCCTTACACCTATACTACAATATGTGCTACAGGACTGTCAAGGGGGTAATACAACTTTTTTTGAAATTGGGTTTTTTCAATGGGGGACGATCGCCAAAACCAACACTCTCACATCCCAGGATTACCAAATATCAAGACATTAGGCTGCTAAACTGGTGGTGTAGCCCGTAATAAATCCGATGCTGAAACTGTACTACACTCCGATTTCTGTGAATTCTCGCCGCGTTTGGGTGGCACTTCTGGAAAAGCAGATCGCGTTTGAGCCGATCGCACTTAACCTCGACGGCGATCAATTTGAACCGGATTTTCTAGGAATTAACCCCTTCCACCGCATACCTGTGTTGGTAGATGGAGATTTGACTGTGGTGGAGTCGCTGGCAATTCTGGATTATATAGATGCAAAATATCCCGCGCCCCCACTGCTGCCAACAGAGGTGAAAGCCTTGGGAATTGTGCGGATGGTGGAAATGGTGACGTTAAATGAACTATTGCCGGCGATGTTTCCCTTGACTAGGCAACTGCTGGGCGTGCCGGGAGATACTGAGGAAAAGTTGGCACAGTCAAAGCAACAGATATTAACGGTGCTAAGGTTTTTTGAGGGCTTGCTGGCGGATGAACGCACTTTTTTTGCTGGCGAACAGTTTTCTTTGGCGGAAGTCGTGGCGGGGACTGCGGTGCCTTCAGTGGAGATGTTTGAGATATCTTTTGATGAGTATCCGCAGTTGCAGCAGTGGGGCGCGAGGCTAGCTGGGCGATCGAGCTGGCAGCAAACAGAGATACCTGACGCGGAAATTGCGACTAAAATCCCAATTATTAGAAATTTACTGGCGGCAAGGCTTTAACAGAGCGATCGAGCTTCAAATCAATATACCGGGCAATGAGAAATCGCCGCGATACCAACAAAGTCCACTCCTAGCGCACTCAAGAAACTCTTAACTCTTGCGGGTTTTGTCTGTGTCGGCGCGCATTCGATCGCTGTCAATCCCGGCTGAGACATAATAAAAAATTTAGTTTTTTCCCCTGGAATTCCCATTATCATTATCCGCAGTGTGGAGTGAAAGGAATTTCAAGTGAGCGGAAATCATCTGTTTGAGAGACTGCGAAAACAATGGCGTTTTCTGGCGATCGCCCTGACAGCGACTGCGATTAGCTTTATCGTCGGTGCGCTGATGCCGACAAACCAACACCTCAGCAATAATCCTGCAACCGCTCAGGTGCAGGTGCACAATCTCAACCAATCCTTGACGGTAAATCCGCTAGTAAAGCAGGTAGCGGACGATCGCACAGCCTTGAATGTCGATCGCACAATTGAGAAACTTCTCACTGTATTGGAATCAAAAGAAAAGCTTTTGACTTTTGTGCCGCCGGAACAGTTTCAGGGAACAACAGTTTTTGAAGGAAAAGTCAAAGATTCTGAGAAAGTTATTGCTTTAACGGTTGACGATGGGCCGTGGCCGGAAACGACGGAACAAATGCTCGATATTTTCCAGCAAAATGATGTTAAAGCCACATTTTTTTGGATAGGTAAATCTATCGAAAATTCTCCTGAAATTGCTCGGCGAGTTGTGGCTGCCGGTCACGCGATCGGCAATCATACGTGGCATCACTGGTACGATGCGATGGATGCGGCGACGGCGGCTAGCGAAATCGATCGCACGGCTCAACTTATTTACGACACGACGGGAGTTAAGACTACTTTTTTTCGCCCGCCGGGAGGTGTTTTGAATAATGGTTTGGCTAAGTATGCTAAGGAGCGCAATTATTCTGTCGTGATGTGGTCGGTAACTTCTGCGGATACCGATCCGCGCGCTCAACCGTCGGCTTTTGTTAATAATGTGTTGAAGGGTGCGAAGCCGGGGGCGATCGTTTTGATGCACGATGGCGGGGGCGATCGATCTCGTACTGTTAAGGCTTTGCCGGAGATGATTGCTGGTTTGAAACACCAGGGATATCGGTTTGTGACAATTCCTGAGTTGCTGGAAATGCAAGACCAATCAGCGTAAATTGTGGGGCGATTGCTTGTCTTTTTTTGAGGGTAATACTAAGGCTAAACAAACCGGGTTTCTTATCGTAGAAACCGGGTCTCTGACTCTCTGTGCGTCCAAGACTGATATTAATTACGGCTGTACGGGAATGATTTAACCACAGAGAACGCAGAGAACACAGAGGAAGAGAAGAGAGAGATGAATAATTTCGATACTAACGGATTTGATATGAGTGAGGAAAATGCCGATCGCCCAAATCACCTAAAAAAAAACCGATTGGCCTGCGATAATCAGCTTTGAGATATCAAATATTACAAATCAAACCTTGTCTGAACAGCCATTAATTCCACCAGAATCAACCGATCGCCCAAACCTCCCCCACTGGCTATACTCGTTAGAAACCTGCGAGAGTACAAACAGTTGGGCGATCGCCCGCGCGGCCAAACTCCACCACGGAGATGTAATATTTACTAAGCAGCAAACCAGCGGGCGCGGCCAACACGGGCGCATTTGGTATTCGCCGCCCGGTGTTTTTACTGCTAGCTTTGTCCTAGACAATCTCAATCCCAATCTGTTACCCGGACTCAGTTTAGCAGTCGGTTTGGCGGTGATTTACGCGATCGAAGATTTGGTTCCCGAATGCCGCGATATGCTGCGCCTGAAATGGCCGAATGATGTTTGGATCGATCGCCACAAATTAGCCGGAATTCTCTGTGAAGCCACTTCTAGCAATGTTTCCGGCAAAACTCGCGCCGTTGTGGGAATTGGACTCAACCGCTGCGTGGATTTCGCCGCTGCGGGATTGGATGAAAGGGATCTCGGCAATGCGGTAAGCTTGCATTCTATTGCTACTAAAGTACCAGATGAATTGTGTTTGCTCGATCGACTGCGACATTATTTACTCGAACTAGCCGATATGTTTTCCACCACAGACAAGCCAGCCCAAAAGTCTGGTTTAGCGCTACTTTTACCCGAATTGTGCCGCCGCGATGGGCTGATTGGGTGTAATGTGGCGATCGAGCTTTCCTCAGAAACCATCTGCGGAAAAGCCGCCGGCATTGACGGAAGCGGCCGGTTGTTAGTATGCTTGGGCGATCGAATACAAGCCTTTACCTCCGGGCGAGTTCGATTGAATTAAGGGTCATTAGTCAGTAGTCAGTAGTCATTAGTCAGTAGTCATTAGTCATTAGTCAGTAGTCAGTAGTCATTAGTCATTAGTTATTAGTTATTTGTTATTTGCTAGCAACTCCCTGTTTGGCCAATTCCCAATTCCCCATTCCCAATTCCCCATTCCCAATTCCCCATTCCCAATTCCCCATTCCCAATCCCTCCGCTTCGCTCCGCCCAATTCCCAATTCCCAATCCCTCCGCTTCGCTCCGCCCAATGCCCAATTCCCAATCCCTCCGCTTCGCTCCGCCCAATGCCCAATTCCCAATCCCTCCGCTTCGCTCCGCCCAATGCCCAATTCCCAATTCCCAATTCCCCATTCCCCATTCCCAATTCCCCATTCCCCATTCCCAATTCCCCATTCCCAATTCCCAATTCCCAAATTTAATTTACCACCTCAAATACTACTAATCTTCTCAGCCAGAGCGGTTGATTAGCCTCCACACCTTCAGGACTGCCCTTAGTAGAAGCCACCTGTATTCTGTTACCACTTATCCCTTGTTTAACCAGAGCAGTTTTCACATTTGCCGCCCTTCCCAGTGCCAATTTTTGATTTTCCGCCGGACTGCTTTTAAAATCACTGTAGCCAATAATTCTTAAATTCTTCGTACTATTTTGCTTCATATATTCCTTGACTTTTGTCAGCTTTTGTGTAATGTCTTTTGGCGATAAAATTGCTGAACCCACACCAAAATAAAGGCGAACATCTATTGCTTGTGAGGAAGGTTGAGTGCCTATTCCCACCGTATTTGTTACAGACTTCACCCCCGGAATTTTTTCAAAAGCTTGAGTTATTTTCTCAGCATCTGCCGCCTTGCTCACGCTACCTGCAACGGCGACTTTTCCCTCTGCATAGCGAGCCGAAATATTAATGCTTTCTAGTTTATTCAAAAGCTCCACAGTGCGTTTGACATCGGCAGCAGCTAAAACCGGATCGGGAGGTACTTCAACGGCGATAATTTTATTGTCAATTGTTAATTTGGGAGCAGTTTGTTGAGCGATTTTTTCCGCTTGCAATCGCAGTTTTTGATTCGGTACTCGTCCCGAAATCTCCAATATTCGATCTTTAACATCTGCCGCGAGGCGATAAACCGATAACTCTGGACTAGATTGTAAAGCTAAATTTGTATCTGCTTCTATGCTAGCTGCAATCCCGCTGCGGTATAGATGAATTCCCCAAGGTATGCCAATTAAACCTAACGCGGCTAAACTGATAATTGGTAAAATTGGCTTTTTAGGAGATTTAACTTTTATATCTGTCTCAATTAACTTTTGCAAATTCGTGTTGATTTCGGCAGGCACTGCGGTGTAATCGCCGTTAAATGATTGGATTATATCTCCGTATTCTTGAACAATATTTTTGAATATTGCTCGCATTTTGTACTTAAACCACTGCCTCGTTTCTCCCTGCATTACTACTGCGAGATAACATGAACCAGCGACTTCTAGTACAATTGTAGATGTGCCGTATTCTATGGCATCAATCTCGGCAATGTTTCCCGATTGAGAGATACAATCGTTGACAAAAGCGCGAATAGCAGTCAGCATTCCCGCTACCATCTCTGATTCTAATTGTTCGCGTTCAGAATGCTGTACTGCTGAAATTACTAATCCTGATTCTTTTTGAATTAAAAAAACAGCTTTAACAGTCAGCGGTGTTGTTTGCTGCATCAGCAATTCTGCTTCAGAAACTCCCTGTAATTTGGATTGAATTTTGCGAGTAATTCCCTCTGTACTTAAGGATGATTCGACTTTTTCATTGATCTGGTGCATCATCTCTGCGATGTACTTTAAAATCGTGCTGCCGACGATCGGATAAAGTGCATCCGACATTGCTTCTCGTTTGAGATGAATTTGCTGTTTGATAGCAGAGGCCATTTCCGGTGCGATCGCCATTGCAATTGCATCGGGCGATTCACTGACTGTGTGACGGATTCCCGCAGGAAGAGCAGGCGCTATGGCTACTCCCATCGAGTGTTTATTTTCTCGGGTTTTGGTATTAATTACTTCATCAATTATCGGAGTTATGCTTTCTGTAAATGATTGTCTCGACTGATTTATTGTTTCGAGCATCATTTCGGGAAATATCAGTTGAATTTGCCTCAATAATTCTTCCCGATCGCCTCCCCATTGAGCATCGGTTATTTTGCGTTCGAGTTCCTCTACTTTGCCGTTAAGTTTGTAATTATAACCTACAACTTCATCTAACAATGGTAAAATAGATTCGATCGCAGACTTTTGTAGTTGCGCGTGATGGTTAGCCATCAACTCGTCAATCAAAGGTTTCAGTAAATCTGTAAACAAGTCTGTGGATTCATAAATCCGGTGTTCGATCGCCACAATCTTTTCTTCGATGTTTGCGAGTCTTAGATCGATTCTTTGATCCTGAAGGATGGCATCGACAGCGGGGGCGATCGCAGATTCTATCTCTAGCTTCGCTTCCCGAAGGCTTCCCGACACCATCTCTACGATCGCAGGCATGATTCTGCCCATCAACCCTTCTATTTCGGCTAAAACTTGCTGCTGAACTTCGACAATCTTACTTTCATTTTGCAATATTTGTGCTGCAATACCGCTGTTTTGAATGGCAGTGTTGACAGCCGGGGCGATCGCCTCTCTGACTTCTAACTTTGTCTCATCAATTTTCCGGTTCAGCGACTCAATCATTAGCGGCATCAACCGCGCCATGATTTCTTCCGGCTGAGACTTTTGCTGTCGCTGAAGATTGTTTAATCTACTTTCAACATCGCTCAATTTTCCTGGAACTTCTCTTTGCAGAATTGCTGATTCTATCAAAGGTTCGATCGCCGCTGCTACTTCTAATTTTGATCGATCAATTTTTTGGTTCAGCAAATCAGTGATTGCTGGCATCATCATCGCCACGATCTCTTCTGGCTTCTGAATTGGCGACTGCCCGGGCGCCAGCCTGCCCTCGATGATGCTTAATACTTTTTCTTCTATTTCTACCCAAGCTATTCTTACCTGTACCGACGGTGCGACAGCTTCGACAACCTCTAATTTTAATTCACTAATTTTGCGGTTCAGCAAGTCGCTAACTACCGGAACTAATTGCTTGATTAAATCTTCCGGTTGCTGCTGGGAACGCTGCTGAATGTTCGCCAGTTGATCTTCAATTGTTACTACTTTCTTTTCCAGCCCGTTTTGATTGTGAATTATTTGATTAACTGTCGGTGCGATCGCCGAAGCTACTTCTAACTTAGACTCCTCTACCCGACGGTTGAGCAACTCGCCCACCACAGGCATCAGCCGTTGGATCAATTGTTCGGGATTCGGTAGTTGCTGGTGGTTGAAACTAGCAATTTGATTTTCCAAATCCGCTAATTTTGCCTGGAATTCGAGGGGATTAATTCCATCGTTGGTGGCGAGTTCGAGCGCCTTTTTTAATTCCAACTTAAACCCCTCTACTTCTTCTCTCACTAACTCAGGAATTAACGGTCTGACTAATTTTATCAACTCCTGCGGTTCAGACATCAAATTTTCAAAATTTTCTAACCTTTGTTCCGCGTTCAAAATATGACTGTAAAATTCCGGCACATCCCTTTCAAACAGCAATTGCTGCAACCTTTTGAACTCCTCCACTGCTTGTGCTAATTCTTCCTCCGAAGGTCGATAATTTTTGGCTGTCTTCGCCGTACTAGATACACCTGGTTCTTCATTATTTATTTGTCGTCTTTGAGATGGAATTTCTTCATTATTAGTCAATACTTCCGGTACAACAGCAGAGGATTCGATCAAAAAAGACAATCGCTTTCGTTGATTTTCCTGTTCATCAAATCCCTCGATCTGTTGTTGAGGTGAAAGCGGTAATTTCAGCTCATTTGGTCTTTTTTTAAAGTTTTTTACTAATTGCAATTCAGTCAGTATGGTTAGCAATTCCTGAAGTTGTTCTCCGGCGTTAGGGATTGCCAAATTTTCATCGGCAACTTCTGGTTCTGACTGATATACTTTGCCTAAATTATCATTAGATGCTGCCATACTTTGTTACCAAAATCTGATTTTAACCGATCGCCAAAAATGACCTGTTGGCTTGTCGCCTCACTACTGCGAAAATCAATAGACATCTCCAATAATTCTTGTGGAACTGGCAGGATACCTGCTGTTTACAGGCTTTTTAGGATTTGTCTAATAGGAATGACACAATTAATTTTTCGCCCTGGGCCGATCTCGCGCCTATCGGCCTATCTTAACTGCTGTTCTGCGACTGGCCAACTCGGCCGCCAACTGCAATGCTGCTTTCATGCTCGAAGCATCGGCAATCCCTTGACCTACAATATCAAAAGCTGTGCCGTGATCTGGAGATGTGCGAACAAAGGGCAAACCAATTGTTGTATTGACTGCTTTGTCGAAGGCCATCAATTTTACTGGAATCAACCCTTGGTCGTGGTACATTGCCAAGTAACCGTCGTGAGCTTCCTTGGCTAAGCCGTACCAAACTTTAGCCGGTTTTACCCACAGGGTATCCGGGGGTACTGGCCCGTCTAACTGCACTTGAGGAAAGCGATCGCGCTGCGTTTCCAACCAAGGTATCATCCAGTCTTGCTCTTCCTTTCCCAGTTTGCCATTTTCGCCACTGTGAGGATTTAAGCCAGAAATTGCAATTTTCGGTCTTTCTATCCCAAAATCTTCCCGCAAACACTCTACCAGCAATTCTAGTTTTTCGCTCAGCAATTCTGGAGTCAAAGCATCGGGTACTTGACGCAGGGAAATATGTGTAGTAGCGAGTAAAGTTACTAGCGTCCATCCGCTGTGAGGAGATGTGGCGGCAAACAGCATTCCGAAGCGCTGCGATTTGGCTTGGGCGGCCAGGAGTTCTGTTTGTCCGGGATAATTGTAACCTGCAGCCTGCCAGCAAGTTTTGGAAATTGGCCCGGTAACGATCGCACAAAATTCGCCGGCAAGGGTACGGGAGATCGCCTCTTCCATATACGCAAAGCTAGCCGCCCCGCTAGCTGCACTTCCGACACCGGGGACAATGGAGCCCCATTTGCTGTCTGCTGCTATATCAATAATGTCTAGTGTTTCGGGATTTGCTAAGGATGCAGCAGCAGTAGGATGGATCGATCGCCACCGATCGTAAGTTTGCTGCAAAATTGCCCGATCGCCAAAAACCGTCACTTTCAAAGCAGCAGCCGGATCTGCCAAAGCCTTGAGAATCACTTCCGGGCCTATTCCCGCCGGATCTCCGAGAGTTACAGCTAGTTTTGATTCCCGATCCAGACTCAAGGCAGTTTTCTCCCACAAAATACAGGAATTTCGGCAATGAAATTTTAACATTTAAGTAGCTAATTTTCTAAAATTATCCGAGACCTGCCGAAAATCCCGGAAATCCCCGACTGCGGATGAAAACTCGCTGCTGGATTAACCCAGGCTGCTAAGTTTTTGAATGGCGATCGTTGATCTAAGTAACTTGATACAGTAAAATACCACCATGACACAGGCCATAACACCGTTGATACGTTAAAGCGCGATCGGCAAGTGGAACAATTGGTCAACCAGAAGTAGCAATCTCAAGTGAGATACCCAGCCGCTCTCAAAACAGTACGGCGAAACTTGACCCAGAAACCAGCAAAACTCAAATTTTCCCTCAAAAAGTAGGGTGGGACACGCCCAAACTCTAGGTCAGTATCCTAGTAGGCTTGATTCAGATGAACCGGCAAAGATTGTCTAAACTCGACTGTTTGGTTGTGACTTGGGTAGAATCGAACTGTTCGGAAATTGCTCGCAAGAGATAGCTAATTTTTCGGTGAATCAAGGAATTGAGAATCTCCGACTCTAACAAAGCCGAGAGTGTCAAAGTATGTTTATTTAATTTGCGATCGTCAAGGAACTCTAAAACACATGAACCCTGAATTTATCAGCGCAGCCTTTTTGTCATTTTCCCTAATTTTCGTCGGTATCGGTGGAGGCTTCTTGCTGCTCAAACTCCAAGGCGGCGGCGAAGAATAGGCGATCGTACCGATCGCCGCAACCGGGTTTTTTTACTATAAAAATCGTGCAGGATCGTTGGCAAGATTAGAAAAACCCGGTTTATTAAAATTTAGTGTCAGAGTCCTGAGTTATTACAACATATCGTTACCAAGACATCAGTATCAAAGCCACAAGCAAAATTTTTATTAGTCGATAAATACGCAACGCTTTCTCTCAAACTCTGGGAGTCTGGGACTCTGGGACTCTCTCGCCTGCCGGATACCGATCGTTATATGAGACGATTTCAGGTTTTTGTTAAGTTTTTATAAAAAAATGAGAAAGACCTGATACTATTGTATAGAAAGTTTAAGATTCATAAATAAATCCCTAGATGACTTTATTGATTGTAGGTGCCACCGGCACTCTCGGCCGCCAAATAGCCCGCCGCGCCCTAGACGAGGGCTACCAGGTGCGCTGTTTAGTTAGAAATTACAGAAAAGCTGCATTTTTGAAAGAATGGGGCGCCGAACTGGTACCGGGCAACCTTTGCCAGCCTGACAGCCTGATTCCTGCACTAGAAGGCGTCAGTGCTATCATCGATGCAGCAACAGCCAGTGCAGGCGATTCTGTCAGCATCAAAAGAGTAGACTGGGATGGAAAAGTATCGCTGATCCAAGCAGCAGCAGCAGCAGGCATCAAGCGTTACATCTTCTTTTCCTTTCTTGATGCGGAGAAATATCCGCAAGTCCCTTTGTTGGAAATCAAGCGCTGTACAGAGCTGTTTTTAGCAGAATCCGGTCTAGATTACACAATCTTGAGACCTTGCGGCTTTTTGCAAGGACTGGTGAACTTGTACGCCATGCCGATTTTGGACAATCAGGCAGTTTGGCTGCCTAACAAGCCGTCAGCCCTTGCCTACATGAACACTCAGGACGTTGCGAAGTTTGCCGTCCGGGCGCTTTCGGTTCCCGAAACCGAGAAAAAAACTTTTCCGGTAGTGGGAAATCGAGCTTGGGATGCTGAAGAAATCGTGCGGTTGTGCGAGCGGCTTTCTGGGAAGACAGCTAAAATCACGCGCACCCCAGATGCCTTGTTGCAAGCCACCCGTCAACTTGCTAAGTTCTTTCAGTGGAGTTGGAACGTAGCTGACAGATTGGCTTTTTCAGAAGTTTTGGCCGCCGGAAAACCCTTGAAAGCTCCGATGGATGAGGTTTACAGTGTCTTCGGAATCGACCCCAAAGAAACTACTACTTTGGAGTCTTATCTCGAAGAATACTTTAATCTGATTATGAAGAAGCTCAAGGAAATAGAGTACGAGCAGCTTAAGACGAAAAAACGGAGTAAACAAAAAATGCCCTTTACATTTTAAAGTGCCGAAAGCTGGGATTATATACAACGACGTTAAACCAGTCTCTTGTCGCATCGCCGAAGAGTTGAAAGACAAGCTGACTGCCCGCGGCTGGGAGGTCTGCGCGGTTTCCGGTTCTGGGGGAATTTTGGGCTATTCTAGCCCCGATCGCCCCATGTGCCACACTCCTATCGACCAACTTGTCCCTCCCGGTTTTGACAGCGACATGGAGTTTGCAGTGGTTTTGGGTGGCGACGGTACGGTGCTGTCTGCATTTCGCCAAGTTGCTCCCATCGGAGTGCCACTGCTGACTGTCAATACCGGTCATATGGGCTTTTTAACAGAAACTTACCTAAACTTGCTCCCGCAAGCTTTGGAAAAGGCGATCGCCGGAGAATACGAAATAGAAGAAAGGTCAATGCTGGCCGTGCGGCTGTTTAGAGACAACGACTGTCTCTGGGAAGCCCTTTGTCTCAATGAAATGGTTCTGCACCGCGAACCGCTGACTTGTATGTGTCATTTTGAAGTGGCGATCGGTCAGCACGCCTCTATTGACATTGCCGCAGATGGAGTAATTATCTCGACTCCGACAGGATCGACAGCTTACGCCCTTTCTGCCGGCGGGCCTGTAATTATTCCCGGAATACCGGTGCTGCAATTGATCCCTATTTGCCCCCATTCGATGGCTTCGCGGGCTTTGGTGTTTTCCAACACCGAACCGGTCAAAATTTTGCCGGCGAGTCCGAGCCGCCTGGTAATGGTGGTAGATGGGAACGGCGGATGTTATGTTTTGCCGGAGGATTGGGTACAAGTCGAGCGATCGCCCTACTCAGCCCGCTTTGTTCGGATACAGTCTTTTGAGTTTTTCCACATTTTGCGGGAAAAATTAGGCTGGGGATTGCCTCACATTGCTAAACCGAGTTCCGTTGAGTTGCCTTAATAGTTGTTGTTGACACTCCCCGACTATCAAGGTACGGGGATTGTTGGCTCAACCAGTTGGCTGGCTCGTAGATATCATATCAAGTCCTAGCTGTGGGAGAGCACAATTCCCGTTCCCGTTTTTCACCGATTGAAGGGGAAGAAACTGTAACTAAATTCTTAGACATCTATTGACATCCTTCCCGGATTGGGCAAGAATAATGGTGTAGTCTGTATCAGTTGAGTTGATGGAGAATACATCAGAAGTGACGGTCAGTATCGG
>NZ_JADEWT010000112.1 GCF_015207505.1 Tychonema sp. LEGE 06208
ACCCCAATCACCCCCGACCCCCCCAAATCCTCCGCAATCAAATAAGTACCGTAGGCCGAAACCAACGTCAGAGACTGCTCCACCAGAGGTAAATCGAACCGCTGCGTCAGATAAGAAATCGCAAACCCGATTAACCCGCCAACCCCCAGCCCAATCCCCACCACCGTTATCAACTCCAGCAAAATCGGCCCCGGCGATAAATTAGCAGTTCCCTGAGCAAAAGCAGCCAGAAATCCAAACGCCACAACCGCCATTCCGTCATTAAACAAACTTTCGCCTTCCACCAAGGTGCTCAGACGCTTCTCAACCCCCAACTCCCGAAACAAAGCCGTCACCGAAACCGGATCGGTAGCTGAAAGGGTAGCCCCAATCATCAGCGCAGTTCCCAAAGAAAGACCGGCAAATTGATTCAAACCAATTGCCACACCCGCAATGGAAATCAGCACACCGAAAACAGCATAAAGACAAATAGGAATTAAATTCTGTTTTAAACTCGACCACTTCAAATTCCAAGCAGCTTCAAACAGCAGCGGCGGCAGAAAAATCAACAGAATCAATTCAGGCGAAAGATTCACCAACCGCACATCTATTAAAGCCAGTCCTGCTCCTACAATTACTAGCAGCAGCGTATAGGGAATTCGGCGCAACCAACTAACAATTTGTGGCAGAGTTGCCACACTCAAAGAAACTGAAAGCACCAGTAAAAATTGCTTCAGATTGTCTTCAATCGCCACTTCTTGTATACTTTCTATCATTTTAAAAATTTCCTATTTGTAATTATCGGATTGCATATAGCAATCCTAAATGATTTTCTGTAGGGACACGGCAGTGCCGTGTCCCTACAGATGGGTTTTGGGGAAATCACATTCCGTCTTTTCGACACTGGTGTTAAAAACAGTCAGCGTGTCACTCCTCCTTCAACTGCATCCTGCTGAACAGAAGGTGAGGAATTTTGGGGCGGTTTTTTGAGAACTGTTTTTAACTGGACAATTGGTTGAGTTGCAGTTGCAGTTTTAGTAATATAGCGATCGGGCCCAAGTTGCCATTTTGTTTGTAGGTAATTGCGGATTGCTTGCGATCGCTTTTGGGCGGGCGATCCAACTTCAGATGGCGCTTGACTAGATCTTATTTCAATCTGCAATGTAGGATTTTGCTGCACAGTCTTACCCAGTCGATCGAGCAATTGAACTTGATTTGCCGCAATTTGAGCTTGATTTAACGCAAAAGTAACCGTTCCAGCAACCGGCGCAATCCGATTGAAATTGACCTGCGCTGTAGGGTAATTTAATTGACTGCGGATATCCTCCACCAGCAGCGCTTGTCCGTCGGGATCGAGATCCCGCGGACTAAAGTAAGCAATCTGAATCCTTAACGGCGTCAGCGGGCTAGTAATCGCCTGATAACTCATCAATTGAGCCGGTAGGGGCAAAATCAGGGAGTCGAGGGCAGACTCCACAGCCGTCAAAAAACTCGATTGCAATTCCGCAACCGTCGGAGGAGGCTCCGGCTTGATTGTTTCTGAAACCTTTGTTGGTAACAGCTCGTTAGAAGCTATGGGAATTTGAATCAAATTCAGAGCAATTGACTCCAACGGCCTCCCGAGTTTCGCTGACAGCAATTGCTTGTATTGCTCTCGTTCCGCTTCCGTGTAAACCTTGCTAGTAACTACCTGAAGTTGAGCAACTAATTTACGCTTTTGTTCTCGAAATGAAAGTTGACTGATGTACGATCGCACCTTACCATCAGGAAAGTTACCAAAGTTTTTTTGCCAGATTTCTGTAGCGTTATTACGCAGTTCATTTTCTTGCTGCTTGCGAGAGATTTCGTCACTAAGTTGATTGTAAGATTGATACAGAGGAATCGAAGTCAATAAAATAGTCATCAAAATCAGCAGCAGGCGACTTGGCAAACTACCGATGCGCTTCAATCGTTCCGACGCCGGAATTCGCTCGACCAAAGACTGCATCCAAATACTTTCTCCATTGCTTTCCCGCCACAAACGCACTCGCTCGCGCACGGGAAAACTATCAATATGCAGAACCAAAAACACCAGCATCGCCATAAACGTAATAGCGACTAAGTTGGTAAAAAACAGCAGCCCTCCCCCCCGCGCCACCGCCAAACCGCTTCCGGGACTCAGACTCACCGCCATCCCAATCCCGTAACCCACCACACACAGCGGCGGCATCAACGCCACCGCGATAGAAACCCCCGGAATAGAGGTAACAACCCCCTTAGCCTCCTTGCAAATAGCCACCGCCCCCACAGCTCCAGAAAACAGCGCAATCACTAAATCCAGCAAATTTGGCTGAGTTCTGGCCAGAATTTCGCTGGTCATTTCCTTAAACGGCAAAATCAATACCAACACCACCGCAAAGGAAATAGCCAGCGTGCAGCTCAAAATTAAATTAACGAGGGCCCGCAGCGCCAAAATCGCATCCCCAGCAGCTAAAGCCAGCCCGTTTGCCAAAATACTCCCCATTAAAGGTGAAATCAGCATCGCGCCAATGATTACGGCCGGACTATTCAACACCAATCCCAGGGTAGCTATCCCAGCAGAAAATAAAACTTGAATCCAATAGCTCGCATCGGTCAGCGTTACGGATTGAGCAATGTCCAAGTAGACTTGTTCTTTGCGAAGGTTGCTCACCCCCAAATTTTGAGCAAACCAGCGGCTCAACCGAGAGAACTGCGCTAATATCTTTAGGCGCTGCATTACATATCCTGAGAAACAATAAATATTTTTTACCAACCTAGTGTAGTGCATTGATGCCTATCTTTGTGGTGGCAGCATCAATAAGAGGCAGTTTGTGTAGCTTGGGTTGAGAGAAACTGAGATATTGCACTATTTTCTCTAAGCTGATAAAAACCGGAAATAAAACCAAAAATATAAGTTTTTATCCTAGATTTTTAATCCTATAGCAATCCTAAATCATTATCACGTGCGGCGAACATAAATGTGATTTCCCCAAAATCCATCTGTAGGGACACGGCAGTGCCGTGTCCGGGAGATGGCAATGCCGTGTCCCTACAGACAATCATTTAGGATTGCTATATTCCCGGTTTTTGCTGGTTGTGCAATATGTCAGGAAGCACGAATCCTACATTTCACTTCGCCCAACAATATCATCAGTTCAGAAATCGAGTTTTCGACTTCAATATTTAGTTTTCACTCACAGATTAGGTCAAAAATCCAGTTGCTTTGGTTTCAAAGGTCTAAAGGACTAATTAGCAGTACCGATAATTAAACCCGATCGCGCGGGCAGATTCAACACTAACTTCCTAGTTTCTCCCTCACCTTCCCAAACAAACTCACCCTTGCCAAACAGCAATTTATCGTGAGGAAATTTCAAACTGGGAGTCTCAAAATTTACCTTTACCTCTTGAGTTGCCACATTCACCGCCACAATTATTTCTTCATCCTCCAAAATTCGCGCAAAGACGTAGACCGTGCCTTCAGCAAACAGGATTTTGTAAGTCCCTGTGCGGAGGGCGGCGTATTTGTGGCGCAAAGCTATCAACTGTTTGTGGTAATCTAAAACATCTAGTTCCCAGTGATCTTTTAAGGGAAAACTGCGGCGAGAATCTGGATCTAGAGCGCCCGGTAAACCAACTTCATCACCGTAATAAATGCTGGGAGCTCCGGCATAAGTTAACAGCAGCAAAGTCGCAATTTCGACACTAGAGCGATCGTCTCCAGCAATTGACAGCAACCTCGCAGTATCGTGACTGGCTAACAAATTTAGTTGAGTTAGCTGTATTTCCCACGGATATAATTCCAAAACTTTCTGAATCTTCTCGCCGTACTGCTTGGCAAACAGCGCCGGATAGGGGTAATAAGAACGACCTTCTAATTGGTTCATATCTACCCGATCGCCCGCAGCAAAAGCAATAGTCGGTGCCGCAAACAGATAATTCATCACGCCGTCAAATTGACTGCCATCGAGCCATTCTCTCGCATCTTCCCAGACTTCGCCGACAATGTAAGCTTCTGGATTAACAGCTTTCACTCTGTCTCGAAATTCCTGCCAAAATCCTTCTGTTTTAATTTCAAAAGGAACGTCCAGCCGCCAGCCGTCAATGCCGAATTTAATCCAATATTCGGCGACTTCCATAATATACTCTCGCACTTCAGGATTGTCGTGATTGAACACGGGCAGCGCTCGATTGCCGTCCCAACCGAGATAATTAGCTGGGAAATTGCCGTCGTAGGGGGATAGCGGCCAGCCTTCAACTTGAAACCAATCTAGCCAAGGAGAATGGGGGCCATTTTCCAGGATGTCATGGAAGAAGAAAAAGCCGCGGCTGGCGTGGTTGAATACGCCGTCTAGGACAATTTTGATATTGCGATCGTGGGCTGCGTCTAGAAGTTCTTTAAACGCTGGATTGCCGCCCAACATCGGATCTACTTGGTAGTAGTCGTGGGTGTGGTAGCGGTGGTTACTGGCCGACTGAAAAATGGGGGTAAAGTAAATGGCATTAATGCCTAAATCTTGCAAGTAATCTAGCTGTTCCATAACGCCCCACAAGTCGCCTCCTTTGTAGCTTTGGAGGGTAGGGATTTTGTGCCATTCTTCCCACATGAAGTTTTGCAGGAGGCGCTTGCGGGGTTGTTTGCTTTTGGCAAAGCGATCGGGGAATATTTGGTAGAATACGGCGTGTTTAACCCAGTCGGGGGTTTGAATTTGCATACAATTTTCCTAGCTTGCTATGGCTTAGGCTACAGTAGCAGAGGTTTCTAGGGAATCTAGCTTTTGGTAGAGAATATACACTCGATCGAGTTTTGTCGATCGACCGATCGTAAAATATCACACAAATTTGCCGTCCATCGGAGATTTCTCACTGATTTTATCTCAGATATCGATCGTCCCGACTCAGGTGTGTCATTGGTCATCAGTCATCAGTGGTGTGTCGCTGGCTGTGGGTGCAACGTCATCAGTCAAAGGCTGGAACCATACCAAAGGGCGATCGATCCTGGATGGATAAATTGCCACAAAGCCAGAATTAACAACAGAAAAATTGTAATTAACAGCCAAAACCCCGAACCTTATTCTGTCGTTAAACTTCCCTTATTTATCGATGGGTATTTTAACTCAAACCTCAAAATTTTTTTAAATATCCATGATTGATGGATGAGTATTTTAACTCACAACTCAACACTCATATAGCAATTCGAGCAACAGATGAGGTATCGATCCCTCAAGCCCTCAATCTCTCAATCCCCCAATCTAAAACTTGTACGCTCGCGACTTGTGAGCCAGCGTAGCCGAAGGGAGTCGAAGTATCTAAAATCTCAACTTCTCACCTTTTTGAAAAAGGCTACAACTATAGTCCCGCAGGCACTCCAACTCTCATAAACCTCGTTTTTTTCACTCCTATAGAACCTACGTAAAAAAATCGGTTTCTTGGAAAATAGTTGCTAATCCGAGAGATGCTCGATCGATAAACCTGGTATTTTTGCCTAGCCTGCGTCCTAGACTGTCTTATCGAGCGTAGGAACAAAGTATTTTGATTAAAAATCCCTGTTTCACCACCAGTGACTGAACTCAAAACTCAAAACTTCCTTGCTCCCCCCCCTTGTCAAGAAGCCCTCACCATTAGACACTGAACTTGGAGAGTTAATCGACCCTAGGGAGAAAGTTCCTTGAAAAAAGTCTTAGCCATCATCCTCGGTGGCGGTGTCGGCACCCGCCTTTACCCCCTAACAAAACTGCGAGCCAAACCCGCAGTTCCCCTGGCCGGCAAATATCGCCTCATCGATATTCCTGTCAGCAATTGCATCAATTCCGAAATACTCAAAATCTACGTTCTCACCCAATTCAATTCGGCATCCCTCAACCGCCACATCTCTCGTACCTACCAGTTTTCTGGCTTCAGCGAGGGATTTGTCGAGGTGCTCGCCGCCCAGCAAACCCAGGAAAATGCCAACTGGTTCCAAGGGACAGCAGACGCAGTTCGCCAATATCTCTCGCTACTAGAACAGTGGGACGTTGACGAATTCTTGATTCTCTCAGGCGACCACCTCTACCGCATGGACTACCAGAAGTTTGTGGAGAGACACCGCGAAACCAAGGCCGATATCACCCTCTCGGTTTTGCCGATGGACGAGAAGCGGGCGTCGGATTTTGGTTTGATGAAAATCGACGGAAGCGGCCGCGTTGTTTCTTTCAGCGAAAAGCCAAAAGGCGATGCGCTCAAACAAATGCAGGTGGATACTACTAAACTGGGACTGACAGCGCAGCAGGCTCAGGAAAGTCCTTACATTGCTTCGATGGGGATTTATCTGTTTAAAAAAGAAGTTTTGATTAAACTTCTGAAAGAATCTCCAAACCAAACTGATTTTGGCAAAGAAATTATTCCGAATTCTTCAAAAAACCATAACGTTCAAGCTTATTTGTTTGACGATTACTGGGAAGATATCGGAACGATTGAGGCTTTTTATGATGCTAACTTGGCTCTTACTAAACAGCCTAAGCCTCCTTTCAGTTTCTACGATGAAAATGCGCCGATTTACACTCGCCCGCGTTTCTTGCCGCCGACTAAGCTTTTAGATACTCACATCACTGAATCGATTATTGCTGAAGGCTGCATTCTCAAAAGTTGCCGGATCGATCATTCTGTGCTGGGAGTTCGATCGCGCATTGAAGCTGGATGTACGATTCAAGATACCCTGGTTATGGGTGCTGACTTCTACGAACCCGACGCCGAACGGCATTCGAGTTTAGACAATGGCGGTGTCGCCCTCGGTATCGGTGCGGATACTACAATTCGCCGCGCGATTGTGGATAAAAATACCCGCATCGGCCGCAACGTTCAAATAATTAATAAAGACCGAGTGGAAGAATCCAACCGCGAAAACCAAGGTTTTTACATCCGCAGCGGCATTGTCGTAGTCCTGAAAAACGCCACGATTCCTGATGGAACTATCATTTAGTTATTAGTCATTAGTCATTAGTGGTCAGCGCTCAATTTTTTGATTTAAAATCAGCCACCTGAAAGTCAGGTGACTGATGATAAATAACTAAATTAGTGACCGATTACCAATGACCGATGACTGATAACTGATAACTGATGACTCAAGGGATTTTTTTTTTTAGTTCATTATTAATTGCAACTGCTGATACCAGGTGGTCGCAATACTTGGCTTGATTTAAAGCACCGGGTTTTAATATGGTACTGTCTCTGTTACAGCCTTTCTCAAAAGAGTGAAAAATCAGTCGATTTTAGATTGGGATGGAGGGATTAAGAGATTGAGGGATCGATATTGCCTATGAGAACTCGAACTGTTATACAGGGCGTTGTGAGACTGATATGTTCGATCGCCTGCGTCTGGCGGATGGCTTCTGATTCTTATATTTGCGATCGTAGCACGACTGACAAACGCGCTGCCCGTTTCTGAGCAACACACAAATCTCCGAACGATCTTTCCAGTCGTCGCAGCAGCCACAAGGCCAACTTAGCAAATAATTCATCATGTCAATACCCTAGTAGCGTCAAAAGCTTATTGATATATACTATCCTATCTTAATTTTTTTGAAAGTGTGTACTCTAGTTAACAAATGAGGAAAAGATTATCTTATATTTTTGTGATTTAAGTCAATGAAGAAAGTGTCAAAATAAGATATAGCGTTTCTCAAAAAGGTGATAAGTTAGTCGCTTTTAGATACTTCGGCTCCCTTCGGCTACGCGAGCGTACAAGTTTTAGATTTTAGATGGAATAGTTTGTGATTGTCGATTTTCGATTGGGGAATTGAGGAATTGAGGGATTTTAGATTTTAGATACTTCGGCTTCGCTTAGCACAAGTTTTAGATTTTAGATTGAGGAATTGGGGATTGAGGGATTGGGGGATTGGGGAATCTATGGATTTTAGATGAAGCGATTGAGGGATTGAGGGATTTTTTATGGGGGGATTGAGGACTCGATCGCTCAATACTTCATATTTCGCTCAAACTGCTATAGTATAGCATCGGTACGGTTAGGGAAAAATGTCTCGCAAGGTTGTTGAATTTGGGCGCGCTTTAGGGTAAAGTACACTCACAATTTACGCTGCAAATTCTCCGAAACTTCCCGATCGGAACCTATTAGGATTGGGATTGCTTGAAAAGCTAGAGAAACAAAAGTGCGATCGCACCCTGCACCGCAAAAAACAGCAAAAAGAGCGATCGCCCGCGCCAATCTACCCTCATACAGAACTCGCACCAACTAGCCAGCAGCAGCTATCCCAGGCTCGCATCAAGGGCGGCGGGACTATCGGGCGCGCGGGCTACACCAAAATCAAGGGAGGCGCACAACGGCTAAAAACCTTAAATAGCAGCCAGGTGCGGAAATTGCGATGTCCCGTAAGCAACAACCGAACTCGATCGAGTCCCAACCTTTGATAACCTATAATTTAAATCAGATGCAGCAGGCAGTTTTTACCCTAAGCATCAAACTAACTTGCCATCTTGCTAATTAGGGATTTATTTTTTCTAACAACTAACAACTAACAACTAATAAAGAGAGGATTGCTTAATGGCTGCAACAGATTTTAAAGACTATTACGCTATTTTGGGACTCAACAAAACCGCCACTTCAGACGAAATGAAAAAAACTTTTCGCAAACTAGCGCGAAAATATCACCCGGACATGAACCCCGGAAACAAAGAAGCCGAAGCTCGTTTTAAAGAAGTAAACGAAGCTTACGAAGTGCTCTCAGACCCAGAAAAACGCAAAAAATACGACCAATACGGTCAATACTGGAAACAAGCGGCTACAACTGGCGGCGGATGGCCCGGCGGAAACAGTACAAATGTAGACTTTGGCGGCGTTGACTTCAGCCAGTACGGCAGTTTTGACGAATTTATCAATGCCTTGCTCGGCCGCGCGGCTGGTGGCAGTGCTGGTGCTGGTCGCAACGGTCAGTGGAATTACAGCACCTACCGCGGCGGCACCGGCGGGCCGGGCGGTTTTGGGGGATTTGAAGATTTCGCGGGGTACGAAAACCGCAGCGCAGGAAGCTCTCTCGATACCGAGGTGACGATTTCCCTAACTTTGGGGGAAGCGTTTCGCGGCACTTCTAAGCGAGTCGCCACGGGCGAAGTTTCGATTCCTGCGGGTGTGAAAACCGGCAGCAAAATTAGGGTGAAAGGCAAAGGTCAAGTTGACCCGTACACGAAGCAGCAGGGAGATTTGTACCTCAAATTAGAAGTTTTGCCTCACGCTTTTTTCCAGTTTGAGGGAGAGAATTTAATTTGCGAAGTGCCGATAACTCCCGATGAAGCGGTGTTGGGAGCTTCGATTGAAGTGCCTGCGCCTGAAGGTACGATAGTGGTAAAATTTCCAGCCGGGATGCGTTCTGGCCAGTCTTTGCGGTTGCGAGGTAAAGGATGGCCGAAACCGAAGAAGGATGAACGCACTGATTTGTTGGTCAAAATTGCGATCGTTCCGCCCAAGGAACTCAGCGCCCTAGAGCGCGAATGCTATGAAAAAATCCAGGCCAATCGCACTTTTAATCCCCGAAGCAATTTAAGCCAAGCGCTACTTTGAAACAACCTGCATTGCGCGTACCAGACAACGCCAAGAAGGAAAGCGAGTCATCTGTGGGGTTGAGGGGGGTTTGCAAATATCGTGGATCTGAAGTTATCGATATTGGTGAACCCGTTGTGCATTGGATGCAAGCTCGATCTATTCATACTCGATCGTTCCACTTTCTCAAGACTCATCGCTAGCTGTTAGCTGACTGGGTTGGCTACCTTCTTGGATTTTAATGCTAATGTTTTTAGCTCCTTTTTTCTCCAAATCTTTGATGTAGCCGTTGGTGTTATGAGAAGCTTCATCTTTGCTTTCGTAGGGGCCAAAATAATAGGTGCGCTTGGGCAAATCTGTGTCAACTTCCACCCACCACTGGCGACTTCTAGCACCCATCGGTTGAGTTAGTATCCAGAAAGCAGCAACGTACATACCTAATAGATAAAGTCCGAACATAGTAGCTATCCCTGAAGTTAAGTAGTTTGTAATGTTCTTAAGCTACCAGGAAAAATAGATTGATCGGATCGTCCTATATGCTGATTTAGCTCTGGTAATTGTTGAGGGTAAATGCTGGTTAATATCTGCATTTTGGTGGAGAATAGTTTGAGGTTTCGGCGATGTAAGTCGTTGCAACACGTACAAATTCTACTCCCAGCGGACTAGGAGAAGATAATGTTTATATTATTGTTGAGGTTTCAGTTAACTCAACTTTCAAAAGTTTTAAGGTGCGATACTCTCTGAAAATTCATCTTCGTAAATGGTGAGAGCCGAAGGCTGACACCGTTTGATGCGGATGCTTACTCTTTTGGCTCCTTCGCTTTCCAAATCTTCGAGATAGCCCGGAGTATGACTGGAGGCTTCTTGGTCGGTGTCGAAGGGGCCAAAATAATAGGTACAGCGAGGCAAATCTGTGACGATTTCTACCCACCATTTTTCGGGTCTGCGGGAGTTGGGCGCAGCAAGCACGGACAAGACTACGATGTAGATACAAAATAAATAAAATCCGAGCATTTTTCCTCTTTTGGGGTTATTTATTTTCTATTGGGCTTATGCTGATGAACTGGGTTTTTAGGATACGTTAGAGGTTGCAGAGTATCTCTCAAGAAACGGGGTTTCTCTTGTCCTGCGCGCAAGTCTTGTTATAAATTTACCAAGGCAATTTGTGCGATCGCCTCGATCTAAGTGCTGATTTTGAGGTGAGATATAAAATCCTAGGGAATAAGCTATTTTGTATTTAATTTTAAGCTCGATCGCGCTATAAATTGTCACGAGAGTTTAAATATCGAGTAGCTGGCAATTTAGATGCGCGACAGATGGGTTCGGGAAATATGCCGAAATGTAGAGTGACTTTACGCTAGCACCGCCACAGCTTGAAAAACTGTGGCTAAAATAGCAAAACCCGCCGCGGCGGGTTGTTTTGTTAAGCTATAAAATTATTCCAACAAATCTGATTTGTCGGCCCGCATCAGGAGGCTGAGGTTTAACGCTTGCCTTTGGGGAACTGTTCGATGCCAGCCCAACCGTAAAAAACTAGCTCGTCGTTTTGAACTCGGCAGCGGTCTACTCGTAATTGAGTGCCTTCTAAGGCAAATTTGTCTAAATCTAGCAAGTTATTTACGTGGGCAATTATAGCTTGACCCAAGTCTACTGCTTGCTGGTCGCCTCCGTATGTAACGCTGACAAATTGGATTTTGCGTCGGTCTTCTACTTGCAATTGAGCTGTAATATCTATGTTGACTGGTTCGCTGGAATTGCCGATCGCAATTTCGGACTGCAGCCTAATTGATTTGTCTGTTCCGAAGCTGACTTCTGTGTTTTGAAAGTGCAGAGATTGCTCTTGATATTTCAGCTTCTGGAGTTTTTCAACTACAAAAGGTGTGTTGAATGAGGTGGTTAAATCCGATCGACTTAAGACTATTCGCATATTTGCCTGGGTAGGCTGCCGCAATTTCACGCTTCCTGCAAAAATCGCCCCAAAATCAATGGAGAGTGCTTGCAGGTAGAGTTCCATCACTTCTATGCGAAGGCCGTTGTACATCAACATACCTTTGCCAATGAAGTCGAAACCATCGATGCTTCCCTGCAATAGTTTGGCTACTGGTTCGACTCGGATGTTGGCTTCGGCCTTTTCCGAACTTTTGAATAAGGCCGCGATCGCAGCTCCTGCTACTTTGCTGACAAGGCGATCGCCACTTTGACCTTGAAAGGATGTACCGCTAAACAAAGCTGCTACCATTTATGCGTTTGCTGATCTAATGTCGCTATTATAACCTCCCATTAAGAAATGTTAAAATAGCTTGTGCTTATTCACTTTATAAGTTGATCTTGTTTTTGATCTGCCTAGAAAGGAATATATTTGAAATTTAAGGACTCAGCGGGGTGCCTTGGAGACAGGCGCGATCGAGCAAAGCTCCATCCCATATGGTTTGTTCGATCGCAGCACAGAGCAAATTAGCCCCCGTCAGGTTAGCCCCGCGGAGTACGGCTCCATTCAAGATGGCTTCTTCCAAATCAGCGCCGGACAAATCAGCACCGGACAAATTAGCATGGCTCAAATCGGCAGATTGCAAAATTGCCCGAACCAAAGCTGCGCCGCGCAAATCGGCACCACGCAAATCGACACCGCTCAAATCCAAATTGCCGATCGCAGCGCCTGTCAAAAAAGCACCCCCAAAACTTGCCTCGCGCACTAAAGCATTAGCAAAGGAAGCTCCGCGCAAATCGGCATTCCGAAAATCTGCGCCCCGCAAATCTGCGCCACTCAAGTCAGCGCCGCGGAGGTTTGCTCGCAATACGGCCCGCTGCAAGTTAGCGCCGGCGAGATTAGCTCCTGCTAAGTTGGCTTGAGACAAGTCGGCACCAGCGAGAGCGGCCCCTCCTAAGTCTGTGCCGGCTAAATCTCTGCCGGCCAACATATAAACTTTGCCTTTGCGTATAGCTTCGAGGTCGTTAGTCATTAGTTTTTGGTCAGTTGTCAGTTGTCAGTTGGCAGTTGGCAGTTGGCAGTTGTCAGTTGGCAGTTGGCAGTTGTCAGTTGGCAGTTGGCAGTTGGCAGTTGTCTGTTGTTACCAATAACAAATAACAAATAACCAATAACAAATAACCAATAACCAATAACCAATAACAAATAACCAATAACTACTAACTAAAAACTAATTCCCGCCATCATTTTATAACACCGGAGCGGCTGCGGTGGTTCGATCGCCCAAATCTTCCAACCAGACATTCGGCAGTTGGCTGGGGCGATTCGGCAACTGCATCAAACCCATTTCGGCTAACCTGACGACGTTGCTGAGAGTTTCCACCAAAGCCGGATCGAAGCGAAGGCCGCACAGTTGTCGGCACTCTTCCAAAGCTTCCGCCAAACTCAAAGCCGGACGATCGCCCCGTGGTTGAGTCAATTCTTGAAAATAAGCGACCAACCCCAAAATCCGCGCAGCAATCGGTATCTCTTCGCCTCGCAAACCCTCTGGCCTGCCGCTGCCGTCCCAATATTCGAGTTTGTGCTTGACAATTTCTGCTACAGGTGCTAGTTCCGGCATGGCTTGCAGCAATTGGGAACCGATAAAACTGCGATCGCGCCAAAATGAGAAAGTTGATTGGTCAAAAGCATCGGGAGTGCGATCGAACACCTCATTTGGCGCGGAAACCAAGCCGATTCTAAACAGCAATCCGGCCAGCCGCAGCCTCCGCAACTGCAAAGCCGGCAAATCCAGCAGTTGACCCAAAGTTTCCGACAAAGCCGCCACCTGCAAAGAAGCTGTGGGATTTGAAGTATCGCGTTCGTCCACGCGCTGCGCCATCCGCAGAAAAGCTTGAAGTTTGTTGGCGTTCAAATTGCGGCTGACGCGCAAAGCTTGACCTTCCAATTCCCACAAATCGCGGGTTTGGCGGTTAATTGCTACCATTTGTTGCTGAGAACTTTGCAGGTAAGTGACGATCCGCGATACTACGCCGCTAATATCTGCCAAGGGCGGGCCTTTGGTGGCAAGAATCGATCGGTAAATTTCCTGCAAACTGTCGGCTAGGGGAGAATTATAATGTCGTGTCTGTTCTATAAAAATTTCTGCGGAGGCTGACACTAAGGACTGGTCAAAGGACCACAAACCGTAGAACTTTCGTTCTGTATCAACTTCTGGCTTGCCCTCTGGCAAATATTCTTCGCTGGAAAGTTCGCGGCAAAGCACCATTGCTTTGTATGTCGGGGCGAGGATGATCAGATTCCATTCTTCGATGATGGGGTCGTTTTCATCGAGATTTATTAAAGATACATTTTCTAATTGCCCGGTTTTGTGTGTAGCGAAACCGCTGTCGGCTACTGCACCGATGACAACGCGCCGAGAGGCGTTAGCAATATCCAGGTAGCGATCGGCTTCCTGTAAATACCATTTACCCTGCTGAAACGTCACCAAAACTAGGGGTTTGAGTTCGAGTTCGTCCCCGCTGCTGGTTTGCAAGATGTGGTCTTCTAGGGCGTGACACAGGGCTACTAGGGTGTTTTTGAAGTAAACCCCGTAGCTAGAAGGCAGTTTTCCGTCGGGAAGTGTAGCTTGTAGTCTGGCGAGAGTTGATTCTGGATTCATTGCAAAAGGCGGTGCCGGCTCTTATTTATTGTAGCGGGCGATCGAGTTTTTTTAGCATTTTTTCTCATTCCCAGGCTCTCAACTGCGGCGCATCTAATTGTAACAATCTTATTTTTCTAAACTTTTGTGGGTGGGATTTGAGTAGCGCCCAAAAAGTTAAATTTAAACTGGCAATTTCAGGAACCCGGTTTCTTGCGTGATTTATCGTCAGTCAACGCAAAACTCGTAGAAACCGGGTTTTTAGCGACATATCGATCGGCAATGAAACTGTCGCTACGTCTTGTCTGAATAAACTTTGTTTTACTTATCTTTTGTCCCCGAAACCTCCGCAATTAAATTATCTTTATCAACTTTCGGAACAAAATCAGGGCGTTCTTTGGATTCCCAGCCGGGGGGACGCTTGGAGTTGTACCACGCAATGGAGCCGATACTAACCGCGGCCACAAATCCAACACCAAGAACTGAGATGGGAATAATTAGGTTGCTTTCTACCATTAGGTTAAAATCCTTATTTACTTTACTTCTTTATCATTTTATGTGCTTTGGGCGATCGCGCAATATATCTGAAGGCTGAAAAAGTGAGTGCATTGCAGCCATAATACTTAGATATGGGAATTTGGGGGCTGATTTTATGTCGCTGTTGACAATGGCATTGCTGTTAGCTGCCAGTTTTGCCCTCGGTGCTTTGCCGCTTACTAGCTGGGTGGTGCGACTGGTGGGCGGCGGTGATTTGAGGCGGTTGGGCACGGGAAATGTTGGTGTTTCGGCTGCTTTCATTCACGGCGGGAAATTGGCGGGGATTGCTGCGGTGTTGGCGGAAGTTGGCCGGGGTATTTTACCGGTTTTGGCGGGCAGATTTTACTTCCCGGATGCACCGGAAATTGCGATCGCCCTGTTGATTTCTCTAGTCGCGGGCAGGTACGCGATCGCCGGAGGTGGAGGTGTCACTAATGCCGTTTGGGGTCTTTTGGTGTTTTCGCCGCCGGTGGCTGTCTCGTCGGGTATCTGGGGGCTGCTGGTGTGGGGTTTGGCACAGCGGTGGTGGGCGAAGGGCGATCGGGCGAGACTCTTTGCTTCCCGCTGCGGCTGTCTGTGCACTCCTCTCTGGGTTTGGGTGTGGCGGCAATCTTTGCCCGAATTTTTAGCAGCAGCAGGATTAGCTTTGTTGTTAGTGGCGATTAATATCCGTCAGGGTGATGATATGGCTTTATCTAAATCGGAACAATTGTTTTCTCTAGATGACTCGCTGGATGCTGCAATCTGCGGCGATAAAGCTGCTAAGTTGTCTCAGCTAAAACGCGCTGGTTTTAATGTTCCTAATGGCTGGATTTTGCCATCGAAGGAAGAAGGCAGTTCGGCAGCGGATTTTGTAGCGGATGTAGCGGATGTAAGAAAGAGGGAAGAGGGCAGTTCGGCAGCGGATTTTGTAGCGGATGTAACGGATGTTAAGAATAGGAAAATAGGCCGAGGAAATAATCGGAAGTGCGATCGCCCTTCAATCAGTAATTTTGTCATCCAAAACCTCAAAGCGAAAATCCCCAACCGCATAATTGTGCGCTCTTCGGCTGCGGGAGAAGATGGTGATTTTAGTTCCGCCGCCGGACAATATCAAACCATCGGCCCTGTTTTGACTGAAGCAGAATTGCTCGACGGCATTAATTGCTGCCGCCAGTCTTATTGGACTTCCGAAGCTGTGGCTTACCGCCGCCAGCGACAACTCCCCGACACTCAAATGGCTGTCTTGATTCAGCCTTATATTGAAAGCCAAATTGCCGGAGTTATGTTCAGTCGCAATCCTTTAGATGGCGGTTGCCAAATCATTATTGAAGCTTTGCCTGCGGGTGCTGCATCTGTTGTCGGCGGGCAAGTTACTCCGGTTCATTTGGAAGTTGATTTTAGCCAAGTTGAAACTTTAGAAGAAAATTTAAGCGCCCTAGAATTTAGTTCAATTCTTGATAAATCTATTGTATCAGAATTAGTCAAACAAGCGCAAGCCATCGAAGCTTTTTTTCACGGCATCCCGCAGGATATTGAGTGGAGTTGGGACGGGGAAAAAGTTTGGATTTTGCAAAGCCGCCCGATTACCAATTTGCAGCCGTTTTGGACGCGGACTATTGCGGCAGAAGTGATTCCCGGTGCAATTCGCCCGCTAACTTGGTCGATTAATCGGCCGCTGACTTGTGGGGTTTGGGGAGAGATTTTTCAGGTGGTTTTGGGCGATCGCGCTGCTAATCTAAATTTTAATGAAACAGCAACTTTGCTTGGTTCCCACGCCTATTTTAATGCGACTTTGTTGGGCGAAATTTTTCGGATGATGGGATTGCCGGAACAGGGTTTGGAATTTTTGCTCAGAGGGCAGAAGATGGGTAAACCGCCTTTGGGGAAGATTTTGCCTTCTTTGCCCGGTTTGTGGCGTTTGGTGCAGCGGGAGAGGTCGCTAAATGCAGATTTTGAGGGCGATCGTACTTCTATTTTTATCCCCGCGCTGCAAAGTCTGGAGAAGTCAGTTGGCAGTTGGCAGTTGGCAGTTGGCAATAGTAACAATGCCCAATGCCCAATGCCCAATGCCCGATGCCCGATTCCCAATTATCAATATTTGTCGGAGTTGTTAGAGAGAGCAGAGCAAATTCAGGAGTGGCTGAAACCGATTACTTATTACAATATATTAGGGCCGATCGGGCTGGCTATTCGCAAGGCAATTTTTCGCGTTCCCGATGAATGGTTGGACAATGGTAATGCACCGGAAATTGCTTCGGTGCGGGCTTTGCAGCAGTTAGCAAAAAAGTTGCGGGAAGCTGCGAGTTCGCAGTCAAACGAGACTATTTCAACGGCACAACTAACGCAGATATTTGCTGAAAGTTCGGCGCTGCAAGCAGAATTTGCAGAGTGGCTTGATACTTACGGATATTTGAGCGAAGTGGGGACGGATATTGCTGTTGCTACTTGGCGCGAACAACCGGAAATTTACCAAAAGTTAATCGTAACTATGGCTCAAAAATCTGCTGTAACTAATTTAGATGAAAGTCGAAAGTTGGGTTTGAGTTTTTGGCAGAAATGGCGATTGGATAAATGTCAGGAAAGAACTACAGTCAAAAATGAAATTAGCCAAGTTTACGCCCGGTTGTTGGCTGATTTGCGCTGGACTTTTTTGGAGATGGAGGCTTGCGGATTGGTAATGGAAGTATTTGCGGAAGCTGGGGATATTTTTTATCTGGAATTTGGGGAGATTCAGCAGTGGATTCGCAGTGGCGCGAGTGTTGGTTTTCAGGATACCATTAGCCAAAGGCGCGATCGCCTGTTAGCCGATCGCGATCGCCCGATTCCTGCTGTAGTCTACGGTAATTTGCTGCCAAATTCTCGGCAAAGGTCGATCGACTCAGCAACATCCGCAACTGGCATTATGCAGGGAATCCCCGCAAGTATCGGCTGCGTCGAAGGTTTTATCAAGATTTGCCGCACCGCCACCACAGATTTAGGTGAAAGTGCGATCGTTGTCGTACCCTACACCGATGCAGGTTGGGCACCCCTGCTGTTAGGAGCAACAGCAATTATATCTGAAGTGGGTGGCCAATTGTCTCACGGAGCAATCATCGCTCGCGAGTACAAAATTCCCGCAGTTATGAATATTGCAGAAGCTACAACTCGCCTGCGAGACGGTCAAAAAGTGCGGGTAGACGGATATCTCGGCACTGTAGAATTGCTGGAATAAACGAAACGAAAAATGTAAAAACTTATGCCTGCGGTACGGGCAGGTTTTGCCAAAAATAATTGCCTAAAACCCATAATCTAGTAAATGCGCCCCGCCACATAAAAAAGCCGTTTATTCACTATCATGCAAGATATCCGCCCTACAAACCGCTCTCAAATTGCCTCTTTCCTAAACTAAGAAATTCTGGACAACATAATTCCCCAAACTTCTACCAGAACTCAAACCATCTAGGTTAGCACTCATGAAATGGATGCCTCCGTAAAGGCGGCTCATCCCCGATTCGTCAGCAGCTTCGGCAAAGTTTTCAAAAGTTCGCAAACTGTTGACAGATTTATCTCCCTTGTCCGCAAAGCCGTAATCCGAACCGAATACAGCATTCAGAACAGGCTCTGCCGCACCGCTAAAGGTACTGTGGCCCGACGTGTACTCAGGGAACGGCGGAGTTACCAGCAGCGGAGTCCACAGGGGGTCGGCTGTCGTGTTGGGGTTGTTGTCTCTGTCAGCTTCGCGGATAGCTGTCACCGGCCGCCACAAATTGTACTTGTACTTGGTATCCCAAGAGACAACAGCAGCATCGGCGAGGGCAAAATTTAGCAGGGCGAACAACCGGGCGTTATCTTCCAGAGAGTTACCCGCCAGGGCGGCTGCATCTTCGGCGATTTGGTTCCAGTGGCCCGGAGGCGTAAAAGTACCTGCACCGTTGGCCCAGAAGTTGGCGATCGCAGTTTGATCTGGGGTGCGCGTGAGACTGTCACTTTTGCCGATTTCTTTGACGAAGTTAACTTCCTCTGCGTACTTGGCGCTGTCAAGGGCGGGGGGGCCCTCTGTGCGAAACTGAGAACCGCTAGTCATAGCAAAGGGAGTAACGCCGGGCCACTGCGGCGCCAGGCCTACAGCAAAAGCGGGGGGAGTCGGCGTCCAGAGACCGGGCTCGGTTGAGGGGGTGTACGGCACTTCTGTCTTTGTGCCGTCTGTACTCCGCAAAGTGATAATTTGGTCGGCCACCTGTTGTCCGAGGGCGATGCCGTCTTCTTTAGATTTACCGTCAGGAATTTTGGCTAAAGACGATGCGTATGCTTCGTTGAATGTGGCTGCTTGGGCTGGGTAGAGGCTGACTAAGACGCGGAGGGCAGCGGCTGCTGTGGCTGCTTCTGGTGATGTGCCTGCTGGTGCATCGATGCTGATCCGGTAAGGGCTGTATTTTTTGGTGATGGAGTTAACAGAGTCGTAAACGGCTGCCTGAACCATTGCCATGTTGCGGGAGGCCAAAGGAGGCGGGCTGTTGCCTGTCCGCACTGCATTCAGCATGACTCCGTTCCAATCGAGGATGGGGTTTCCCGATAATTGAGTTGTGAAGTTGGATCGGTCGATCGTGCTGCTGTTGACTCCTGGCAATACTGCTAAATATTCGCCCGTGAGTTTGTCTTGAATTACCGTGCTGTTGCTGTTAGCGTCTGTGCCTTGCTTGATGTCTAAGTCGTCAAATGTGAGGCCGTCTAGCAATCGAATTTTGTCGCTGCCACTGCCGAAGTCTGTGATGTAGTCGGCTGTTGCTACCGTTGGGCCGCCGCTGCCTTTAGCAATAGCAAATATATCATCGCCTGTGCCACCGGTCATTGTATCGCTACCCGCACCGCCGTAAATGATATCGTTGCCGGAGTCGCCCAAAATTAGGTCGCTGCCTTTGCCTCCCCAGAGAATGTCATCGTCTGCACCGCCGGAAATCGTATCGTTGCCTCGATCGCCGCAGATTTTGTCTTTGCCTGCATCGCCTTGGAGATAGTCGTCTCCGCTGTTGGCATAAATTATGTCGTTGCCATCCAAGGCGTTAATTCTGTCTGGTTCTGAAGTTCCTTCGAGATAGTCGAATTTAGCAGTACCGGTAAGAGAAACCATTGGTATTTATGGGATATTGTTGGTTAAGTAATAGCAAAGACTCACAGTACAGATAAATGATCGCATCTGTTCGCTTCTGATTTATCTTATGATATTTTGCGCTTACTACGTAAATACCCTGACTTCAACTTTATGAAATCTTTAATGTTTAACTTATTTTTATAAATTTTGGGAATTCTTTGTAAGTAAGTCGGTGGGGAAAAACACAACTGTGTTAAGAAAGATAAATGAGGCTAAAACCCCCATCCCTCCTGCATTCTGTCTCCTGACTCCTGCCTCATCCCAACTACAAATATTTACGCCTTTCTACTTACACAAAAGTACCTAATTTGTTCTAATTATTTACAATCTTACTGGCGTTTTTAATATTTTTTTAAGTTATCTACATGGTGAGAATCAAAGTATAAAATAACCGTAATTAATCCGGTATTTACTTAAGCACAATATATATATGCGATTATTTTTTAAGCACTTCTCAATGCTGCGATCGGGTCGAGTTTTGATGCCTGACGCGCCGGGACAACGCCGAAAAACAGACCTACAGTGCCGGATACGCTGACAGCAAGGGCGATCGCCACGGGTGAAATGCCAGCTTGCAGGGGCGTGAAATTACCTACAAGCAAAATACCGCCCACACCTACGCAAGTACCTACTATCCCTCCGGCAGCGGATAAAATTATAGCTTCGACGATAAATTGAAACAGGATATCTTGTTGCGAAGCCCCGATCGCCTTTCTCAGCCCGATTTCTTGAGTCCGCTCGCTCACAGATACTAGCATAATGTTCATAATCCCAATTCCGCCTACTAACAAAGAAATACTAGCAACAGCAGTTAGCATCAGTGTCAGAGCCCCGGAAATCGCACCCATTGTCGCCATTAAATCTTTCTGATTTCTGACAGTAAAGTCATCTTCTGTGGTAATCTTGTGCCGCAGTCTCAGCAAGTTTTCTACCTGAAATTGAGCCGCGTCCATTTTCGACTCATCTTGAATAGAAATAAACAGCGAGGTGACAGCTAAACCGTAGGGAGATTTCCGCCCGACAATGCGGTTGGCCATTGTGGCGATCGGCACAACAGCCGAGTTATCATAATTCGTACCAAAAGATGTGCCTTTGGATGCCAATACTCCAATCACTTTCATGCTGACATCTTTGACTCGTACTTGTTCGCCGAGGGGGTTAGCATTGTCAAACAATTTCTCGGCCAATTCTGAACCTAACACTACAACTTGATTGTTTTGCTTAACATCGAGTTCCGTCAAAAATCGCCCTTTAGCCATTTCAAAATTTCTGACAGTGAGAAATTCTGGAATTGTGCCAAAAATTAGAGACGAAACATTTTTGTTGCTGTAGCGAACAATCTCCGAACTGTTGAGTTCTGCTGAAACACCTTGCACCGACGAGACTTGAGTGGCGATCGCCTTAGCATCCTCTACTATCAATGTTTGAGGCGCGCTGGCGATCGAACTTCGCCTAGCATTGGGCACTCCCGGCCTCACTATCAATACATTTGTACCCAGGGATTGAACTTGTCCTGCTACAAATTTTTGTGCTCCCTCTCCAATTCCAATCATCGCAATTACCGAAGCATTTCCGACAATCATCCCAATCATCGTTAAACTGCTGCGAGTTTTGTTTGCTACCAATGTTTGACCCGCCATTTTAACGCTTTCAATAAAATTCATACTTTGTTATTTGTTATTGGTTATTTGTTATTGGTTATTTGTTGTTTGTTGTTTGTTATTGGTTATTGGTTATTGGTTATTGGTTATTTGTTGTTTGTTGTTTGTTGTTTGTCATTTGTCATTTGTTATTGGGCATCGGGCATCGGGCATCGGGCATCGGGCATTGTAATTGAAACCCACAAATAACC
>NZ_JADEWT010000113.1 GCF_015207505.1 Tychonema sp. LEGE 06208
GCAATGCAAGTGTTGTAGGAGTTGACCTCGGCATTAAAGCATTAGCCACTATCTCAACAGGTGAAGTAATTTTGGGTGCAAAGTCCTACAATAAATATGCAGCCAAACTGTCAAGAATGCAATGGTTAAACCGCCATAAACTTATCGGTTCAAGTAACTGGAAAAAAGCGCAAATCAAGATTGCTAGACTGCACAATAAAATAGCCAACATCCGCAAAGATACTTTGCACAAGCTAACGACACTACTCGCCAAAAACCACGGTGTAATTGTCGTAGAGGACTTAAATGTATCAGGGATGATGGCTAATCATAAACTAGCCACGTCTATCGCTGACATGAGCTTTTTCGAGTTTCGTCGCCAGTTAACCTATAAATGCGAGTTGTACGGTTCAAAGCTGGTAATTGCTGACCGTTGGTTCCCATCCAGCAAAACCTGCTCTAACTGTGGAACTAAAAAAGAAACACTCAGTTTATCGGAGCGAGTGTTTGAATGCAGTCATTGCGGCTTAGTTATTGACCGCGATTTGAACGCAGCAATTAATTTGTCAAAAACCGTCAGTTAGACGGGGATAGCCTGCGGACTGGTGAGTGCCGACACTGCCAGAATGAAACAGGAAGTAAGGTTCAAAGTCCAGCTTTGTATAAAGCTGGGTAGCTTTGGGTAAGTCTTATGTAACGGATTTTGATTTCTTTATCTGTTGATAAATCGTAAAATAAAGCAGCAATTAGTGTTGGTAATGTAGGGCGATATTTATCCACCGGAATCCTTAATTCTCGATCGAGATTCCGAATCATCTCCAAAGTCAGGCAGCATTTACGAGATAACGGTATAGTTGGAGTGTCTTCATTTCTATTCACTCTGCTTAGGACGGATTTCAAATTCTGAACGTGCCCGGAAGAAACAGACATCAAACTCGAAGAAGAAATTAGCTTGCCCCAAAATCAAAGGTACATTGGTTGCTTGTGTCCAGGCAAATGCCAGGTTAAGCGTTGGGAATGAACTAACTCGAGCGTTGACAACGACTGCGCGGGCTTCAAATCGAGCCAAATTCCCAGCCAATAGGATTGAGAGTGTCTCATTTTCCCAGACTAAGCCCAGTTGTAGCCCTAACTCGTAGGGCAAAACATTAACGCTTGCACCTGTATCTAGTAAGCCCTCAGCGTTTAAGGATTGACCGTTCAGGCTGAGTGTCAATGGCAGATACGGCATTCGATCGACCATGCCAAGACTGCTGTCAATGATTTTGTAGGGAAATCTCTGAGCGTCAACCATTCTGTTCTTGTTGTTTTGTCGTCAGAAGATTCATTAAAACATTGGCAGCCTCAGAGCAATTGTAAGGCGACCAGACCGGATACTCTCGATCGGCAACAAAAAAGTTTGTTGCATCTTCTTCTTTGACCAGTTCTGTTGCCAGAAACTGCATCAGCCGAAGCTTGTCAATTTTTGAAAGTTCCTGGATCTGTGACATTAGTTCAGCCAATGGCATTTGAGAATCTCCTCGTTCGAGGTTTGGCGAAAAGATTGGATCTACTAGCTTGTTGCATGGTGCGCGATCGAAGCGTGTCTATTTATTCTACCAAGTTTCTGTAGGTCAAGCTCTCGATCGAGCTTCCGAATTATCTCCAAGGTCAGGCAGCGTTTGCGAGATAACGGTTCGCTTGAGCGGCTGCAAATAACTCTCGCAATCTATCCAAACCTTCTGTCAGTCCGCTCCAAGCGACTTGTTATACGGCTCAATCTCCCAGTAAAATAACGACCATATTAGGAGCAGTTCATTTCTATCTAAGACTAAAAGATAGCTACAAACAAAAGCTTCTTCTCAAAAAGATTAGAGAGACAGTCGTAGTCTTTAGCTATCCCAGTAGTTTTCTTCAGTTTTTCCTCTAATTCTTGTTTGTCTTCGTTTATTGTATCCCTGATAAAAGATTCAGTAAGCGTCTGAATACCGCTCCATATCTGATGATCCATCATAAAAAAAGTAGTTTTTTTAGGATCAAAGAGTACATATTTAAGATTCTTGGTATCCTCTGGAACTATTTTTTCAAGCTGAGCTAAGTTAATCCGAAGGTAATTAAGCTGAACTTTCTCAAAGTAATTTTCGACATACTCAGATGAGTGGATCTCAGTTCCTCTTAAAAGGCTCTTAAGAGCCTCATACAAACTTTCATATGTAAAACCTTGTGTAACTTCTTCAGAGAAAATTTTTGTTTGCCAGAATTGTAGTTTTTGAGACATTAGCCCATCCACACTGCTTTAATATAATCTACGAGTGACTGCATATCACGAATTTTTTCCAGTTTCTGAATCAGCTTTTGCATATCGACACGATCGTAAAAGTCAATATCAACGTCACCTCTGTAGGAGTTTTTGAGTTTGTCTAGTTCCCGCCTTGCTTCATTGCTGATCAGGTTCACAGGAAAAACATAATAATAACCGCTTGGCTTTCCTTCATACAGCCATCTATTCTCAAGATCTGCAATTTCTGCCCTAAGATAAGTTACATCAATTGCTCCACCAGGATCGGTATAGGAGGATTTACACTCCCAAACGTAACTACCAACCTTGAATACTTCAGATTTCATGAATGATTACCTCTGAGTGTTCTAACGGAGTCTTCTATAATGAGCATCGATTATCACAGTTTTTCCGGATTTATAAACCCTTGTATGCTCTCTAACAACTGTGATGTTTCCTGCAAGTAGATCTTTGATTAAGTTATTTGCTTCTTCACTGTAGATAACGAAATCTGCTCCTGGCTCATTAGGGCGTAAGTTGTCCTCGTAATCAATTCCAGGCTTCATGCCGAATTGATCCATCAAGTCTCTTAGCATGGACTTGAAGTTGGCATCTACAACCTTCCCCTTGTCTTTTGCATCTAACTTACAAAATTCATCAATTGATTGCAAAGCCAGAAAAAAGGCATTTTTAACAGATTGAATAGAATCTTTGATATAGAAAATCATTCCTATCTTCCTCCTAAGTTAGCCTACTTATTTAACACGGATTGTATTTGGCAATATTACTTTGCCAAAATAATATCTTTGAGAGCTAACTGATCCACTATTCAGGCTTCCCAAAGAGCAGGGGGATTAAACAGTCAGTTCAAATTATTTTCTAGGTTTTGTGAATTTTAGGGTCAATGCCGTATAACGATCGAGTTCAACTGCGCGCGATCGCCTCTCAACGAAGCTAACAATCTTAAATTCGCGTCAGTTGCAACGACTAGATTTACCGAAGCACCCCATACAAGAAACCTCGAGCTTTTGCCGATAGATCACCCTGCTGCAGATAAATTTTATAATTGTATCGCAGTTGCGGTACAATACTGAATATAGTCGAATAATACCACAAATTACGGATAAATGTCAACCCATTCTTACTCCCCATCGGAATCTTCTTTCCTCGATCGAGTTCGCCGCACAATTCAACTTAAACACTTAAGCCGTCGCACTGAAAAAAGCTATCTTTATTATCTTTGAGATTAGAGTCGATCGCACACTTTCGGCGATCGGTCTATTATGATAAAGCAAGCAGCGATAAAGTCTCATCTTCATAAAATAATTCGATCGCGTTGAACTCCCGACGCAGCAAATTTTCAATTTGCAATGTCGAACAGTTTCCAAGTCGAAGCCAAATAACTTTCGGTGGATTCCCAAATACTAAGCTCAGGTCGTGCATATCCGCGTCTTTCGAGACAATCATCAAATTATTGTCTTTTGCATAATCCCAAACTATTGGGTCGATCGTTGCTTTCATTCCCACATCTCGAACGTGAAGCGAATTTGGGAAAATATCGCTCAAACGATTCGGCAACTTGGGCGACAAATTTTCATCAAAAAGTAATTTCATGCCGATAAGGTCGCGGTCATAAACCGACGCTCGCGGTCAGCAGCATAAGCAATGCAGGCTTTTAAATCTTCTCGCGTCAGATCGGGGAAATCGTCGAGAATTTCTGCTTCGGTCATCTCGGAAGCCAGGTACTCAAGCACTTCATAAACCGTAATTCGCAAGCCGCGTACACAAGGCTTACCACCGCGTTTATTTGCCTCGATCGTGATGTGGTTTCGGTAGTTCATAAGAAACACTCGGTAATACTATTTTTCTGTGAAGCTACATAGAATGTATCCTCATAAATCCATTTATAAATTCAAGATTTCTGCTCGAAAACAATTTCTTCATAGAATTGCTCGATCGCCAAACTCAACCCAATACTTTTAAGCTCAACGCGATCGCCCGCTCGATAGCTCAGAATCAACCAATCCCCCGCATCATTTCTGTGATAAATATCGATCGCCATCTCATCAGAACTCACCAACACATAATCAATTAAATTCGGGTTGCGGCGATATTTTTCAAACTTCTTGCCTCGGTCGTAAGCCTCGGTACTATCCGATAAAACCTCAACGATTAAGCAGGGATAGGTAATATATTGAGGGCTAGAATTATCTCGCCGATCGCAAGTGACACTCAGATCGGGATAGGTATAGTTGCGAGTATTGAGAATATTAACCTTTAAATCCGAATTAAAAACTCTACATTGATTTCCTCGCAAGTGAGATCTAATCGATAATAAGAAATTGATAGCGATCGCACTATGATTTTGCGTACCCCCACTCATCGCATATACGCGACCATCGATTAGCTCATGTTTTTCTAATTGTTGCTCCTCCCAAGCAAAATACTCTTCAGGCGTAAAGTACCGCTCCTGCTCTCTAGCTGCAATCATAACAATCTCCTAATTTAATCGCTCTATCAATTTTAAGCTGTTGTTTCTGGAGTAAGGTCGAGGTTGCGATAGACTTGTTCGATCGCAAAACTGAGATTGATGCTTTTGAGTTCTATAGTGTCGCCTGCTTGGTAGTTAATAATGAGCCATTCACCAGCATCATTTTTATGATACAAGTCCATTTCGATACTGGTGGAACTGACTAATAAATAATCTTGTAAGACTGGATTTTTGCGATACATTCTAAATTTGCCACCTCTGTCATAGGATTCGGTGCTGGGAGAGAGAACTTCCACGATTAAGCAGGGGTAAGTAATGTATTGGGTTGTGGTTTTATCGCGATCGTCGCACGTTATACTTGCATCGGGGTAGATGTAGTTTTTGGTTCCAATGACGTTGACTCTCAAATCGGAGTTTCCGGTTTCGCAACTGCTGTTTTCTAGATGATTCGAGAATAGGGTTGTGAGTCTGACGGCAATGCGGCTATGGTTTACGCTGCCGCCACTCATGGCGTAGACTTGACCGTCGATATACTCATGCTTTTCTAGCTGCTTTTCTTCCCAGGCAAAGTATTCTTCTGGGGTTATTTGAGGAAAGTTTTCTTTTCCGGCAATCATTGTTTTAGGTAATGAGTGGTAGGTAATAGGTAATGGAGTTTATTTATATTCCCTATTTTAGTCTCACACAAACATTTTTTGCAGAAAGCCTTTTTAGAATAATTTGGACAGTTTTTAAAGAGGGATGCGATCGCGAACATCCCGCAAACCACCAAAGTTTTATTCTTCCACGCGATAGCCCAATTCTGCCAAACGGGTGCGGGACTGCCGCCACTTCGGCTGCACCTTGACAAATAACTCTAAATACACTTTGCCTTCAATTAACTTTTGAATCTGTTCGCGGGCCGCGCTGCCGATCGACTTCAGCATACTGCCGCTCTTACCGATTAAAATACCTTTTTGGGAATCCCGTTCGACGTGAATTGTCGCCAGAATTCGCGTAATTTTCGCTTCTTCTTGAACGATGTCGATCGCGATTGCTACGGAATGCGGCACTTCTTCCCGCGTCAGCAGCAAAATCTGTTCCCGAATCAATTCGCCCATAATAAAGCGTTCCGGCTGGTCAGTCACCAAATCGGGCGGATAATAGTAAGGCCCAACCTCCAGATGTTCGATTAACAATTGTTGCAGCGGTTCGACACCCTCGCCCGTAAGCGCCGAGAACTTGACGACTGGCCACTCAGGATTGACAATTTGCTCGTAAGTGCGATCGATCAACACGGAATCCTCCGGTTGTTCGTCCAACTTATTCATCCCCAAAATCACCGGAATTTTGCAATTGCTGAGAATTTCGATAATATATCGATCGCCCCCACCCGATTCCACCGAACCATCCACCACAAACAGCACCACATCCACAGACTGAATCGCGGTGCGGGCATTCTGCACCAAAACCTTACCCAATTGGTGGTGCGGCTTGTGAATTCCGGGAGTATCGACAAAAATAATTTGTGCTTCAGGTGTCGTCAGGATGCCCCGCAGCCTGTTGCGCGTCGTCTGAGACACCGGCGAAGTAATCGCAATTTTCTGCCCCACCAACTGATTCATCAGCGTGGATTTGCCGACATTCGGCCGCCCGATAATACCCACAAAGCCCGATTTGTAACCCGCAGGAGCCGCGGGAACACCCATGATTTCCGATAAGTCTATAATCTTGCTATCTTCCACTAAATTCACCTATTTTCAAGCCCCTTCTCTGCCTATTGTCGCTTGAAAACACTCAAACGCCCATCGATGCACTGTAGCATCTTTCTCGTCCTGGTATAGCGCGTAACACTCAAAGGGCGATCGAGCTGCTGGGACAGTGTTAAGATGTGATGTGCGATCGGCAAAACTTGATATCTGAGACAAAATTTGATAAAGTTCCCATAACAACAATCAAAAATCAATCATTCTGGTCAAATCGAGTCTCCCATACTGTAACAACTTCAGATGTGTAAATGTCTTACTCAACTGAAACCATTTTACAGTTTGTCAGGCAAACCAGTTTTCACATTTTTGAGGATGTATATTAAAAAATTAGGTGGGTCAAACTTCAGATAAAAAGCTCATTAGCATCATATTTTTGATAAATATAAGCTAATGTTTTTGGAGCCTATCTAATTAGTGCTAATCGTCATACAGTTGAGGAGATGAATCGGATGAAATCGAAATTATTTTGGAGTTGCTGCACCGTCTTGGTAGCAAGCTTGCCTATTCCAGCCTTCGCTCAAACAACCCCCGAAGCAAGTATTGACTACAAGGGTGGCTCGATGAATTACCAGATAGTACCTGGCAAAATACCTGACAGAACCTTGCCAAAAAACTTTGACTTTCCAATTATTACGAATGTTGCTACAGACACTAGCATCACCACGGATCACATAATTACCGATCAGTTTCGCGCACCAGCGACTCGTACAGAATACACCAGCGCTCTCACCGCCTGGTCAGAATCAATCAAAGAATGTCTGGGTAAACAGCCCCGCTTGATTCGAGCCAGCACCAAAAACCCGATTATGATTAATGGCAGAGTAGGCACCATTGTCAGAAACGCCAATAACCGTGCTGTTTGCAAATAAGCGAGTAAGTTCCGCTGTCTGAAGACAAAAACTAGAGAGTGTTTTTGCACAAAACAAAAAGAGCAATAGGTTTTCTACTGCTCTTTTTGTTGTCAAAATTTTAATTAATTGGTTTGTAGTGAAAACTCTAGTCCTGCTTAATCCTTGAGGACTGAAGTCTTCACTACAAACGAGATAATTCCGAAAAGACCTGGTTTTTTCCAAAAATATGCTTTGAAGCCTGAAAGATATGGATTTCCACACTTTAATTTTTGATTAAGTAGCGCAAAATTCATTCGTATTCAGCAAAATTTCCCCATGATCGGGAATCCAAGCTAGCCACTTGTCCTCGGAGTGCTGACACAACAGCCGCGCTTCGTCAAAACTAAATGCTGTTGGGGGATTGAACAATCTTACCCACAGGTTAGGAGCCAATTTTGGTGCAGGTACGGCGCAGCCGAATCTTTCCCGATCGCGATCGCTCGTGATGCCGGCTGGCGGTTGCCAAGTACGAATATCTGTTTGCAGTTGCATAATTACTCCTGTCTGTCGAGCTAAGAGTCTGCACTCTTTGCGGGGTTTTAACAACCCAGAGCTGCAGATAAATTTTGATTATGTAGTCTATGTTACTGAATTATCAGGGTGAACGTGCAGTTTGTTGCAAAAATTTACAATCGAGAGGGCAAAAGTGGCTCTAAGGTCGAAAGGTCGATCGCCCAAATAGCCGATCGACCTTTCGACTACCATAGCCAACAACCTCTGATTTATAGCAACCATAGCCAACGCTTAGGATATTCTTAATTATTTTTTGCCTGTTCCCTATTCCTTCTGCCTTCTGCCTTCTGCCTGATGACGTTGGACGTTGGACGGAAAGCTCAGGGGGACAGCACTAACAACTAATAACTAATAACCAATAACTAATAACTCATAACCAATAACCACTAACCAATAACTAATAACTAACAACTAACAACTAACAACATGAACCAAAACCAAAAATCCCACTGGAAAACCCTAGATCGCTTTGTAGAAATCAACTCTCATTGGGTAAAGCTAATCGCCGAACATCTCGAAACTACCGAAGGAAAAATAGTAGAATATTGGCGAGTAGAAAGAGCAGATTCAGTTGTAATTTTGACTGTTCAAGCTGACAAATTGTTGTTTCCCTCACCGACGTATCGCCCCGGCGTAGCATCCGCCACCCTCGATTTTCCCGGCGGTCGCGTACCAGAAGCAGTAACGCCAGTAGCGGCAGTTCCAGCTATAATCAAAAAAGAATTAGGCGTGACAGAAAGTGCGATCGCCCGCATCCAACCCCTCAACACCACAGGCTGGGCCATCAACAGTTCATTCTCCAATCAAAAACTCTACGGTTTTGTGGCAGAATTGCACCCGACAGCCACAGTCAACCCCGAACTTCTCGGCGCTGTATATCCTGTCACCCCCGACGGCATTCGAGACTTGCTCAAAAAATTAACTTGCCTCCAATGTCGAGCCTTGTTGCTAGAATGGCAAAACCACAACAATTTTAGATTTTAGATTTGGGATTTTAGATTTTAAATTGTTCCGCGACGCTAGCCGATTGACGATTTATTATAACCAACATCACCGAAATTAATCATGGCTGTCAATAATCATGAAGTTGCTGTCGAATGCCTTGAAGTCACATACCGTCTCAACCGCAGGCATTTAGTAGAAAAAATCAATTTTCAAGTGCTCCAAGGAGAAGTTTTAGTATTGCTGGGACGCAGCGGTAGCGGCAAAACTACTACCATGAAATTGATTAACAATTTACTCGCACCAACTAGCGGTGAAGTGCTTGTCATGGGAAAAGCGACAACTGAATGGAACCCAATTCAACTGCGGCGAAAAATTGGCTATGTAATTCAAGAAATCGGTTTGTTTCCCCATTTTACCGTCGAGCAAAATGTCGGTTTAGTCCCGAAATTGGAAGGTTGGGAGCGATCGCGTATTCAATCTCGCGTCCGCCAACTGTTAGAATTAGTCAACCTCGATCCGCAGCACTTCGCCAAACGTTATCCCCATCAGTTATCTGGCGGACAGCGGCAGCGCGTGGGTGTCGCCAGAGCCCTGGCCGCTGACCCTCCACTGCTGTTAATGGACGAACCGTTTGGCGCTTTAGACCCCATTACTCGCCTGGAATTGCAGCGAGAATTCGGTCAATTGCAGCAGCAACTCGACAAAACTGTGATTTTTGTGACTCACAGCATTCAAGAAGCTTTTTTGTTAGCTTCTAAAATTGGTTTGATGCAGGATGGACGATTGGTTGAATTGGGCTCGCCGGATGATTTTCTAAAATCTCAGCATCCAGAAGCTTTGGCATTTATTGAATGTTTCCAATTACCTGGAACTGGGTAAAATTATGTTTGCATTTCTCGTTTTTAGTATAGGCGGGGCGGGTTTTTTAAGCTGATGGCGGGGAATTAAAGATATGGGCGAACCCGCCCCTACGAGACATTTGATTATAACACAATAATAAATTAACAATTACCAATTACCCAATGATAGAATTTCTAAATCGGTACGGTACGGAGATAATTCAGCGCGTACTCGAACACTTATATTTAGTAACTGTGGCAATTTCGATCGCAATTATTGTCGGGATTCCCCTCGGTATTTTAGTAACGAGAAAACCCCACTTGAAAAAGCCGATTTTGGGATTTGCAAATATTATGCAAACAATTCCCAGTTTAGCTTTGTTTGGCTTGCTCATTCCGATGCCCGTTGTGGGAGGAATAGGCGATCGCACCGCAATCATCGCCCTCACACTTTATTCCCTACTGCCCATTATCCGCAACACTTATACCGGGATTGTCGGTGTCGATCCGGCGATCGTAGCAGCCGGGAGAGGTATGGGAATGACGGATCTGCAACTTTTATGGCAAGTAGAACTTCCCCTAGCGCTGGGCGTAATTTTGGCGGGAGTACGAGTTGCTGCGGTAATTGCGATCGGGCTAGCAACGATCGCCGCTGCAATTGGTGCCGGCGGCTTGGGCGTGTTTATTTTTCGCGGCGTTGCTACAGTCAACAATCAGTTACTTTTAGCTGGGGCAATTCCGTCAGCTTTAATGGCATTAGCAGCAGATTTTGGGCTGGGTTTAGTAGAAATACGCCTCTCGAAAAGTACATTAAAAAGTATTAATTAAGACTGAAGTCGGAACGATCAAATCGTCAGTTGTGTGATTTTCTGCGAACCAGAAGCATTCGGAGGATTCGCCATCAGATTGCGGATTTCATTTGAACGTTCAAGGTATTCTCGATTACATAAAACAGCTTCGCTTCCTTCCAGGGAAATAGGACTAGCCAAATCTATCCAAGAACGGCAACCGCCGTAGGCAGAAATGTACGGAATTTCTAGATTTTGGGCTAATCGATAAGCCCGCAGTAGTAAAATATAAATTGGCTGATTTTGTTTCCATTTCAGGCGGTCGCCGACAAATTTTTCATTCCAGATATGGTAAGGAAAAAGCGCCGTAATTGCAGGTTCCCAAGCAACCAAAAAAACATCGGTAATCTCAGCCCAACTGCTAATTTTAATAAATTCTGGATGCCAACCAGATTCTACCGTTTTTACCTGACTCGCAAAATCTGGCTTTAATAAATCAGGCTGTTGGTGTTCAAAAGTTGGATAAAGCAAAACCTGCTTGTCAGCAACATTAAACTGTCCTGCTTGCTCGCGAATACCTCCCTTTCGCAAGAGTACAATCGTTTTGCCCTGTTCCAAAGCATTAACCGCTACATTCCATTCTTTCAGCGCGCGAGTAGTTGATTTCATAGGATTTAGTTTGGTTTTAACCAAAGTAACAAAATCGGTAATTTACAGCAATTATAACAACTTTTTTCTGTTAAAATTAGATAGTTTGAGGGTAAATAGTAAAAATCCAAATTAGGGCTATAGCTATGGAAAAGCGACAATTGGGGATATCGGGAATTCAAATTAGCCCGATAATTATGGGGACTTGGCAAGCTGGGAAGCGGATGTGGGTGGGAATTGAGGATGCCGAAACTGTCAAAGCAATGCGCGCCGCTTTTGAGGCCGGTATTACCACCTTTGATACGGCGGAGGTTTACGGAGAAGGACATTCGGAACAAATTATCGGCAAAGCGCTTTCAGATGTGCGATCGCAAGTAGTTTATGCTAGCAAAGTTTTTGCCAACCATCTCAAACCCGATTTGGTAGTCGAGGCGTGCGATCGATCGCTAAAAAACCTCAACACCGATTATATCGACCTTTACCAAATCCACTGGCCCGCCGGGACTTGGAATTCCGAATTAGTGCCCATTGCAGAAACAATGGACGCGCTGAACAAATTAAAAGAACAGGGGAAGATTCGGGCGATCGGCGTTTCCAACTTCTCCCGCGCCCAAATAGCAGAAGCCGCCCAATACGGACGCATCGACAGCTTGCAACCGCCCTATTCTCTGTTTTGGCGCTGGGTAGAAAAACAGGCCATGTCCTACTGTGTAGAAAATAATATCTCAATCCTTGCCTACTCATCTTTAGCTCAAGGAATATTAACAGGTAAATTTGGGCCAGAACACAAATTTGAAGAAGGCGATCACCGCGCCAAAAGCAAGCTGTTTATCAAGGAAAATTACGCCAGAGTGCAAACAGCATTAAATCAACTCAGGCCAATTGCCGATCGCCACCAAACAAGCTTGGGCAATTTAGCATTAGCCTGGTTAATCGCCCAGCCGCAAACCAACGCAATTGTTGGCGCGCGCAATGCCGAACAAGCCACCGCTAATGCCAAAGCTGCCGAAGTAAAGCTGAGTCAAGAGGACTTAAAAGCAATAGACGCGATCGGGCGAACAATCACCGATAGTTTAGATGACAACCCAGTCATGTGGAACTTCTAAAATATTTAATTTCCCCAGGTTCGTAGTGAGGACTGAATTCCTTATTTCCCCAACTCGAAAAAGATAACTAAAGTCCTCACTAAAAACCAAATTTGGTATTTTATGTTAATTTTTAAATGTTCGTAATGAGGACTGAAGTCTCTCTTTATCTAGGATAAAATGACTAAAATCCTCACTACAAGCCAAATTATCTAGACTCTGGAAACAGGTATAATATTTACTGCCTGATACAAATAATCTAAAATTCAAAATCTAAAATCGAATGAGTTATTGCCTAAACCCCAACTGTTCCAAGCCCGAAAACCCGGATACAGCCAAAATTTGCCGAAATTGCCGGTCAAAACTGCTGTTGCGCGACAGATATCGGGCCATAAAGGCGATCGGACAAGGAGGTTTTGGCAGAACATTACTCGCCGTTGACGAAGACAAACCATCAAAACCCCGCTGCGTTATCAAACAATTCTTACCCCCAGAAACCCCACTCATCCCATCAGCCAGCAATCGCAATAGCAAAAAAGCAGCCGAACTTTTTGAACAAGAAGCAATGCGATTAGACGAATTAGGGAAACATCCTCAAATTCCCGAACTCTTAGCATATTCTATCCAAGACAACCGACAATATGTAGTCCAAGAATTTATCGACGGACAAAATCTAGCACAAATTGTAGCAACAGAAGGTACGTTTACACAAACTCAAATTCAAGACTTACTCAACAGCTTATTACCCGTACTTCACTTCATCCACTCCCACAACGTAATTCACCGAGATATCAAACCCGAAAACATCATCCGCCGCGCCGACAAACAATTAGTTTTAGTAGACTTTGGTGCAGCAAAAATAGCTACAGGTACAGCTTTACTCAAAACAGGAACTAGCATCGGTAGCCCCGAATACATCGCCCCAGAACAAGCCAGAGGCAAAGCATTTTTTACCAGTGATTTGTACAGTTTAGGCGTAACTTGCCTGTATTTGCTAACTCAAGTTTCTCCCTTTGATCTCTTCGATCCGGGCGAAGATGCCTGGATTTGGCGGCAATATTTGGCAAACAATCCGGTGAGTGAAGAAACAGGCAAAATCTTAGACCAATTGATTGAAAATGCTACGAACCGTCGCTATCAAACTGCTGTTGAAGTCTTAACTCAACTGAATCCAGAAGCAGCTAGTAAACTCACCATTCCTCAAACAATTACCAAAGCAGTCAAACCTGCCGCCAATCCCAATCCGCCCCCTCAGCCAACTCATAACTGGCAATGTATTCACACTTTAACTGGACACAAAAATTTAATTTCCTCTGTAGCTTTCAGCCCTAACGGAGAAGTGATCGCCAGCGGTAGCGATGACAAAACAATCAAGCTTTGGCAAGTACAAGACGGGCAAGAAATAGTAACTCTCGCCGGACACACCAACTCAGTTCATACAGTAGTTTTTAGCCCCGATGGAAAGATACTTGCCAGCAGTAGCCACGACAAAACAATCAAATTTTGGCGGATGAAAGACGGGCAAGAAATCCGCACGCTTACAGGTCACAGCAACTCAGTTTATGGCTTAGTTTTCAGTCCCGACGGCGAAACTGTGGCTAGCAGCAGTTGGGACAAAACAATTAAGCTTTGGCGCGTGAAAGACGGGCAAGAAATCCGCACATTTAGCGGTCACAGTAACTTAGTTTACTGCGTCGCCTTCAGTCCTGACGGAGAAACTCTGGCTAGCAGCAGTTGGGACAGAACTATTAAGATTTGGCGAGTCAAAGATGGCAAGCTAATTCGCACGCTGACTGGTCATACAGACTGTGTGCGTTGTGTAGCTTTTAGTCCCAATGGAGAGTTTCTGGCGAGTGGCAGTCACGACAATACTATCAAAATTTGGTGGGTCAAAGATTGGCAAGAAATTTTAACAATTGCAGGTCATTCTTGGTATGTAGATTCGATCGCGTTTAGTCCCGATGGCGAAGTAATTGCCAGCAGTAGCAATCAAATTATCAAGATTTGGCGGGTAAAAAATGGTCAAGAACTTTGTAATATTTTAGGTCATACAAACTCTGTTTATTCCGTAAATTTTACCCCGGAAGGAGAGTTTTTGGCTAGCGGCAGCAGTGACAAAACTATTAAGATTTGGCAGAATATGATGTTTGTTTGATGACCCACCATCAAAATTATTTATAGTCGTTGGGCGGGGGCAGGTTTATGATAATTTTCGGTTTTAGGCAATTATTGTTGGTGAACCCTTCGGCTACGTTCAGGGCATCGCCTGCCTCTACAGGAATTACAATCCATTCACCGGACACGATGATTCAACCGTTCTCCCTCTCAATTTTTTGCCGCAACTCCCGAATTACTGTACTTGTATGGCGATCGCGCGACATTTGCCAGCATTCCTCCACAATCTCTGATACATTAAAATTGGGAAAATAACGGCTGATGGAACTTTCGACATAGCGATCGTTTTGCAAGCCGTAAATTATGAGCCTATTTTTCTTAAACAGCCACACTTCCGGCACTTGATAAGGCAAGTAATCATCCAAATTAGTGTAGCTAGTGACATCCACTTCAATTACTAGATCGGGTGGCGGTTCAACACCCCAAGCAATCCGATCTTTACCCAGAATGGCGGCGCAATTATCGATATAAAAACAATAATCTGGTTCAATCCCTCTTACCTCCGGCAAATCCATCGTAATTGGCGTAAACGCTTCATAATCTTTGCCCAAGTAATCTAGTAGAACTATTGCCACAATTGCGATAATATGAGCTTGTTTTCCGTGTACGGGTAAAGGGGACATTAATAAAATCTCTCCTGGTCGATATTTGATGCGCGGAATTGAACGATCGCCCAATTGTTCTACAAGCGCTTGGTAATCCTGCCAACTACCGGGAAATTTTATCAGTGTTCCTGGTGGCAAATGAATCTTTTCTGGGGTGACGACTGCGAACATAAAACTTATACCTCCTGACTGAATTATATGTGTTTCAACCCAGAGTCACCACTGGTTCAGATAAAGGGTTTGAGACTACAAATAAACTCATTCTTTTCAATCTACCTGCTTCACCACATCCAAGGCTAGTCCTAGCACCCCTGCAATTTGCTCATCCTTCAAGCCCAACTCCCGTAACTTACCAACCATTTCAGTTTTACCTTGATTCGTGCCGTCATGGTAGTCGGGAGTCGCAAGCTGACTTTTATATGGCGTAGGAGTGGGTAGTTCTGAGCAACCATTGATATAGTTAATTGTGTGGCTATTACCAAAATTAGTAGGGCGATCGCCAAAATTTATATTCAGATTTAATTGCCGTTCTAAAACAGATTCCAGATTACCTTTGTCAACTGGTTCACCAAAAACATTAGATAATATTTGTAAAAGCTTATAACCTACATCCTTAGCATGACCAGCCGTACAGCCATAAGTATCTGCAATATAATAATACTTTTGTCGCTTAAGTATTCCCTCTATAATTTTACGCTGCAAGTCATTTAGACGTTTGCCTGTCTTCGCGCTGAGCACTTCATCTACAAATTGCAATATATGGGCAGTGTCCATCAGTAGGGTTGTCAGAGAACTAGAGTTAGTATAGCCGACTTTTTCCGTCTTTTTCCGTCTTTTTCCGCCTTGCATCCACATTTTATAAAGACCCGTCTTTTTCCGTCTTTTTTCACTTTTCAGTTTTGGGCGATCGGTCTATGATACTCGAAAGCATAAAATTAGCTTCGCAAGAAAAACATTAATTGTCTGTAGGGATTGTCTTTTTGAGATAGTCACGGCGATTTAGACTAGACTTTTATTTATAAAAAAACTAAAATGAAAAAACTAAGTTTATGGGCGCAAAAACTCAGCCTAATTTTGGGAGGAATTATGGCTGGTGTTTTTATGGGAGAATTAGCTTTGCATCTGGGGGGAATTAAAGGTATAGAAAAACCAAGCGATCTTGCTTCTTTTGCAAGTTACACATTAGACGATCCCGCTGGTTGGTCATTGAAACCGGGTGCGTCTTTCGAGTGGCAGGGGGAAGGCGATCGCTCCTTAATTCGCGCAAATAAAGATGGTTTGCGCGATCGCGAACATACTAAAGAAAAACCACCAAAAACTTTTCGGATCGCAGTGTTGGGAGATTCCTTTGCCGAATCTTTACAAGTACCGATGGAAAATACTTTTTGGTGGAAAATGAGAAAGCAACTCAATAAACAATGTACTGCTTTAGGCGATCGGAAAGTAGAGGTAATTAATTTTGGCGTTCAGGGCTATGGGACGGATCAAGAACTAATCACTCTGCGCCATAAAGTCTGGCAATATTCTCCGGATTTAGTACTCTTAGCTTTTCTTCCTGGCAACGATATCATTAATAATTCAAAAAAACTTGAATTTTCTAAACGCAAGCCATTTTTTGTATATAATAATGGCGAATTAGTTCTAGATAATTCAGGGTTGAATATTTCACAAAGACAACATAACTATTTAGAGTTTTCATCTGTTGATTATCTTCCGACTTGGTTGGTCAATCATTCACGCATTTTGCGGTTAGTTAGACAAATAGATTTAAATAATAAGAAACGTCTAGTTGATACCATAGACAAAAAGCGCTCAGGTCATAACTTTCAAGAACCTATCGATCCAGTATGGAAAGAGGCTTGGCAAGTAACAGAAGGATTAATTACACTAATGAATCGGGAAGTCAAGACCCAAAAAGCAGATTTTATGATTTTGATTGTCAGTTCGGGAGTTCAAGTCAATCCTGAGCCTATGATGCGTCAAAGCTATGTGAAACGATTTAGAATTAAGGACTTGTATTATCCTAATCAGAGAATCAAAGCCCTTGGCGATCGCCTCAATATTACGACATTGGATACAGTCCCGCGATTGCGAGAGTATGCAGAAAAAAATAAAACTTGCGTACATGGCTTTCCCAATGCTATGCGCTGTGACGGTCATTGGAATAGTCAAGGTCATGAACAAGTTGCTCAACTTATGGCACAAAACTTATGCGATAGGTTCAAAGCAGAAGGTAAGGATTCCACCAACAATAACGCCCTAGTCAAGCAAAAGTAATATGATTCTTCTCACCTAAATAATAAAATTCTTAATAATTGTACATCATTGATATAGCCATTGATGATGATGGGGCGAAATCGTAACACTATCTGTTTTTACACAGAAGTGCGATCGCCCTTTCTAAACTTCTTCAACAACTCCGGTGTCACCAACCCTTGCGGAAAAAATATCGTCCCTACGACAATCAGCAACCCAAAAATAATTAACCGTCCATCCCGCAGAAATTGCGCCAGCCAAAGCGGCAATCCCTGAATAGTCGCCATCCCCCTCAAAACCTCCGGCAAAGCAGTAAAAACTATCCCGCCCAAAACCGACCCGACAAAAGTTCTACTACCACCAATCAACACAAAAGTTAAGTAAATAATACTAGCATCAAAAGTACCTTGACGGGCGTTCCAAGTATTGAGGAAATGCGCGCTAACCGCACCGACAACCCCTGCTAAAATAGCACCCAATGCAAAAGCCAGAACCTTATAAAAAGTCGGGTTAATGCCGATCGCATCAGCCGCCAACTCATCAGCCCGAATCGCCGCAAAAGCCCGTCCCACCCGGATGCGTTCCAGTCGGTACAGAATCGCCATACTGACCAGCAGCAAAGGCAGTACAATCCACAAATACTCGATCGACGTTGCAAACGGTTGCGGAATTCCAAAAATCCCCACAGCCCCGCCAGTAATATCCAGATTCAGGGATAAAACTCGCAGAATTTCCACAAAAGCAATAGTGGCGATCGCCAAATAAATCCCCCGCAACCGCAGCGCCGCAATACCCACCAAAATACCCAGCAACCCCGAAACAGCCCCTGCAATTATCATCTCCAATAACAGCAACGGCAGCGGAAATAAGCCACCCGTCGTTTGAAACACCGTCGTAGACAAAATCGCCGCAATATACCCGCCCAAAGCATAAAAACCGGGGCTAGCGAGAGACAATTGTCCAGTCATTAAAGGCAAATATAGTGACAATCCCAACATTGCACCCAACAACATCGAGACAATCAGAAACCCATAAGTAGTAAAAAATGTATTCATTTAATTTTAAATTTGCAATTATCCCAAAAAATCTGATTAACTTGGTTTCCAATTTGGATTGATTAAGCTAGTCTGAATATGGTCTTCCCACCGACCATTTATGAACAAATAGTCTCTGGCGTAACCTTCCACCATAAATCCCAATCGTCTCAGTAGATTACCACTGCGTTGATTGTGAGGCATATAATTTGCCATAATGCGATGTAAATTCAACTCTGCAAACACATATTGGATTGCAACTCGCACAGATTCAGTCATATAACCTTTACCTTGTTGCGATTCTGCCAGATTATATCCCAAAAAGCAGAAATGACCTGCTCCTCTTACAAAATTATCAAAATTAACGTTACCGACAATATACTCAGGATTATCCTTCTCAAAAATCCACAGCTTTAAAGATTTGTCAGACTCAAATCCTTGGCAATCTTTCTCTACTTTTTTTTGCCAATAACTTTCAGTTAAAAAATCCTCTGCCCATTGTCTGTGCCAGGGAGTAAAAAATCTTTGGTTGTCACTGTAAAAAATAATAATTTTGCAGATATCGTCTTGATTAGCCAATCGCAATAAAAGGCGATTGCTTACAATTAATGGAATTTCTAATTTCATATAATATCCATTTAGCAACTGATGTACTAGAGTTATTGCAAATAATCCTACACTTTTTGAATCAAACGCCGCCCAAACAAACCCTGCGGCCGAACCAACAGCATCATAAACAATATACCAAAAGCCACAGCATCCTTATAAGCCGAAAAATCACCCGGCACAAAAGCCTCCACCAAACCAATTACAAACCCACCCAAAACCGCCCCAGGAATACTCCCCAACCCACCCAGCACAATCACAGCCAAACCTTTCAAACCAAAAGCAATACCAAAATACGGCCCAGCAATACTCACACTAGAACCCACCAAACCCCCGGCCAAGCCCGCCAGAAAACTGCTCACAAAAAACGTCAAAATAATATATCTATCAGTATCAATTCCCAACAAACTAGAAGTGGTAGCATCTTCGGCTACCGCCTGCATTGCCTTCCCAAACTTAGTGAAATTTATTAAGTAAGTTAAAACAGCCACGATCGCAACTGATACCGCAAAAATCACTATTTGAACAGTCCGAATCGGAATAGGTTTATCTACTGTTCCGAAGTTAATTGCTGCAGGCAAATAGCCGTAAGTGTTAGCAGGAAAAGTGTAAATTTCTGCACCGACAAGATATTGAATAATATTGGCGATCGCCACTGCCGCTCCCAAACTAGAAACCACCGTCAGCAGAGGATCTGAGTTTCTGCGGCGTAAAGGCAAAAAAGCAACTCTTTCCACAATTACTCCCACCAAACCAGCCAGTGTACTACCCAAAATTAGCGCCACAGCAAAAGGCAATTGTACGGGAATTCTCGCATTAGCTAACAACCCGTTAAAACCGAAAGCGCCCCCCATCAGCGTATAGGTGAAATAAGCACCCACAGTAAAGACTGCACCGTGAGCAAAATTAATAATTCCTAGAATAGAAAACACCAGCGTGTATCCCAGTGCAAAAATAGCATACACGCTGCCGATCGACAAACCATTCAGAAATTGTTGCACAAACAGAGTTAAGTCCATCGCCAGTTAAAAAATGGGTATCAATTTAAGTCATTGAATCACAAATAAGCTCAAATTTTTCTTTCTTCGTTTATTTCAAAAACTCAAACCTACCGTTATTTCCATCCGCATCCATTTTAATCCGTGCCACATAAAAATTTTTCTGATTGATTTCACCTTCCGGCGTAAAAGAAATTTCCCCTAAAGGCGTATCGTACTTACCTATCAACAACTGCTGATTCAGCTTTGTCCGCAATTGGGCTAAAGGCTTTTCACTAATCTTAGACTGAGCATTAATTGCTTTTAATGACTCAACAAAAACTTGTACCCCAGTAAAAGCTTGAGCGCTAAACTGAGGCGGTTCTTTCTTAAATTGGGCGCGATAAGCGTCGCGCAAAGCCTTATTAACTTCATTCTGATATTCCGGGCTGTATGCTTGGGCAATCAAAACCCCATCGCAAAGAGCCTTGCAAACAGTAAATACGTTGGAAGTATTCAGACCGTTGCCCCCAATAATAACGCCTTTGTAGCCCAACTCCCGCAACTGCTTAATTAAATTACCTCCGTCTGCCGCCAACCCGGAAATAATTATCAAATCGGGCTTGACATTGATCGCATTAGTGGCTTGAGATTGGAAATCTGTATCAGTAGTCAAGAATTTTTGAACTGTTGCCAATTCCAGTCCCATCTCTTTAACTGTTTTCTGGAAAGTTTCAGTCTCAGATTTGCTAAAAGCATCATTCTGAGCAAAAAACACGGCTACTTTCTTGATATTGGGATTTTGCTTAAGGGCCGCTTTAACTGCATTAGGTGCTACCACGGCCACGGGCGCGGAGACTCTGGCGACATAATCGCCAATCTGGGGAATGCCTTTAGCTGTGTTGGAGGGTGCGAGTACGGGTACTTGGGCGCGATCGGCGATCGGATCTGCACCAAAAGCCTGTTGCGATAGAGTTGGGCCCACAATACCCACCACTTTATCCTGATTGATCAAAGTATTAAAAGCATTGATCGCCCCCTGTTCATCTCCACCCGTATCTTGTAACACCACTCTAATCGGCGTCCCATCCACACCGCCGCGATCGTTGAAATACTTTTCAGCAATTTTCGCCCCAGCCACCTGTTCCTGGCCAAGTAAGGCGACATTGCTGGTTTGCGCCACCCCAACTCCAACGGGAATAGCGGCTGAGTTCACCGCACCCGCACCCTGTGGCGAAGCTCCCGGAGATGGCGAAGTAGCTGTAGATACTGTTGTAGAGGTCTGGGGAGTGTTGGTCTGACTGCAACCAATCAGCAGTGAAGCGCAGGTAACGAATAAGGCACTAGGACGAGTAGTAGGGTTTTTCATGGGCGATCGAACATATATATATAGAACATCTGTCTGTACAGATATTCTACCCATTGGCGGAAGAGTCCCCTGAAAAAACCTTACTAATACCGATCAAAAGAAGCGATATCCGGATAACCAGAACCCGGTAATAATAGAATTGATTTGACTCAGCAGTGGAAACCCTTGCTGCCTATGACTTCCAAATCAAGCAGAAAACTTTGCAAAAAAGCTTGACAACTCAGGGGAGAGTTGATATATTAATAAAGCGCCAAAGAGAAGGCGGTTCACACCGCGGATCTAAGGCAAAAAACTGAACCTAGAAAAAAGAATAGTTTGAAA
>NZ_JADEWT010000114.1 GCF_015207505.1 Tychonema sp. LEGE 06208
CTCTCCCCCTCTCCCCATCGCACCCTCTCCCCCCGCGATGCCTTCTTTTCCCCAGTGGAAACTGTAGCTGCAGACAAAGCGGTCGATCGCCTGTGCGCCGAGCTCATCTGTCCCTATCCCCCAGGAATACCAGTTTTGATGCCCGGTGAAATCATTACCCCAGAAGCCCTAGACTACCTGCAACAAGTCCTTGCAGCAGGCGGCCAAATCACAGGTTGCAGCGATAGAAGCCTCCAAACCCTCAAAGTTGTGCGAGAGTAAATATTAAGACTTGGGGGAAATGGGGAGATGGGGATAGTGGGAGATGGGGATAACGAAAGATGGGAAAAATCTTCCCTCTTTTCACCCTAAACAAAGCCGTTATAGCCTTCTTCCTTCTTCCCTCGGACCTCGGACCTCTTCCTTCTTCCCTCTTCCGACGAACTTACATCCGTTACATCCGTTACATCCCGTACATAATCCGTTGCCGAACTTCCCTCGGACTTCTTCCTTCTTCCCTCTTCCTTCCATTAAAAATAAAACTATGCTTTGGCCCTACGTGACTCCTGGTATTCCCGATGACTTATTTGAACGTTTACCAGGAATTCCCATGAGTAAGCGAGAAGTCCGACTGCTGTTACTCTCCTACCTGCGACTGCAAGCAGATTCAGTAGTGTGGGACATTGGTGCAGGTACTGGTACAATTGCTGTAGAAACAGGTTTGCTTTGTCCCAAAGGTCGGATTATCGCCGTCGAAAGGGACGAAGAAGTAGCCAGCTTGATTCGCAGAAATTGCGATCGATTCGAGCTCGACAACGTAGAAGTCATAGAAGGCAGTGCCCCGGAATGCCTCGAAAATCTGCCCCAACCCCCCCACCGAGTCTGCATCGAAGGAGGTCGCCCCATTAAAATGATTCTCAAGGAAGTCTGGCGGTACTTGCAGCCCCGCGGTCGAGTTGTCGCCACAGCATCGAATTTAGAAAATCTTTACGCCCTTTCCGAAAGCTTCGCCGAGTTGCAAGTCCGCAACATCGAAGTAGTCCAGTCCGCCGTCAACCGTTTGGAAACTCGCGGCCTGAGTCAAACCTTTGCCGCCGTCAATCCCATCTTCATTCTCAGTGGCGAAAAGCTGGATTAGAAGTCAGTTGACTGTTGACTGTTGACTGTTGACTGTTAACTGTTGACTGTTAACTGTTGACCTGGTTCCTCGGCAGAGCCTGGAATACATACCCAATGCCCAATGCCCCATTCCCCATTCCCGATGCCCCATTCCCATTCCTAAAATGTAATTCTTAACCTTTTTTAAGTTCGCTTAACGTTCATACTAAGAATGAGGGCGAGCATAGTTGGATTGACCGCCTGAGTTGAGATTTTGGAAGATTGATTGGGGATGGGGGTTGCCCGTGCAAGGGAGGAAGCCGTACCTTAACAATTCTTGCATCGCAGCATTTTTGCATTTTTGCATCGAATCACAGCCCAAAGACGGATACCGCGGCACGTACAATCGTCGCTCACCAAAATTTGGACTGAGGTTCAATGTCCCAGATTTATCTGCCCTTGTAAATCTCAAATCTCAAATCTCCAATCCAAAATCGACCGATTTACCATCTGCTGTGAGAAATTCATTTTATGCCTTGGTCCCGTATCCTGAGTGGAATAGTTGCGATCGCCCTTGCTTTGGGAATGATTATTATGGGGGGATGGTACTTCACCCTCGGTTTTGGAGTCATCGTCTACCTCGGTCAATTGGAATATTTTCAGTTAGCCAGGGCTAAAGGCATTGCACCCGCAGCCAAAACTACCTTAGCTGTCAGTCAAGGCCTGCTAATCACTGCCGCCCTGGCACCGCAATTTGTAGACGCGATGTTCCCCCTAGCCGGAACCTTAATCTGTTTCTACCTGTTATTCCAACCTAAATTATCCACGATCGCCGATATTGCTACCTCAATTTTAGGATTGTTCTACGGCGGTTATTTACCTAGCTACTGGGTACGGCTGCGAGTCGGTTTCGACCAAGCAAATATTGCTACAACCCAATTTTCGCAAACAGTAGCCAGCAATGCGCCCGTTAACATTCACCCGTCCCTGTCTTGGACAAGTCACAGCAACCTATCTTTAGGATTGACTTCGCTGATGCTGGCTTTCTTCTGCATCTGGGCCGCTGACATTGGGGCTTATTTTGTCGGCAAATTCTTCGGCCGCACCAGCCTCTCCCACATCAGCCCCAAAAAAACCGTTGAAGGTGCCGTATTTGGTGTTTGCGGCAGCATCGCCGTGGCCGTCGCCGGGTCTTGGTATTTACAATGGCCTGGGTGGCCCTATACTGGGGCTGTTTTTGGTTTGTTGATTGGTGTTGCTAGTTTGTTGGGAGATTTAACTGAGTCGATGATGAAGCGAGACGCGGGGGTTAAGGATTCGGGACAGTTGATCCCCGGTCACGGCGGCATTCTCGATCGCACTGACAGTTATGTTTTTACCGCGCCCTTAGTCTACTATTTTGTGATTTTGCTCTTACCCGCGATCGACTCTTTTTTAATTAATCGGTAATTGGGAATTGGGGATTGGGAATTGGGCATTGGCCAAACAGGGCATTGGCCAAACAGGGCATTGGGAATTGGGCGGAGCGAAGCGGAGGGATTGGCCAAACAGGGCATTGGGAATTGGGCGGAGCGAAGCGGAGGGATTGGCCAAACAGGGCATTGGGAATTGGGCATTGGGTATGTATTCCAGGCTCTGCCGAGGAACCAGGTTAAAGTCAACAGTCAACAGTCAACAGTCAACAGTCAACAGTCAACAGTCAACAGTCAACAGTCAACAGTCAACAGTCAACAGTTAACAGTCAACAATCAACAGTTAACTGTTAACTAACTAGGGCAAAACTCTAATTCCACCCCGACAAACCATCTCCCCCGGACTCAAAATCAACTCATCAATTGCAACTTCCTGTCCGAAATCAATTTTAAAATCATTGAAATCACTACTCTTTAATTCTCCATCGATTTCTATTTCTGGTGCTTCAAACATCAATTCGCTACCGCTGACAATCCGCAAACCAGTCCGCAATACCAAAGGAATTTTGCTACCGCCAGCGCGCAAAATTGTCGCCGAAAGCGTCAACTTCCCCGCCTCAATTTTTATCTGAGAATCTTGCAATTTCAGAGATTTTTCGCTATCTGTCAGCGGTAACATTGGCAGCAAAAATTCGCTCAAAGCATCAGCCAGCAAAGGTGCTTTCAGCGACGCATTCAAATCCGCTTGAGCGAGCCTCAAAACGCCCGTGACGGGAACGGATTCGAGCAGGCGCAGGGGCTTGCCTTTGAGAGCTTGACCGAGGTTGATGCGAATGCCACAGCCCTCTATAGCAACTTCCGTCAGATGTAATCCTTTATACACAGCACCGCTGGCGGCCGCCGTTACTTTGGGGATCGCACCGCTGAAGATTTGTCGATCGCTCCCCTCAATTTTCACCTTCAACTCGTCAACCTGCTGAACTTGCGATCGCAGCCACAACTGCACCGCCGGAGACAGCACCGAACTCGCGATCCGGCTGCCTCTACCAGGCGGTGGTGTTCCTTGTCCCTCGGCGAGATTAGCAGTTCCATCAGAGCTCGCAGCGCCAGATTGATTGTCAAATTGAAGTGAGTTGCGATCGACAGTCATAAACCATTAAAAAATATAAGCCTTAATATTCAAGCACAGAACTTTAACTGGGACTCGCATCCAGCCTCACAAACCCAGTTTGTGCGATCCCAAGGCAAATTTAGCGATCGAGCGTATCAATTTAACCGGATGTACGGGATTTATGGTAGTGTTGATTATGGTCTAGTCAGACCCACACCTCTCAAATTAACAGCAAACTAACGGCGGGGCGATAGCTTGCCACGAGTCTTTCCCTCGTAGTTTTTGCAAAAAAAGATTCAGGGTTATCTTATCGGGACAATCTACACCGGGCCCAACGCCATGTAAGGATTGCCCACCATAAAAATTTATTCCGACTAGGAATTCAACATTGGTAGTAAGGTTAAATCCATTAACCCTATTGTATTTCATCCCCCAACGCTCCTGTGTTGGCGGTTCCCACACTCCCGTCATGTCTGATGAAAGGCTGCAAAAAATTCTCGCCCAGTGGGGCATTGCCTCTCGCCGTCTGGCAGAACAGATGATTGTCGCTGGACGAGTCCGAGTTAATGGCAATATTGCTCGCTTAGGACAAAAAGCAAATCCCGATCGCGATTTGATTGAAGTCGATGGAGTGCCAGTGAAACCAACGGATCGACCCGCTTGTGTCTATCTGTTGCTCAACAAACCAGCAGGCGTAGTTTCTACTTGCCGCGATCCCAGAGCCCGATCGAAAGTTCTCGACTTATTACCACCAAAATTGCGCTATGGTCAAGGCATTCACCCCGTAGGACGCTTAGATGCAGATTCCACAGGCGCTCTCTTGCTCACCAATAATGGTAAGCTGACATTTTGTTTGACCCATCCGCGTCACTCGATCGCCAAAACTTATCAGGTTTGGGTACGGGGCGATCCCCCGGAAACCATACTGCAAGCGTGGCGTGAGGGCATCATTCTGTCCGGCAGAAAGACTTTGCCCGCAAAAGTGAGAATTCTCGATCGCGCCGGAGACCAAACTCTGTTAGAAATCATTCTATCAGAAGGGAGAAACCGACAGATTCGGCGTATTGCCGAGCAGTTGGGATATCCCGTGGTACGCCTGCACCGCACAGCCATTGGCCCGATTCTATTGCAGCAGCCAGGTTCGCCAATATTGCCACCGGGCTGCTACCGCCCCCTAGAAGATGCAGAAATTATTTTTTTATGGAATCTAGTCAACCTAACATCAATAAGCGTGCCAGCAAATCTCGAGGAGCACAGCATATGACAAAGAATTTATTGTTTTTATTCTTCAAAACAACTAAGCAAAAACTGCACCCCCAAGATCCCGAACCACCTCAAAATAAGCTAGCGGAAATAGGAGCTCAACTCCGGCAGTGCCGCGAACAGCATTCGATTTCTTTGGACAAAGTAGCCGTGGTAACAATGATTCGCCGGAATCTCCTGCAAGCCATTGAGGAAGGTCAACTCGACCAACTCCCCGAACCGGTCTACACTCAAGGTTTGATCAAGCGCTACGCCGAAGCAATGGGTTTGGACGGAAATCAGTTTGCGGACTTTTTCCCGATGGAACCGCCAGCGCGATCGAGTACCAAGCTATCCTGGCAAGATGGGCCTCAATTGCGCCCGATGCACCTCTACATCTTTTACACATTTCTAATTATCTGTTCAGTCAACGGCTTATCTCACTTGATGGGCAATTCTGCGACAGGCAAAAAAGATGCCACAGCCGAAGAACTAGCCCTCGGGAAGCAAGAACAAGCTCGTTTAGCAGCCTCAGCATCGAGCGCCTCAAAAAAACAGAAACCCAATAGTTACGAGGCTGTCGAAGCAGCAAGAACCGGTCAAAATCCCAATAAATCTAGCAACAAACCAGTGATGGTTAGCCTCACTTTTAAGGCAGATTCCTGGATGCAGATTGAAGTCGATGGCAAAACAGAATTTGAGGGAATTTTGCCGACCGGGACTGTACAAACCTGGGAAGCCGATCGCAAATTGGTAGTTGTAGCTGGTAACGCCGGCGGGGTAATGATTGCTGTGAATAACGGACAACCAGAACTAATCGGAAACCCCGGAGTCGCCAAAGAACTTATTTTTAAAGCAGACGAACTCAAGCCTTCAGCCGATTCCAAAAATCAAGGTTAATCGGAAAAAGGCAATCGGAAATAGTTAATAGCTAGCCGTCGATAAGTTTTAATAAAAATCTCCTTCTTTATTGACTCCTATCATCCGCGATCGATTAACCGCACTCGCTCTTAATTAGGTTCGTAGTGCGTCCTAGCTTCCGCTTTCATGTTACGGAAGCTAGGACGCACTACGAACCATTTTTGTTAGGGGTAATATCGTTTCCGATAGCATCGGAATAGTAAATTCACTGTTAACGGTTAACGGTTAACCGTTAACCGTTAACCGTTAACATCATGTATGAGTGCAACCGGAATTGATATAATTGACCGGACACGAGCAGATTACCAATTACCAATTACCAATTTTTGTTCAATTTTTATTAGGAGTGCGCCCGGTGATGTAAGTCATGTTTTTTAGCCGATCGCGCACCTCCCAATTCAAAGCTTCGCGCCGATACCGCCAGCCCCAATTTCCGTCTGCTTTCCCCGGAAAATTCATCCGCGCGTCCGTAGCCAAACCCAACAAATCTTGAAACGGCACAACTGCTAAATTAGCAACCGAAGTCCAACCCATGCGAATTAAAGACCAGTGAATTCCTTGGGGATCGATACAGCCCAAATAACGAAAAACCTCATCTCTTTCGTACTGTTGGAGTTGATTGAACCAGCCGACAGTCGTGTCGTTGTCGTGGGTGCCCGTGTACACTACGCAGTTGCGATCGTAATTAAAAGGCCAAAAAGGATCTTCCGGGCCCGCGCCGAAAGCAAACTGCAAAATCTTCATACCCGGAAACTCGAACCGATCGCGCAAAGCCTCTACTTCAGGAGTAATTACCCCCAAATCTTCAGCAATAATCGGCAAGTTCCCAAACTTTTCATTAATTACCTCAAACAAAGCCGTTCCCGGCGCCTTAATCCACTCTCCCTCCATCGCAGTATCCTGCCCGCGCTTCACCGCCCAGTAAGCGTCAAATCCTCGGAAGTGGTCGATCCGGCTCACATCTACATAATCGAAAAGCGCTTCAAAACGCTGCACCCACCACTCAAAATTATTTGCTTGCAGCGCCTCCCAATTGTAGACTGGATTGCCCCACAATTGACCTGTGGCGCTGAAGTAATCCGGCGGAACACCCGCCATTAAAGCTGGTTCTCCGCTTGCTTCATCCAAACAGAATAATTCCGGATTCGACCACACATCAGCGCTATCGTGAGCTACATAAATCGGAATGTCGCCAATAATTTTAATTTCGCGCAGGTTCGCATAGCGTTTCAACTCTGTCCACTGGCGGAAAAACTCGAACTGGACGTATTTGTAGTAATAAATCTCAGTATTTAGTTGCTGCCGCCACTTGTCTAGCGCCTCCGGTTTGCGTCGGGCAATTTCAGGTTCCCAAGTGTGCCAGCTAGCTCCGTTGAAGCTATCTTTTAGTGCCATAAATAAGGCATAATCTTCCAGCCAAAACGCTTTGGTTTGGCAAAAACCCGAGAATTCTTTTTGCTGCACCGACGATGCTTTCGCTTTGAAGTTTTCGCAGGCTTTTTTGAGCAGAGGCATTTTGTGCGCGATCGCCCGATCGAATTCTACAGTATCCAGCGCAAATTCCGGCAAACTATCTAAATCTTCATCGGACAGCAATTGCTCATCCCGCAGAATTTCCGGGCTCAGCATCATCGGATTTCCTGCCATTGCTGAATAGCACGAATAAGGAGAATTGCCGTAACCAGTAGGGCCCAGCGGCAATATCTGCCAGTATTGCTGGTCGCTTTCCACTAAAAAATCAATAAACTTATATGCTTCTATGCCCATGTCCCCAACACCGAATCGGCTGGGAAAAGATGTTGGGTGGAGTAAAATGCCGCTCGATCGGGGAAAAAGCATAATCTATCCTTAGATATAGGAGTTAAACGTTGACAATTTGACAGATATTCCCTATTGGTTAAACTTCGCAGTTTTTAGGGCGATTTTCAGCGCAAATACTTTGGCGATTGTCTCATATTTTTTGCCGGAACGTACTTGCTAAATATTTGTATGGCCATCTCATCACAAGTGCTGAGTACAGCCGAAAACATCAAGCTCTTCACTTACGCCTTTGCCCCAATAGACCAATTCCAAACAACCTCTAAAGAGCAGGCTCTATGCGCCCGATCCACAAGAATTATGGGATTCGTCTAATATAGACAATTGGTTTCTCTTACCCGGTAGCACTTGCTACCAACTATTTGAACACTTACGCACGGGTGCGTCGAAACAGGGTTTTTTCTATGCGCCTCCTTCGCACTCACCCACAGAACGAGTAAAAAAACCCGGTTTCTAGGTGTGTAGGTGCGTCCGGGACTATATTTTTGTCCGATCGCACCCGGTTTCTGCACAAGTCCTGAATATAACTGTTGTTTGGCTTGCACAGACTCTCTCTAGAGTCGTAAATTGCCCTTCAGGTCAAAAATCAAACAAATTCCCAAACATGAGGCAACTGCCTTACCCCTGTTCCAAACCACGATCGCAATCCAGTAAGTCATATCATGTCCGGTAGATTACCATCACAAAAACAGTTCGCGCCTGTGTCCCCGAGTCCGCTCTTATGCAGGCTCTGACTGACGCACGCGCGATCCCATCTGAGATATGTCAATCCACCGGACACGATATCATTCGCCAATCGCCCGCAGCCAATCGCATCAGCCATCGCTCTTGTTAAGCCAAGGCACAAAGAGACCGACTGTTTTTGTATCTCAAGAAACAGTCGGCTGCGAAATTACCGGTGAAAATGCTGAGTTTAAGTTTGCTTGTTCAACAATTTCTGCGCTTGTTTGAGAGCTATAGCGCCGACGTTGTAAGCAGCCCAGCCGCCTGCCAACAAGACGGGCATCAATACTATTAGTATGCGCCAATCAAATTCCATGAGTGTTCCTCCTCAAGTTTTTTAACAAAATTCTCATAATCTATTTGTATCTCATTTTGTCGCCATTCTCCTTTCTCTTCAAGCAAATCTTGTCGCCTGTGAAAGTTTCTCCCCGGGACTTGCGGGCGCACTCGGGGACATCGTTTTTCAGGAATTGAGATCGAAACTACCGCACTCGGCCCTAATCACCCTCACCACACAAATTATCCGATAATCTGTTTGGCAATCCCTTCCACCACCTTAGTTAGAGGGTCATTAGGGAATTGGAGCGCAAACACCCCCTTACTCGCTAGCAGCATCATCTTCTCGCTGTGGGGCAGCACCCCGCCAACTGGGATGTTGTAAATACTCTCTACTTGCTGCTTCAAATCCTCAAAATCCAGAGATTCTGGGGCTTTGTTGATCGTCATCAAAATCCTAGGAACTTCTAATTTGCGGGCCACATCTACCGTGACAGCCGTTCCCTGAAAATCTTGCTGATCCGGACGCAGAATCAGCAGCAGGATATCGGAAATCGTGATGCTGAGCAGGGTTTCTTCGTTGAGCCCAGGGTGCGTGTCGATAAATAGGTAGTCTAAGTTCAGAGCGTCAATCAGTTCTTGAAAGCCGTCGGTCAGCAGTCCCACGTCGTAGCCTTCGCGCAAAACTCGCGCTATCTCCCCTGCTTTAATGCTCGAAGGAACGAGGAAGAGGTTGCCGTTATTCGCTAATTTTGGCAGTAACGAACTGACATTGTAGGCCGTTTCGGCGATCGGACATCGGCCCCACAGATAATCGTTCAGGGAGCGATCCATGTTGCTCTCGCTGAAACCGAACAGTACGTGAATCCCCGGCGATTGAATATCAGTGTCTACAATGCCGACCCGATTTCCGTCGCGAGCGATAATAGATGCCAGGTTTGCAGTCGTGTTCGATTTGCCAGTGCCGCCCCGGTAAGAGTGAACAGAGATGATTTTGGACATGATACGCCTATTACAAAGATGGAACAATTATCTATTTAAGTCTAGTCATTTATTGACTTTGAAACTCTTTATTATCCTAGATTTTTATACAGACAGGTTGATGATTTATATCCTGTATAGAACCCATTTGAATTCTAACAAGAGGGTGCAAGCCTTTTAAGCATCAGTAGAATCAAACAAAGCTTGAGCTTGACAGTCGCGTTATCTAAAGTTCTCTCAACATTTTTGACTCAAATTTTACATCTTTCCACCCAAGCATTTGACCGTTCTCTTCCCCACCTTGCTCTCACCGGTACAAAGCCGGATTTTTCCTCTACTTATTTGTCTTGTTTAGATGGTTTTTTCGAGAGAGCAAACTTGATTGTTGTCATAACTTGTGGAGCCATTTTTTTAAAATCTTCTGTGAGATGTTCTGGCTGATAGCCAGGGTAAGCGTAGTATCGTAATCTGAGGAATGTTCGCAGGTTTAAACTTGAAATAATCGATGTTTTTACTCAACATCTCAATCAAACCAGAATCATCATTAAGACATGGTTGCTGGATTGTGCTTTTATAGTGAAGTTACCACAAGCCCGTAAAAGATGTCAAATAGACTCTATATGAAAGTGCGATCGCCCGTAAAGTCGAGATCCCGCAGAGTTGTTGCCATAATTATTATCGTGTCGATCGCACTTTCACAGGACTGCGTATCGCCCCCAGCGCATATTACACAAAAATCAGAGCATAGGAGCGATCGCCCGTAATGTCGAGATCCCGCAGAGTTGTTGCCATAATTATTATCGTGTCGATCGCACTTTCACAGAACTGCGTATCGCCCCTCAGAGCATATTACACAAAAATTAGAGCATAGGAGCGATCGCCCGTAATGTCGATCGCTCTGACAAGTAAAACTATCGACAATAATTCGATCGCAAATCAGAGAAAGGTCAAATATTGTCCAATATTGATGGTAACCTTGGGCGAGGCTGTTCAACTTGCAAATATTTATCTCCACAAAGCTTTTCTATTTGGATCAAATATTTGCGATTTTGGGCATACATCTCTACCCATGCCATCACTTCTTTTCTTTCTGTCTCATTGATTGCTTTAGCAATTTTTTGTAAAGCTTTCACTGTTAATGTTTGCTCAATTGCCTCATATATGAGCAATACCTCAAAACACTCGTCACTCCTTTCATCGGGATTAAGACATTCTGGTGGTGGCGGTGCAACATTCCTCAAATTATTTCGGATTTCATTCCTTAGCTCATAACTCACTAAATTCTTAATTTCTGGGATAAGTGAAGCTAATACTACAGGAAGTATAATTGGTTTACGCCCCGGTCTTGGCTGCCTATAAGTACCTGTCAGAACTGGCTTCCATGAACGCATTGCCAATCTGAACTCTCGACAAAAAAAGTGCAGCAAAACCCATTCTTCTAACTCCATAGCTACTTTTATTCCTGACTGAGATGCAAGTTCTAACAGTGCCTTTTTAACAATTTGTTGTTCGAGTTTTGCGCGTCCACCAGGTGTTCCTATCTCCCAATCTCTGGTTTCCAGACACGTTTCATAGTCCATCATAGCCCGAGCATATATCGACTGCCAGACTTGCGGTTGCTCCGCTACAGGTTTTGGCAACCCCATGAGAAATAGAAACTGGTTTACCCACGGCAGGGTGGGTAGAGATAATGTTCTCAGCCATTCGAGACAATCAGAGTCTCTCCAAGGATATGCAAGTTCCATACAGTTTTTTGTGTGACTTCAGATGGGCAATTTTCGCAGTTAGTGATTGGGAAAACAGGCAGGTCAAGACCTAGGCACAATCCGAAAAGGTAGTGACAAAATCGCTGCAATCCCTACCAAGATGGCAATCACAAAGTTTGATGTTCCTTCAACTACTACTAAAATACCATCTTTGAGCTTTGCACCAAGTGCAAAAGCCTGTTGTAGCAACCTATTTGGCTGACTGGGAGGAAGTGGTTGTTCAGGAGGTTCTTTATCAGCATATTCCCTAGCTGTATTCACTAAATCTTCAGCTCCGAGTGCTTCTAGGTCGAAATCGTCACAATCAGAATAATCCAATTCTTTCAGTAATCTACGTAAATTTTCTTGCACTTTTCTGTATCTGTCCTGATGTCCTGTCCATGACCCTTTACCGTCAGCCATGTTGCGATTTTCAGCTTCAGGATATCCTGCTCTAGCAGCAACGTGAGCTTGGTAAAGACGATTAGTATTATTATCATTCAGCAAATCTTGTTCGCGCTTTCTCAGTGATTTTTCAAAGTATCCTTGTTCATTAATGAAACCTTGATATAGCACCTCCTCGATTTTTTTTAGGAGGTCGTAGCACTTTTTCAGATCTTCGTCATCAATATCGGGAGGGAGCAGCGGAGGAGGATTTGAACCACCTCTTGGCTTAGGAGGATTATTAGCTAAATCATCATTCCCACTCCCACCTGAAAGCCAATCATAGCCACCACTACCAAAGAAAACATCTTTAAACTGAGCCTCCTTAATAATCACAGTCGGTATTATCCAAATATCATCACTAGGCTTCGGAGGCTTCACCAAATCCACTGGCGCATCCAAATTCTTCGGAGCCTTATTCAACCGCGGCGCCTCCCCAAAATTCGGCACATCATTCACCTCCGTCCCTGTCCCCTTCGGGTCAAATCCTCCCCTTTTTGACTCAGATTCACTCGGCAAATACTTGCCATCTTTCCAACTAGACTTCGACCAACTTTCACTCCAATCATTCCGACCATCATCCCATACTGTCCCGCTCCGATACCAACTCCAACTGCTGCCACTACTCGTCGAAACACCCGCTTTTGTTCCAGATTCTGACTCTGAACCGCTGAGAGTTTCCGTCCAACTGTAACCCCCATTAAAATAAGACTTGCTGTAACTCGAACTCCAACTAGAATACTTAGAAACCGAACTAACTAAACCTGTAGTATCGTAAGTGCTTTCGATCAACCATTTCTCGTAAGTCGAACTGCCACTCTCAGTTTTTCGACCATTTTTATAAGTGGTAACTGTCTGTGAATTCCAAGTCCTAGAGGCATCGCTACTGCTAGATGAATTGGCATTACTGCCCTCGGTACTGCTGTTACTTTTACTGGCTGCTATTGTCGATTCGTCGCTGGTACTTTGAACCGTGTAAGCATCTACTTTATACTCGTTTTCCCACCGAGCATTATTTTCCGAATAATTTTCTTGCTCGTTTTTAGAACTAGGTTTGCCCGCACTGTTGCTGCTGGAAGATTTCGACTTGCTGACGGAATAAGTATCTTGATTTTGACTGCTAGTGTGCGGCCCGTCTTTGTAATTTTGCGTGTTATTTCCCTGAGTTACTGAGTAATTATTGTTGCGATTGTTTAGCCAATAATTAGTGCCGTTGCTGCTGTTGGTTTGTTGAGATTGATTGACGGTGTAATTGTCTTGATTGGTGGTACTTTTTGATTTGCCATCATCGTAACTGCTGTTAGCATTACTGTTCGATTCAGAATAACTATCGTGGGTGTTGCTGTTGACGGCTTTGCCGTTAAGTGTAGAGTTATCCCAGATTGAGTTAATTACAGAATAGTTGTCGCTGCTGTTATTAGTTTTGGAAAAACCGCTGGTATTGTTGCTTTGAGAATCAGATTTGCTAACTGTGGTTTCTTCGCCACTGTGGGTATTATTATAACTGCTACTGTTGCTGCTATTCGTCCAATCGGCTTTTCCTTGAACTTGAGTTGAACTGTTATGGACCGAACTGCCGGTGCTGCTAGTAGAGCGAATGTTTGAAGTTGATTTGGAACCCCAATCATCTTGGCGGTTGCCGTTAACTATGCTCAGGTTCGTACCGTATTGGCTGTCGGATTGAGACTTGCTGTTTCGATAACTTTCTGAAGCATCGTTTCTGGTATAGGCGGGAGCGGTATAGTTGTAAGAACTGCGGGATTTTTGATTGGATGAACTTTGGTCGGCGCTAGTACCTTCGTATTTAACTCGGCTGTAGTTTTGCTGCGATTGATTTTTGTTTTCTGTTGAGTTTTGGGAAAAGTTTTTGGTGGTGTAGGTATCCGTATTTGTGCTGGTATCGCTTGTGGATTCGTTAAAATAGTTGCCCTTGCTGTTGGTTTCGACAGCACTTTGATCCCAGCTTGATTCTGTGTTTGAGAAGTTGCTATTAGTTTGAGAGTTGGTAATGGTTGTGCCGTTGGAACTACTGGTAGAGGTAGTTGTGTATGGCGCTAATTCTGTGGTATAAGAGCTAGTGCCTTCGTTGCTGTTTCCAGTTGAGGTACTGGTAGTTTTTGGCGTGCCGGGGGCTGTGGTTGCAGTTGCTCTTTCTGAGGGTTTGGCTGCGGTAGAATTGGCAGAATTGTCGGTATTTTTACCAGCATCAATTAAGGGTTTTGTCAAGAGTTTAGCTGCTGCCAATACGGGAATTGTGGGGAGGGTTTCTGCTGCTGTAGCAATGGCTAATTCTGCGTCGAGAATTCCGTATCCTGTTCTTTCGTCCCATTCGGGTACGTCAATGTCTGTTGCTGTTTTCAGGAGGAGATTTTTGATTTGTTGGCGGCTTAGGGATGGGTTGGCTGCCCACATTTTGGAGATGGTAGTTGTGACGAAAGCGGCTGCGATTGATGTGCCTTGTTTGGTTTCGGTTGTTGAAGTTTCTGCTGTTTGTGCAGTGCTGGTTGGTGCTAGGATATCTAAACCGCCTCCGTAGCTGGAATAGGCGGCGCGGTTGTTGTTTTCGGATGCGCCGACGGTGATGATGTTGTCGAATTCTGTGGAGGCTTGTCCGAGTGCGGATAGGAGAGTTCCTTCGTTACCGGCGGCTGCTACAATCAGGATGTTGTTTTCCTGAGCGTATTTAAGTGCTGATTGTTCTTCTGCTGTCAGTTTGTGCCGTGTGGTTTGCGTGCCGTCGGGATTGATTTGGGTTAAGTCGAAGCTGAGGTTGACGACGGCGTTGGGTTGTTTTGCAGCAATGGCGGTGTCTACAAATTCTATCAGGGATTGCTGCCAGTTGCCGCTACCGGTTGCCCTTCCCAACCAAATAGTAGGAGATTGTTTTGTATCGCTTTGATTGTGGGAGTCGCTGATAATTCCTAAAATTGTGTCGCCGTGTTGGTTTCCTTCCTTTGGTTGAAGTAGGGGATTATTGTCGCCGTCGATTACATCTTTTCCTAGGATAATTTGGCTGTAATCGATGTTAGGATTGTCGGCTGTGAAGCCCGTGTCGATAATACCGATAAATGGTTGGTTTTGTTGAGAAGAATTAGGGATTGTTTCTCTAGGAATTACTGACGGCCCAGAAACCGGGTTTTTTACGGAATCTGTTGGTAACAACGAAGTATTTTCGTCAAAAAACCCGGTTTCTTTAGTCTGAGTGCGTAATTCCTGTTGGAGTTGGGTTTCCGTGTGGGTGACTGCGTATTCGTTGATGTTTGTTTCGGAGTTGCTGTCTGTTGCAGTTGCGATTTCGGAGTCGGCGATGATATTGTGTGAGTTGTCTGGCTGATTGTTTTTGTCGGATGATATTTCGGGAGTAATTGTGCTGTTTTCGGAGTCAAAGTTGGGGTTTACATATTCGTCAGTGGTTGTTGGCGACTGATTGTCGCTGTCGGCGATAAGATTTTCCGATTGTTGCGAGTGATGGTTTGGCGTGACAGCGATTTCGGGAATAATAGTTTGGTTGTCGGCAACTATATATTCTGGATATTCTGATGCGGGTGGTTGATAGTTTTGGATGGATGCTGTGGAGGAAATGTTAGGGAATTGTTGGGCGAGTATGCTGTTGAGAGTTTCCGACAGTGTGGAAATTTCATCGTCTGAAAGTAGCGGTAAATTGTCAGCAGTTTCGCCGGCATTTTCGAGGCTGTCGATAAGAGTTGGGGAGGTGTTTTCAATTTCCCCAGTGAGAATGTCTGTGGATTCTGTGGGTATTGTCGCTATTTCTGGTTGGATAAAGACGGGTTTTTCAATTGTGTCACCTGTGATTTCGTCGATTTCTGTCTCAACAGGATTTGTCTGGAAGTTGGAAATTTCGGAAACAGTCGGCTTTTGAGTTTCTGTCGCTGGGGATTTTTCAGGTTTTGTCTCAGCCGGATTTGTCTCGGAATTGGGAATTTCCGAAACAGTCGGATTTTTGTCTTCAACTACTGGGGATTTTTCAGGTTTTGTTTCAGCCGGATTTGTCTCGGAATTGGGAATTTCCGAAACAGTCGGATTTTTGTCTTCAACTGGGGGAGATGTTTCAGTTTTTGTCTCTGTCGAATTTGTCTGGGAGTTGGAAATTTCCGAAACAGTCGGATTTTTGTCTTCAACTACCGGGGAATTTTCAGGTTTTGTCTCGGAGTTGGGAGTTTCCGAAACAATCGGATTTTTGTCTTCAACTACCGGGGAATTTTCAGGTTTTGTCTCAGTCGAATTTGTCTTGGAGTTGGAAATTTCCGAAACAGTCGGATTTTTGGTTTCTGTCGCTGGGGAATTTTCAGGTTTTGTGTCGGAGTTGGGAATTTCCGAAACAGTCGGATTTTTGGTTTCTGTCGCTGGGGAATTTTCAGGTTTTGTGTCGGAGTTGGGAATTTCCGAAACAGTCGGGTTTTTGTCTTCAACTGCGGGAGATTTTTCAGGTTTTGTCTCAGTCGAATTTGTCTCGGAATTGGGAATTTCCGAAACAGTCGGGTTTTTGTCTTCAACTACCGGGGAATTTTCGGGTTTTGTCTCAGTCGAATTTGTCTCGGAATTGGGAATTTCTGAAACAGTGGGATTTTTGGTTTCTGTCGCTGGGGAATTTTCAGGTTTTGTCTCAGTCGAATTTGTCTCGGAATTGGGAATTTCCGAAACAGTGGGATTTTTGGTTTCAACTACCGGGGAATTTTCAGGTTTTGTGTCGGAATTGGGAATTTCTGAAACAGTCGGATTTTTGTCTTCAACTGCGGGAGATGTTTCGAGTTTTGTCTCAGTCGAATTTGTATCGGAGTTGGGAATTTCCGAAACAGTCGGATTTTTGTCTTCAACTGCGGGAGATTTTTCAGGTTTTGTATCGGAGTTGGGAATTTCCGAAACAGTCGGGTTTTTGTCTTCAACTACCGGGGAATTTTCAGGTTTTGTTTCAGCCGGATTTGTCTCGGAATTGGGAATTTCCGAAACAGTCGGACTTTTGTCTTCAACTGCGGGAGATTTTTCAGGTTTTGTCTCTGTCGGATTTGTTGTAGAAGTTGTATCGGTTTTTTTGTCGTCGTCTAATTTAGTCTCAGTTTTGGGCGCAACGTAAGCTATCAATTCTTTACCTTTCTCTGATGTACGCCAATCGGAGTTTTTGGCAATTACATCATCTATTAAAATGACTTTAGGGGTTGCACCTTTGAGGGAAAATATGATATCATTGTAATCAGCATCGCTCCCTTCGCTTATCCCCATATCTTCCATAACAAATATATTGCCGCCATTCACGACACTGGCAATTTGTCCAGGTTGAAAAGCATCGCTGGAATTAGCTGTCGCCATTGAGAATAAGGGTTTTTTGTCGCCACCAATTCCTGGATTGTCGTATACTTCTTGTATTTTACCGTTGGGAATTAGGATGATACCGAATTCGTCTCCGGGAGTCATTGCGAAGGTTTTTATGCCTCGGTATTCTCCGATATTTAAGTTGTTTTATCCCTCGAAACTAGAAAATTTCGCTGCTTCTGTAGTGTCGGAAATTGCGATGTAACCGAGTGAGGAGTTGCTGAGGGCGCGTCTGGCTGCTTCTAGTATAAATGCTTCGGAATTTGGTACAAATTCTTGCATTCCTTTGAGGCTGATAATTGCTAGTTCTCCTTGATACCAGCCTCCGTCTGATAGGTAGTCGAAGCTAATTTTGCCTGTTTCGTCTGCTTGGAAAATGCCGGAGTCGAAAGTGATTTTATTTTGAGTTTCTGGTTGGGCTGTATTGCCTGTGATTGCGTCGGTTTCGGTTGTGGATGCTGGTATTTTTTCGGTGATGCTGTTGGTTGTTGGTGTTGAATTTTTGTTGAGGATGAATGTGTCTGTGTCTGGTTGGGGAGGTGTTTCGGGAGTTTTATCGAGATTTTGGGGGTTTTCGAGCAATAGTTCGATGCTGGTGTTTGTGGAGGATGTTTCGTTAGTTATTAGGAGATTTTTCGGGGGGGGAAGAGTAATTTTTGGTAGAATTAGTTAATGGCAATTCTTCTGCAATGTGGGGAATGATGGAAGTATTGGTGGTTGGTTGGAGGGTAGATGTTTCGATTGGTGACATGATTTTTAGTGTTTTTTTTGATGGTGAAAGTGACTAAAATGTGCGGGATTTGAGGATATTAAGTTTTAAAGATTCGCAAGCAAACTAAGTTTATAGGATGGTGGAGCTTTTTTGCGAATGCAGGGTATGATATTGACAGGTTAAAACTTTCCAATGTGGGGACAAAGGTTTGATTCGATCGCCATAAATGAGTTTTTTTATGGCTGTTGTGAATTTATAGGTTTGAGAATATCAGTAACTTTTATTAATGGCAAGGGGTTTGTAGAGTTTTTAGGTAAACTTTATGGAAACTTTAAAAAAGTGCAGCAGCGAATCTATTCCACAGCTAGTCGCCTTTTGATAGCATAGAGGTAATCAAAGTCGATTGTTCACCACAAGTTAAAAATTTTGTCAAGCTAAATTAATTAAGTGGAGATTTGCGCGCCTTGGGTGTCGATCGCGATCGCCCTTACCTCAGCTTTCACCCCAAATTCCATCCCAGCAGCCGCCACCATTTCCCTCACAACCGCATCAGTATTAGTAACATCCGTTAAAGCTAAAAGCGTGGGCCCGGCACCGCCGGACCCTATAAACTCAGGAATTAATCAGGGCTATCAACGGGGAAAATCAATTATTTATACGCAATTCCCCATGCTGTCGAATTGTCTGTCATTCTTCATTTTTCGCCCCATCCTCCTTGTCTGTTAAACTATCAATCTTTTGATCTTTGATCTTCTTTTCAGCCGCCCGGCGCTGCCGCATCTGTTTTGCCTTCCCTTGCAAATCGCTGAACTCCTCATCGGGTTTGGTTTCGCCTGAACCAGCACCGAGGTGGGAATCGATCGGGATACCCGTTTTTGAGCCGCTTTCCGATGCAGTCGCCGCGGCGCGCTGCTTCTGCTGTTTGGCTTTTTCCTGCAACGGAGCTAGGTATTCGTCTGCCTCGCTTTGGGCCTTGGGAAGCTCTGCAGCACTTGCTGTTATTTCTGGCAGTTGGGAAGGTGCTGGTTGAGGGGTTTCTTTTTTGCCAACTCTCAGTTTCTCTTTCTTTTGCTGCAATTCTTTAAAGAAATCAGATTCTGTGATTTCTGCCACCTGCTGTTCTTTTTGGGCTTGGTCAATTTCGATTTTGAATACTTGTTTTACTCGATCGCTAATTACTTTCCCGTATCCGGCTTTATTAAATCTGTCTGCCGATACAATGCTAGCACCAGTTAGGATTAATCCTAAAGCTGGCGCTGCCACCGGCACCCACCCTCCCAACAGAAAAATCCCAAAGCCACAACCGCCACACACCAACAGCAGTGCTCCAAATGTCCCCACCAACTGCGCTGGGTGAGCCATCCGCGATGCTACTGTTGCTCCCACAATTGACCATCCCGAAAGCCACAGAATTTCTGCCCATTCCGGCCAAAACCAAAACATCGGTTTGTTGTCTAAAACAGCACTCAAAAGTTGGCTGACTACTTGTCCGTGTGCCACAATACCGGGCATGAATTGCTTGTCTTGCCGCCGCCCGCTGTAAGGAGTATAAAAGAAATCTTTAACGGTTTCTGTGGTGTAGCCGATCAATACTATTTTATCTTTAACTAAATTAGGGTCAACTTTTCCTTCTAAAACATCCGTAATTCTAACTTGGTTGGCGAGATTCCGCCGGGAACGATAGTTAATTAATATTTGATATCCCCTGACATCAGCATTGCTGTATCCTCCATCATTGCTTTCTAGTTTTTTGAATTGAGTTTTACCCAGCCATAAAGATTGATCTGGTGCCAGTTGAGGATAAATTTTTTGTCTTTGCAAGTAGTTGAGTGCTAGCTGGAGGTTGAAGGAAGCTAAAACTTGAGAATTGTCATTGCAAAGATGTTTTTCTACCGTGGAGTTGCCCTCAATGATCGGCGGTTTCATAAATAATAATGCCCTCCGCAGTATGCCGCCCGGATCGACTCCAAAATCTGCAAATCCTACCCGGTTTTCTGATATTCCCGGCGGTGGCGGAGAACCGGGACTGTCTGGATTCCCGTCGGTGACTAAGCATACTCCGATTATTTTGTCGCTCTTTTGTAAAACTTTACTTAGTTCCTCGCGCCCGTCTCCTAAAGGTACGTCTCGCAGTACATCTAAACCGATGACTGCCGGCTGCATTTTTTCGAGTTTTTGTAAGATTTCAGCTATTTTGCGATCGGATATCGGCCACTGTTTCATTTTCTGAATATCTGCTTCGGTAATTCCCACAACTAGCAAGCGCGAATCCGGCTTTTCGTCGGGACGCCACCTCAGCATTTGGTCGTAAGCGCTTAATTCTAGCGGTTCGAGTATTCCTAGCTGTCTGACACCCATTAAGGATATTGTGACTACCGCACTGGCAATTAATACAGATTTAGCAAATAAGAGTGATGGTTTATACAGTTGACTCAATTGAGTCGCTGTCGAGCGAATTTTATGAGATATTTTATTCATTTATTTCAGTATCAAAGTTTGAATTGTTTCACCGAACAGCGGTTGTTTGGCTTGCAGCCGCCGGCAGCACATACTTCTTCCATCTTAGAAAATCCGAAAACTCCGACCGTTTTGTAACAAAATTTTACATCTTGCATCGACAGAATGTGTATGCAATGATACTCGCGACCTCGACAGCCGGATTTTTGGGACGGATAATCGACTTGCCGATCGAATTAATTAATGTTATGGATGATATGTCAAGGTTAAAATTGTGTATCTGCGCCCTAGTGCAACCACTCCAAAATATTTGTCGCCATCAGCGAAAGCCTGTGTTTGCAATATTATAATGAAAGGTACAAAAAATGAAACGTTTTCAACATCTAGCTACACTGGCGATCGGCCTAGGCGCGATCGCGCTTACCGTCCCCAGTTCCCTCGCAGGAATGCGGACACAATCCCGGCCCATAGTCCTGAGTCAGAATGTGAATTTCAAGCCCCCCGATGTCACAGCCCCCGGCAGCCGACAAGGAGGGACGCATCGCGGCAGCAAGCTTTGTCCTGCGGGTTTATCTATTACTCCCCTAGTACCTCCAACTAATATCGGTTTAACTCTCACAGAGTCTCCCACAATTTTTGTCTACCTTCCTAAAACCTCAGCACAAATAGAGTTTACTTTGCTGACCGACAACGAAGAGAAAGTAGTCTACGAAAAAACATTTAAAGCTGACAAATCCGGGATTGTGGGAGTTAGCGTTCCTGCTAGCAGCGATAACAAGAAATCCCTGGAAGTTGGCAAGCGATACGTATGGTCGTTTTCAATGGTATGCGACCCCGAAGATCGATCGGCAGATTTAATTGTTAAAGGATTCGTACAGCGCATAGAACCCCAGGCCACTCTTAAAAGCGATTTGGCAAATTCCGACCAAATGACTAAGCTCAACGTTTACGCTAAAAATGGGATTTGGTACGAAACTCTCGCTACCCTAGCCCAAATGCGCCGTCAGACACCAGGGGATACGAAGCTGACAGCCAAGTGGACGCAATTATTGCAATCCCAAGGACTTGAATCAGTGGCAACTCAACCGCTAGTTGGGCCTCTTTAAAACTCGCCATTTCTTAAAGTTTTGTCCGTCTGCTGGTGGCGACGTGAAAAATGACTTTCTTTACCCGATCGCGCCCCAAGTCAAAAATACCGGGCGCGAGGGGGAGAGGGGGAGATGGGGAG
>NZ_JADEWT010000115.1 GCF_015207505.1 Tychonema sp. LEGE 06208
ACTTTCGGAGTTAGCTATGGCAGAAATTGAAACCCAGATTCATCGTCTCCCCAATCTTCACAAATGGTTTGTAGAAATTTTCGCTAAACCCACATAGCTATTGGATCATTCTTTTTGTGGAGGTCTCTTAACTGCTCAGTGCTGAAAACAGCTTCCCACTCATCTAAAATTATTAGGCATCGACGCTTTTGTAAACACTGAATCAGCCGCTGGATACCATCAGCGATGATCGTCTGTTCTATTGCAGTTGTGGAAGCGATTAGTTTTTCTAGATAAGATTCAAGCTGCGAGCGATCTTTGAGAGCGATCGCAGCTTGAAGAAAAACTTTTTTATCCTGACTAATTAACCGCAATTTATCTAAATCGCTTAGTGGTTTATCTGATAAAGATTCGATCAAATTTGCCAGAGTATCTGCCAATAGAGGTGCATAACTGAGGTCTATCCAAATCAAGCACTCAAACTGGTCTTTAATCATATTTCTTAGCTTAGATGCTAAAGCAGTTTTGCCAATGCCACCCATACCTAATATAGCAACTAAGCGACAGTTTTCTTGTAAAATACATTGCTCTAAGTTAGCAAGTTCTGTTGTGCGCCCGTAGAAAATAGACGTATCAGCCAACATCCCCCATTCAGTTGGATTTTCAATGGGAGTTTGGGGAGTTTGGATATAATTTATCAATGTAGGATGCAATGTTTCTACATTCCCCTTTTGTTTATAACCAAATATTTCTAGCATACTTGGGATTTCTCTCCAGTCTTTGGGTTGTTGGAGCGTCAAAACTTCTATGTAGCGATACAGCCCTCTCGATAAGTCTACTCTAATACCGGCGCATTCGCGGTGGAGTGCGGTGGCAATTTCCGGGGGACTATAATTGCAAAGCAATCCTCGCAGGTAAGTTTTTTCTAAAGGAGTGAGTCGCTGCTTTGTACTGCTAGCGTACTCTTGTTTGGCTGCTGTCAAGTCTGCATATAACTGTTCGAGATTCCAGCAAGCCGCAGCCTCTATAAACTTCTGTTCTGATATTTGTAAGGGTTTATTTAGGTGTGTCATGGTATCTTTATAATTATTTATAATTATTTACAATTTTATCTGCTTAAGGCACTAACTTTTTGTGTATTCTTCTCCCACATTCCGCACCCTCAACTGTCGCAATCGGTTTTTACTTATTTTTATCGAACCCTCCAGCTATAAATTATACTGATATACCGTATATAAAAAAATATTTTTCTAATAACATATAACTTTTTACTGGAAAAATTGATTTTTATAAGTAATTATGCTGTGTGACACCGTAGGGTGCGGAATGTGGGTTTTACTGATGTCAGACAATGTTTTATATAATTGTTAAATTTCTTTAAAATAAAATCACTTCCCGCGTTGGTATACTTTTCACAAAAATACCTAATAAAAATACTAATAGCTCTTAGGTAACTTATCAGTCTTGAGTATTTTATAAATGTAGAAGGCAGTATTTTATAACACCTGCTATCAAAAAAGTTAAGAGGACAGCTTAAATGGCATCAGTTCAAGTGACAAATCAGTTAACTACAACTGACAAGGATATCCCGACTCCTAATCCTAACGATGGTTCGGCAAGAACTCGCGCTAAAGATTACCTCTTAGACGTAGGGTTAGTTAATCAGCCTATATCAATTGATCTATTTAAAGATCTGAGCACAAGCTTCGACCCTTACCTGCAAGTCTTTCAGGTACCCAAAGGCAGCAGGGGTGCGAATGTCGCTGATGGGGCTCTTCTTCTTGCTGAGGATGATGATAGCGGCGGCTTCCCAAACGCAAAAATAGCGAGTTCTCCTGGTACTAAATACTCCAATGGGGCTTCTTTCCCGCTTACAAGTGTGCCTGGTGTGGACTATGTAGTCCGCGTGACTAGCTATAATACGTTAACACAAGTTCCTCAGCCTTTCACATTACAGGTTTCAACTCCCAGTGGCAGTGTCACCTTGAAAGACCCTATAACAGGTGCGCCTGTAAATCCAGAAGGCAGTAGTGGCGTTCCCGTGGCGCGTTTCTTTGACAAGACGGCAGGAGGGCATTTTTATACTACAGATCCAATAGAGAAAAGTGACCGACTAACCAACCCTTCTCGTTTCCAGAGTGAAGGCGATGAATTTGTTGCTCCAGGCGACGGTAATGCCAAGGTTGAACGCTTCTTAAATACGGCATCAGGAACCTATTTCTTTACGAATAAACCTGGTGAGATACAGTTTGTTCGCACCTTACCCCAGTTCCGCGATCAGGGGGAGGTTTTCAATTCATATAGCACGGCAGTTCCGGGTGCAATACCCGTCTATCGTTTTACTAACCTGGCGAGGGAACGGGAAAATTCGCTAAATATTACACACTTTTTCACAGCAAGCGACGAGCAGCGGCGTGCGGTACAGGGGAGGTCAGATTTCCGGGATGAGGGAGTTGCTTTTTATGCTCTTCCCCCTGCCTAAGCAGGCAGTTGGATTCATCTAGGTTTAAAATGAGTAGTAGGGCGCGTCGCACGCATCCTACTTTTTTATGTATTAAACTTTTGGGTAATAAGCGATATTTTGGTCATCCTATGAACAATCTCAGTAAAAAACCTTCCTTTTTCCAGGCTTTAACAATCATTAGCTTGTGTTTGTATCTAACCTTAACTCTCAGCCCGCCCGCTTTTGCCTCGATTCACAAGTATCCAGAAGCGGGCGACAGAGTAATGTTTCGTTCCGTACAAAGCCTGCGCGATACTGATGACAAAGCATGGCAAGTTGTTTTGTACAAGCGAGTAAAGTCGGGAGTAGTAAACTCTTTTAATCTAAGATTGGTAGGGTTTCCCGGAACAGAATTGCAGCACCCTGTGCCGCTGAATGTGGCTGCGGGAAGTCGCGCAATGGGCATGGCTAATGATATTTGGAGCGAGTCGGATTTGCCGGTTAATGTCGGAGAATACGATTTTAAATCAATCATTACACAAGTCGAAAGCAATCAGCCTTTGCGGTTGAACTTGCCAGTGAAAGGTGAAAAAAAAGCTGCGTTGCTGGTTCCTCCCTTTGCTGTCAGAGAATGGCGACTGTTGTTAGAAACTAACTAATCCCTGTGGCTCTAAATTGGGCTACATTTTTAAATTTAATCTCATTTTTTAACATTAGATGATTCCTAGGCAGGGCAAGGGATTGCCAGTTGGTTTCAAAGTATCCTACACTATTGATGTGTAGCTTGAGTTTCAAGAATAGCTGTTCAATCATCAATTGAATCGCATTTGTGAGTAAAAATTGATACAATGATCTACTGACAAATCGATAGTTTAAAATATGCCTTAAGGTAGATTTGACTTATTTGAAGGGCGATCGGGAAACAAACTAAAATCTGAGTTAGTCTGGTGACAAAACTCCACTGTTTACGTGCGTGCCTGCAGGTGAATCTACTATGACTTTAATCAGTACCATTGTCCAAAAAGCTTTAAAAACAGGTTATTTAACGGTTGAGGCAGAAGAAATGTTGCGACAGCAGTTGCAGATGACTAAGTACGGTTTGGAAGATTTTGAGGCTTTTATTACTTTACAAAAAGAGGTGATGGAGGGCAGGGTAAGACATCAGGCTTTGGAATTGTTGCGAAGTAGCAGGTGTTCTGCGACTGCTTGAATTTGGATAAATTGGATAAAAATGTCCAGTATCTTCTGTTTTTATCCCTAACAGTTCGCGACATTCAGACCAAAGAAACCGGGTTTTTTATCCTTACTCTGGGTGAAAACGCGCCTTTTCGTCAAAAAAAACCGGTTTATGACCGCCTTTGCGTGCAAGACTGCCTAATTAGAAAATTGCGGCGCACGGGAGAACTTGACAAAAATACCCAAATCAACAATAATTGTAGATTGTCTGTCTAAATCCTGCTCGGATCAGGTCGAGACATTCCAAAAGCTGGAGAGCAGCCGTCAAAAGTCCACAGCCAAAAGTCCACAGCCAAAAGTTCATAACTAATGACTCATGACTAATGACTGATGACTAATGACTAATGACTAATGACCAATGACTAACCAGCTACCTGTACGGCAAACCCAACGACTATCCCATGACCTACGCAATTATTGAGACCGGCGGCAAACAATTTCGAGTAGAACCGGGCCGCTTCTACGACATCGAACTGCTTCACGTGGAAGCTGAATCACAAGTCACCATTGACAAAGTATTTCTGATCCAGCACGAAGACGACGTTCATATCGGCCAGCCTCTAGTAGAAAATGCCACAGTCGAAGGAACTGTGCTGCGGCATTTCCGGGGCCGCAAAGTCCTCGTCTACAAGATGAAGCCGAAAAAGAAAACTCGGAAGAAAAAAGGACACCGCCAAGAAACAACTCGGTTTATGATTGACTCTATTACAGTCAATGGTGTTGTTTTGGCCGCGAGAGATTTGTCTCAAGCAGTTGTGGAAACTCCCCAAACTGGCGAAATTGAATCAGAATAAACAATAGTAAATAAAGTTGAGGACATTATGGCCCATAAGAAAGGTACAGGCAGCACACGTAACGGACGCGACTCTAATTCCCAGCGTCTTGGTGTCAAAAAGTACGGCGGTCAAGTTGTCAAAGCTGGCAACATTTTGATTCGTCAACGCGGCACGAAAGTTCACCCCGGTAATAATGTTGGTATCGGCAGAGATGATACTTTGTTTGCCATGATTGATGGTGTTGTGACTTTTGAAAGAAAGGGCAAAACTCGCAAGAAAGTGAGCATTTATCCTGTGGTTGCAGCACCTGTTGCCGAAGCTGTAGCAGTTTAATTTAATGCGTTCCTAGGCTATGCCTGGGAACGCATATAATTGGGGATATGCTTCCTGATTTCATATCTCAATATACCCATATCCTCGACTTCTTAAAGAAGTCGGGGATGTCATGTTTGGTAGACAATTTTTGTGATAAATTCGGAATGATTTAACCGCAGAGACCGCAGAGAGCACAGAGGAAGAGAAGAGAGAGATGAATAATTTGGATACCAAGGGATTTGGTATTATTCGCTCGCTTTGTGCTAACCTCCTCCGACGATTGTGACTACTTCTAGGATGTCACCCTCTTGGATGTTTGTGGTTTCCCAAAATTGTTTGTGCAGGATTTCGCCGTTGTACTCCACAGCTATTAAGCGCGGGTTTAATCCTAGTTGTTCTAGTAATTTTGGTAACGGTGTGTCGATCGCACAATTGCGTTTTTCTCCGTTAACTTCCAGGGCAATTTGATTTGTCATCATTTAAATATTATCAGTTTTTAGAGCTGCTTCGGTACAAAAATTATATTTCAATATGTTTGAAATGAAAAGACTCGCCGGTTTGAACTGCCAGAAAGTCAGACAAAACCCGAACTCAGACGGGTTATATCGGTATACGAAACCCGCCCGACAAATTGCTAATCAACTAAGCTAATAAACTTAGCTTGTCCCTTGCAAAGCTTTCTGGGCTTTCAGATTCTGCATCCGAATCAACTGCGATATCAAAAACTGCGTGACTAAAGTAGGCTGTTCTGCTTCCATAATCGATCGCACTACGGCAACTCTTTGAGCTCCAGCATTCAATACTCGATCTAGGTTGTTGATATCAATTCCGCCGATCGCAAACCAAGGAACAGGCGACTTATCAGCAGCATACCTCACATAGTCCAAACCCGCCGCCGGCTTGTTTGCTTTGGTGGGAGTTTCGTAGACAGGCCCAACTCCAATATAGTCGGCTCCGGCATCAATAGCTCGCTGCATTTCCTCGCCATTGGTAGTCGAACAGCCGATAATCCGTCCCGGGCCGAGCAACCTGCGCGCTTCGCCTACAGGCAAATCTTGCTGCCCTAAGTGTACGCCGTCGGCATCCACTGCGATCGCCAAATCCACGCGATCGTTCACAATCAACAAAGCATCGTAGCGGTGACAAAGTTCGCTCATCTGCCGCGCGTTGGCCAACCTTACCGCATCGTCGGAGGTTTTGTCGCGGTACTGCACCAAAGTCAGCCCGCCTTGCAAAGCAGCTTCTACGACTTGTAACAAATTGTCTCGGGGCGAAGTTACCAGATATAAGTGCGATCGAAGTAACTGCTGGTAGCGCCGGTAAGCCAGCAAATCGCTTTCGAGAGTATACACCCGATAGCGCATCTGCTTAAAAGCCTTGCCCATATTTGGATCGTAAACTTTGCCGTACTCTTCCAGTACCCGCAGAGCTTCTTCCACCCGACAGAAATTCGCCTCCAGTAGCTGCTGGATGCTCGATCGCTGCTCTTCCTGCGGGTGAGTCAACTCCGTCCCCGGATCTGCCGGCGTATCCCTAGCGCTGCGTAATTCTGCCGTGTGCCAAGCCGCCAATTCCTGACGCAGTTGTTTGCACGCCAGGGCCTTTTCGGCGTTGTTAAGACCAAACCTGCACCATTCTTCAATAATTCTCAACCCTTCGCGCGCGCGGTCTAGATTTGCATCTAAAATCCGGCAGAGTGCCGGCTGTGCCGGTAAAGTTCTGTTTTGTTTCTCGGTCATTCAGAACCACCTTAATTAAAATTAATCCTACCTTTCAAACTGCTACATTCTCCCACACAGTCAAGATTGTGGCAAAAACGACCGACCTAATTTTGGCATCAACGGATCTAAATTTGACAAATTTTTAAGTTTTAGGGAATTTGAAAAAAACAAAGCATAATAGATCAAACTTGATCAAAGTGGAATCGTTAAACTGCATACCACACTTCGGAGGAGAGCCGTCAGGTTAGCAGAGCAAAACAAAACATGGCGTTGCTGAATTGGGAGATGAAATCTGTAGGGGCAATCCCCCCGTGGTTGCCCCCACCGCCGACGGGGTAAGCACGGGGGCTTTACCCCTACAAATCCATCATACTTTCATTCAGCAACGCCAACAAAACATTAACAGCAGAAAACGCCAGCAGGCGGGTGAAATCAAACTGCGATCGCCAAAACCAGACACGAAACAGGGAATGCGAAATTTGGCTCAAAGATAAATTGTGTTTTTTTATGTTCCTAAATTCAAAACAGAGCGAGTGCAAAGAAAATCGTAGCTTGCGGGGCGGAACGCCATCGCCAAGGAAAGCTTTAAGTTCTTGCTTGCTGCTCGTCTTTGCCAGCACAGCTTTTTATAGCCCTCAAGCCTCAGTTGTCGCTGCGGGTATCCCCCCGGTGCAGCTTCTTTCTCAAGCGCCAGAAAGCAACATTAACATACTCTACGTGAGTTCTAGCGGTGGTAGCGACACAGGAGGTAACGGGAGCGATCGATCGCCATTCAAAACCCTCACCTACGCCTTAAGCGTAGCCCCGCCCAAAACAGCAATTTTACTAGCGCCCGGTACTTACAGCGCTCAAAGCGGCGAAAAATTTCCATTAATGCTCAGACCCAGCGTGACTGTCCAGGGAAATCCCAACACTCGCGGCCAGAATATTGTGATCAAAGGCGGAGGAGAATTCCTCAGCCCGACTTCGGCGGGTCAAAACATCGCAATTTTAGGCGCAGACGGGGCGGGACTCAGCGGGGTGACAGTGACAAATACCAACTATCGCGGTTACGCTTTGTGGATCGAATCGAGTTCTCCGACGGTTGTCAACAATACTTTTTCGGGGAGCACTCACGACGGGATTTCGGTAGTGGGAACTGGAAGGCCGACGATTGGCGGCAATGTTTTCTCGAAAAATGGAGCTAACGGGATTACGATTTTTGGCAGTTCCCGGCCGGAAGTTCGAGATAATGTGTTTGAAGACACTGGATTTGGCGTGAATGTAGCGCAGAACGCCTCGCCTTTGCTGATCGGTAACAAAATTACTCGGAATAAGGACGGCGTCGTGGTGCAAGCTGATGCTAGACCGGTGCTGCGTAACAATTATATCGAAAGTAACAAGCGGGACGGAATTGTGGCGATCGCCCGAGCTCTGCCGGATTTGGGAACTGCGGCCGAACCGGGGGGCAATGTCATTCGCAACAACGGTCAGTACGATGTCAACAATGCGGCGAAAGGTCAAGTAATCCCAGCTTACGGCAATCAATTGTTGAGCAATCGCACGACGGGTTCGGTAGCTGTGGCTGGAACTTTTAGCCCGCCTGCGCCCATTGCGGGCAGTGGTTTGCTGCTAACGTCCGATCGATCTGCGAGTATCGGCGGCCCTGAAACTTCTCTCCCTGTTTACACTCCGGGGCGGCTAACTCCCCGAGTTGAAAGAGCGCTAATTGCGCCACCACAGCCTGTTTCCATAAGGTCGTCTAACCCTCAGTTGCGGCAAGAAATTGCTCCGATAAATGCCACTGCTGCATCGATTGTTCCAGGGGCGATCGCAATTCCCGTACCAGATCCCGATGCTCGATCTGTTCGAGAAAGTTCAGTAGAGCAACCAATAATTTCGCCCAATTTTGATAGGTCTAGTTCGGTTTCTTCCGAGGGTAAATTGCCGGTTCCTGGCCGCAACATTCCTCTAGGAAGGGGCGGCTACGTACCTGCTATTTTAGGGGGTAATTCTGTGGCAGGTTCGGAGAATTCGCCGTCATTCGATCGAGCTATTGCTTTGGGTTTCCGGTATCGAGTTGTGGTGGATGCCCAGAGTTCCGGCGACAGACAAAAAATACTCTCCTTGGTTCCCGATGCTTTTCGGACTTTTACCAACGGGCGATCGGTAATGCAAGCCGGCGCTTTTCGGGAGCGCGAAAAAGCTGACGAATTGCTCCAAATTCTCACCGTTAACGGTTTGAATGCTCGCATTGAAGATATTAAATGAAATGGGCTTGGCAGTTGCCAGTTGTTTGTTGTCAGTTGTTTGTTGTTAGATCAATTCCGGTTGCATTCCTCATGATGTTGACTGTTGACTGTTGACTGTGAATCGAATAACTGAAAATTGCACCGAGATAGGTGGTGATTTGTAAAAATCCTTCATGAATTGCCCTCTAATTTATCACCTGACGATGCAGCCGGAAACGATATTATTAAGCTGTAACGTGTAGCGCAAATAAACATTGCATATTCAGGGCGGGACACCCCACTCATTGTTTTATTGTTTTTTGATATACAGTTTAAATGCCGCAACAGCTTATTAGCTAATGCCAACCACCAACCACCAACTGCCAACCACCAACTGCCAACCACCAACTGCCAACCACCAACTGCCAACTGCCAACTGCACGCAAAATTTTAGGGCCTAGCATATCGGATGCCAGACCCTAAAACATTTGTGAGTTAAATTGATTCAAGTGGGTTTTTAGCTGTGCTGAAATCCAGCAAAACTACTACTAAAGTTTACTTTTTGGCAATTGCTCTGCGGGCGATATAGCTAATAGCGGAGCCTATGCAGACTTCTGTGTTTGACTGCGCGATCGCCATTCTAACTTGTTGACATTCGATTTCTCAAATCGCCTCAAGCTATTTCACAAATCTCGATCGCAAGATCAACCTTTCTTTGCTAATAAACTATACGATTCAGGCATGGCCTGCGAACTAGAGTCGATCGGGACAAATACTCTAATTTCAAATTTTTTATCCAAGTTTTTTTTGCTTCTTGGTTCTGCCCCTCATGTATTTAACATAACACCAACTTCCGCCATGACAATACTTTCTTTACTAAACTTGACACTTTTTAAGTCATTAGTCATTAGTCATTAGTCATTAATCATTAGTCATTAGTCATTAGTCCAACGTCATGTTTTGCTGTCGCCTCGGAGCTTTCCGTACAGCGTCATCAGGAAGAAGGTATATACAGCAGGCTTTTTAGAGTTCCAGACTGTATGTTTAATTAGGTTGATGGACTTAACAATTTGTACGATCGCCCGTTAGCCCTCGCAGAGGATCGCGCCATGTGCATATAGCGGTTGTCAAGAAAGTGAGGTATGCCCGGCGCGGGCCTATGCCCTGCGCGGGCCGATGCCCTGCGCGGGCCAGCGACAGCTCATCTTTCTGAGAAATGCTATATCCGACAGTATTTGCTGGCTTTCAGCGCAGCAAAGCTTCCCAAGTAGCGCGGCCGACAATGCCGTCTGCTGGTAGTTGATATTGTAGCTGAGCAGCCTTGACAGCAGCTTGAGTTTCCGCCCCGAAAACGCCGTCAGCACTAACGCGCAAAAATCCCTTCGCCCGCAGTCGTTCTTGCAAATCTCTGACCGCCGGGCCCCGCATTCTTCTTCTCAAAATCGGAAAATTGGTGGGCTGCGGTTGTGGGTTAATCTCTGAGTTTTCTGCCGTTGCAGGATTGTTGGCGATCGGGCTTTCGATCGCCCCAGGAGTCGCAGGAAACAGCCGGTTCCAAGTATCTTGACCGACAATACCGTCTGGGGCGATGCCTGCTGCTTCCTGGAACTGAGACACAGCTTTAGCGGTGCTTTGCGAGAAAATCCCGTCTACACTGTCAGCGTAAAATCCCAACAACGCAAGAGCAGCTTGAAGTTCGCGCACTTCCGAGCCGCGGCTGCCCAATTTGATGGCGGGACGGACGATCGCACCTGTTTGGGCTGTTTGGGCGATCGGGCTATTATTGTTAGCGGGTTCGGAGGCCGGTAGCTGTGCAGCAGCAGGAGTAGAGGCGATCGAACTTATTGCCAAAAAACCGCACAAACCCCAGCCTAGGGGCCAACTCAGAACCTCGCGAGCTTCATTCCAGCGTGCTGTCTGGTTTCGGGACATGGAAAATTCGACCTCTGTCTGCACAACTCTTGGCGATCGTACATCAAATCTGGCAAAAATTGGGCATCGGGCATCGGGCATCAGGCATCGGCCAAACAGGGCATCGGGCATTTTTGATTCTCAGCGCTTCCCTCCGAGCAAAAAATTAATCCCCTGAAATAGCTGCAATTGGCAAAAAAACTGCTAGATTGCCGTAGAGCAAACAGTCAATTACCCATCACCAAGCGGAGTACCGCTATGATGAGGGCTTGTATCTACGCTCCACCGCAATTCTGAAAACCTTTGCAGGATATCAGCTTTAGTTTCATCGCGCGACACATCGGGGGATACTGACAAGCTCCCCGTACTCGTCCAGTCTTGCCGAACGAGCAACGTTCTCATTGCAATGTTTCGCGCCCCAACCAAATCAGCGTGTAATTCATTACCACAACATTCACAGCGAAACATTAGCCCCTTGTTCGGTCGATTAGCCTTCGAGGTATGCCCACATTTAGGGCAACTCTGCGAAGTGTAATGCGCTGGAACTTTAGTCGCTAAACTACCAGTCAAATTAGCTTTGTAGTGAATGTAACCGTGTAATTCGGCGAAAGACCATCTAGCGCTGTTCCGATTAGCTTTGCGCTGTTTCTTGCTTGCCTTTTTGCCAGATTTTGACTTCGTTCTTTCACGGATTCCGGTCAAGTCTTCCAGTCCAATCAAGCTAACCGGCTTGGCTATTTCTTTACTGATTTGGTGGTTCACATCAGCGATAAACCGTCTCTCCCGTCCCGATAAAGCGATTAATCTTCGCTTGGCCGAACGGGTGTCTTTACGCTGTAAAGTTCTTCGAGCCTTCTGATATTGATTGGCTCGATGTCGTGATGCTTTACCGGAATAGAAGGCAGACTTATTGTTGAGGTCTGTTTCTACTGCCAGATATCTCATTCCCACGTCAACACCAGCAATTCTGGTGATGGTAGTTGGCTCAATATCTGGTAATTCAATCTCAATACTTACCATTAAATAGTAAGTTTTGGAAGAACGCTGGTAAACTATCTTCGCTGCTCCAATTTTTGAGCAGGATCTGATTAAGTCTAAGTGTTTATTCCAGCCTTCATAAGAGACAACGATACGACCATTCAATGTTCCAATGCTGACTTGCTGACCGGGCTTAAAGGAATAGTCGCGCTAGTAATTCAAGGTCGCGGTTCGAGACGAGTATCTGGGAGCTTTGTCAAGCCCTTTAAATCGCTTCTTAGTGTATCCTTTTTTTATTACTTCGCTATTCTGTTTAACCTTTGTCATCAATGCTTTAAATGTTGCAGCGACTTGCCTGGGTACGTTACACGCCATCTGCGCGCCTAACTTAAAATCAGAGCGCAAATTGTTGTAAACCAGTTTTTGCAACTTAGCGCCCTTGCTAGACTTGCCATTGTCGAAAGCAATTACCGAGGTATAGTTCAAAGCGTCACGATAAGCTAACGTAGTATCGCGTACTACTGATTTCTGATCGGCTGTGAGCTTTAACTTTAGTTTGGCGGTGATAACTTGGTTCATGGTTTCAACAGACTCTGTAACCATCTTATCTGTTGAAAACGCCAAAGGCAATAGTTCGGGCAAAGATTTGTTCGCTTACTGGCGTTGCTGAATTAGGAGATGAAATCCTCCGGGCAATCCCCCTGTGGTTGCCCTCACCGCCGACGGGGTAAGCACTCTTTGCTTTACCCCTACAGACCCATCATACTTTCATTCAGCAACGCCACCGATTTTTCTGCCCCGTTGCGATTGTTCGCAAACTTTGGAGACGCGGGTTTATGTCTCCATCGTCGCGGGTGGGTCTTTGACAATTAAAATTGTATCCAATATAAAGCCGTCCTACAATAACGGGGTTTCCACCCACATTTTCCGATGACAAAATCCAGCATCCCCACCAGAACCGCCAGCCAAATAGACATCGGCAACGTCAACATCGGCAACTTCCAAGTCGGCAGCATCAGCGGCAATAAATACAACGATTTCAACGCCAACGGGCGGCCCGATGGCGGCGAAGTGCCAATTCCCAACTGGCAAATCTACCTCGACCTCAACAACAACGATCGACTTGACTTTAACGAACCTTCCACCGTCACCAACGCCCAAGGCAACTACACCTTCGCCAACCTGCCGCCTGGGACTTACCAAGTTAGGGAAGTCCAGCAGCCGAACTTTCGCCAAACTACGCCCAATCCCGCACCCATCACGATTAACAGCGGGACTTTTGCTGGCAATATCAATTTTGGCAACAACTTCAACGCCGGGACGATCGCCGGGACAAAATTCAACGACATCAACAGCAACGGCCGCCAAGACCCAGGGGAACAACCCCTAGCTAACTGGCAAATTTATCTCGACCTCAACCGTAACAACAGGCTCGACGGCGGCGAACCTTCTACTATTACAAACCTTCAAGGCAATTACGCATTTGTCAATATTCCTGCAGACACATATTTGGTGAGAGAAGTCCAGCAACCGGGTTTTATCCAAACTACGCCAGACCCTGGCCCGATTAACGTTACTTCCAATGCCAATATCAACAACGTCAATTTTGGCAATGTCTTTTTTGTCGGCAGCATCAGCGGTATTAAGTACAATGACCTGAATGCCAACAGCATCCGAGACGCGACTGACCCGCCTCTGGCTAACTGGCAAATTTATCTCGACCTCAACGGCAACAACAGCCTCGATCCGGGCGAACCGAATACCATCACTAACCCGGAAGGTAACTACACTTTTGGCAATGTTTCCCCCGGCCGCTATTTGGTGAGGGAAGTTCAGCAGCCCGGATGGGTTCAGACTACGCCAAATCCAGGGGCGATCGACATTACGGGCAACACTAACGCTGTCGGCGTCAACTTCGGCAACAATTTCCCCACCGGCAGCATCAGCGGTTTCAAGTTCAACGACCTCAACGCTAACGGTATCAACGAACCGACGGAACCGAGAGTTGCCAACTGGCCGATTTACATCGACCTCAACAACAACAACGCTAGCGATCCCAATGAACCTTCGACTTTAACCAACCCCCAAGGCAATTTCTCTTTTATCAACTTGCCCCAAGGCACTTATTTCGTGAGGGAAGTCCCGCAGCCCGGTTTTCGACAAACCACGCCAAGTCCGACTCCCATTACCGTCGGTAACGGCACAAATGCGACTAACCTCAGCTTTGGTAACGTGTTGGTAACGGGGACGATTAGCGGTGTCAAATTTAACGATTTTAATGCCAACGGTCGCCTCGATGCCGGGGAACCGCCGATCGCCAATACCCAAATTTACATCGACCTCAACAACAACAGCAGTTTAGATCCGGGCGAAGCGAGTACCTTGAGCGACAGTCAGGGGAATTACAGTTTCCGCAACGTTCCGGTAGGTAGTTACGTAATCCGGGAAGTTCAGCCTCCGGGCTTCATTCAAACGACTCCGCCTGCGGTGGTTGTTGTCTCGGCAGATGTTCGGGCTAGCACTATCGATTTGCTGACGGGAGAGGCTGAGGGTCGATCGGCTAAATCTTTGAGTGGCGACTCGCTGACGGATGGGGGCAACTCTGCGGGTGCGGAACCGGAGGCTTTGATGGCGGCGGATAGCTTGCTTTCGAGCGCTGGTCGTGCTATTTATCCAATTAGTGATTTTTTGGTCGATCGACAAGCGGCGAGTTTAGGCAATCTTCCTAACTTGGGGCAACAGAATGTCGGTCGGGAGCCAAATACACAAGTGGGTGAATTTGTCAATAAAAACGAATTAATTAATTGGAATCTCGGAAACTCTTTCGTGCCGTCGGGTGCGAGGGATTTGTCGGTGATGTAGGGTAAAAAAAAGTAGGCGCGGCGCGGCGATCGGGAACCGGAATCGCCACGAAGCCCAAACCGCCGATCGACAGTGGGAAGTGGTTAAAGGGCGATCGCGTGATACCGTATTGTTGGCAACCTCCAACACTCAAGCCTGAGTTCCGGCAACTCCGAAGCAGGCTTGTATATTGGATGCAAGATTCAGAGGCTTTAGGATCGATCGTGAGTGAGAAACTATCAGACAGTTCCCCAAGGCCGACCGACATATTTCCAGGCAAAGCAAGTCAGTTCGAGTCCGATCGCTCGATCGGTCTAAAGTTTTTTCAGGTTGGCAATCCCAGAGGCTGCGATCGCCTCTTCACAGCGAACCGTGACAAACCTGAATGATGCAGCCTGACTAGATATCGGGGAGAACACTAAGTCTTAGGCTTTTTAAAGCTCGAAACAGCAAGTAAGTAGGGACACAGAAGGCGTGCAAATCTTGAAGAGGTTGCCCTCAAATTGCCAGGGTTCTTCAAAACCTGATATACTTGCCAGCGACAAAGCTTGAGGCATTGTTGTGTGAGATGGGGAACATTACCTCAAGCGCAGACGTATGTAAAATCGAGTGGCAATTGTCAGCGACTAGCAAAAGCTACTCAGCTATTGACAAACCCATACAGTAGTCTGTAATTAACGTGGATTTAGGTGTGAAGGAGAGAAATCATGGCAGATTTAACTAACGAAGAGCGGATTGCCCAGCAATTACAGGTTGGGAATGCAGGCCCGGCAATTATAGGCATCAAGTTCAATGACTTGAATGCGGATGGGATCAGACAGGCCAATGAACCGGGTCTGGCAAACGTCCCCATTCTCCTCGAACCTGCGGTCGGCAGCAACGGCACATTAGATGCAGGGGATGTCTCCGTACTGACAAACGCCAACGGATCGTTCTCATTCATCAATCTTGTTCCCGGCAACTACGTACTCACAGAAACCACAGTACCCGCAGGTTTCCGTAGTACGACTCCCAATCCCCTCGCTGTAACTGTTGGAAACACAAACGCCAACGTTTTCTTTGGCAACACCCAAGTTGTGGGCAGCCGGATCGTTGGATGCAAATACCTAGACGTAAATGGCGACGGCTTTCGAGACGGGAATGAACCGGGCATTAAAAATGTCAGGATATATCTTGATATAAATGGCAACGGCCAACGCGATGCAGGCGAACCCAACACCCTAACAGACAAAAATGGTGCGTGGTCGTTTGACGTAGCGCCCGGAACCTACAAAGTTCGGGAAGAACGGATCGCACCACAAGTTGATGCAAACGGACTAAGAGTTAACAGTCCGACCGCAGAACCTTTAGAAACACAAGATTTCCCCCAAAGCACCCCACCCAACAACATTCCCGTACTCGACGTAACGGTAGCCGCCGGCCAAACCTTTGCCTGCGCTCAAGTTGGTGACACTCCGCTCTATCAAATTGAAATTAACAAATTTCGGGACCTAGACCGCAGCGGCACGCGAAATGTGGTCAATGGAGTTTTGGAATCCCCCATTGCTAACGTACCCTTCATTTTAGATTTGAACGGTAACGGTCGCTGGGATGGAGCCGCCGCTGAACCAGTTGCCATCACCGATGTCAACGGAGTGGCTACCTTTAAAAATTTGCGAGCGGCCAATTATTCAGTTTTGGAAGTTTTTCCCCAAACCTCTCTGAGCGAAGTAGGTGGGCCTAACATTCCTCCCGGCAATCTCAATGCTCCAGTAGCAACAACTCCCAACCCCGCTCTGGTTTCTGCACCAGGCCCGCAGGCACGGTTCCAGGCCTCGATCAGCAGAGAGCAACCGCTGTTAGTAGCAGACTCAACCTATACACTGAAACCAAACGACCCTAAATTCGTAGACAACAACTTAGACGGCATCCAACAGCCAGGGGAACCTTCTATTGCAGTCACGGGTGTACGACCGATTTTTGCGAACACGCCTTTGGCTTTCCCAGCGACTAACCCCTCACCGGCACTTACCTTTACTCCTGTGGGAGCTAATACTGGCGCTGGAACGAATGCTGGTGTGGGCAACACTCGACCTAACATCACTGTATTCAAATACAATGACCTGAACGGAGACGGTCGCTACGAGCCAACTCAGGGTGAAGCACCCCTTAGCGGTGTTACCGTCTTCATCGACACCAACAATAATGGGGTTGCTGACACCGGAGAACAACAAATACAGACTAATGCCCAAGGAAGAGGAGCATTTACCAACTTGGCGACGGGCAGTTACACCGTGCGAGAAGTCGTACCGGCTGGTTTCTCGCCTTCTACATCTGTTGCTGTTCCCGTGACTCTGAGCACTCAGGACGCTAACGTTACTTTTGCCAACACGCCGAACAGCAACATCACCGGTTGCAAATTCGAGGACTTTAACCTCAACAGCTATCGAGACGGAAATGAACCGGCGATTCCCAACGTTACTGTCTATCTCGATACGAATAACAACGGTGCTTTGGATGCAGGGGAAGCCACTACGACTACCGATCAGTTTGGTCGCTTTGCGTTCAACAATTTGACTCCGGGTACTTACAACCTTCGAGAAGTACCTCCTCCTGGTTTCTTCCAGACGACTCCAGCGCTGAATATTGTTCTGGGCCCCAATCAAACTTTTACCTGCGCTTTGATTGGCAACTCTCGCACCTATGACCTGTCGGTGCCTAAATTCCGAGACGACAACCGTAACGGCACACAAGATCCAGGCGAACCGCCCCTGGTCGATATCCCATTTACTCTGGATTTGAACAAGAACGGCCGCTACGATCCGGCAACTGAACCTCTGGTAAGAACGGATGCTAACGGGATTGCTGTATTTCCCAATTTGTTCCCTGAGAACTACTCGGTTTTGGAAGTCTTCGATCCGAGCGTTCAAAATCCGTTCCCGATCCCAACCGGGCCCAATCCTGTTACCTTTAACGTGCCGGGCCCCAATACTTCGCCTTCGGTGCCTCTACCAGCGGCAACAAGAACTGGTTCTAGCATCGATTTGCTGACTGGCGACGCGGGTGTTGCGGCTGCTAGCACCGATCCTTTGACTAACGGTGGCGGTTCCGCTGTGGTGCAAGCGAGCAGTGTCGATAGCTTGCTCGCTCCTGAGACTGCTGGCGTAAGTAGCTTTATTGACTTCAACGCTTTGAAAGACGCGGCGGAAGCTTCGATCGTATCGTTTTTAGAAGCTCAGAAGCTTGATGAACCTAAATTAATGTTGGGCGCTCCAACTTCGACTCCGCTGTTTTAAGGTTAGTTTGAGTCTCTAGTTTCAGACTCAGCAATTAGCAGCTAGTTGGTTTAAACTGCACGTCAAAATATAATTTTGGGGTGCAGTTTTTTGCGATCGCGACTTGTGCATAAATACCTTTAGGAGTTATATCAAGTAATATCCCGGCCAGAGGAAGAGTTTTTGAAATTGTCAGTTATTGGCCAGTATTGTTGGTCAACTCGCCCCTACAAGTAATATCAAATCCATCTCAATAAAGTAGAACATTGGTGTTAAACAAAACAGTAATCCCGCCACCTTGGTAGCGGGATTGATAGGTTGCAGTTGAGCTATTCTCTAGTTTTGCCAGAGTGGAAATTAGCTTGCTGCTGAATTAGCTCATCTTAGCCATTTCTTGCTGAATCGTGCTTTTGGCTGCTTTAAATTTAGTAGCCATTTGTTCCATTTGGGCTTCGCTCAGGTTGCGGCGAATTTGAGGGAACATATCGCCTTCTTCTTGCTTGACGTGATCCTGAACCGCTGTTTTGAGCAGTTTGATTTGAGCTTTGAAATCCGCAGAACTAGGGTTCATAGCCTTGATTTTGGCGAGGATTTGCTTCATTTCTGCTTGCTCGTCGTACAGTTCTTGGGTATCCGTGTAGTAGCTGCGAACTGCGGGATAAACTATTTGTTCTTCGGCTTCTGCGTGCACGCTTAAGTCTTTGTAAAGTTGACCGAAGAATTCTTGCAGTTTTTGAGGATCTTCGGTTTTTTCGATTTCCATAAATATGGTATCGACTTTGCGGTGATCCATTGTGATGATTTCGACAATGTTCATCTCATCTTTGGTGCGGGTGACAGCACCGCCGATGATGCCGCTCATAGCAGCGACGGCATCTTGGACGCGAGCCCAAACGCCTTGATCGGGGTCTTTTCCGGTCAGTTCCCGCACGCCCAAGATTTCGAGAACTCCTTTGAGTTGTTCTTGGTGAGCGCGGTTTTCAAAGTTAACTGTGTTGAGGGGAGTAATGGCTGCTTCGATGTCTGCGCCGACTACTTGAGCGGCTTTGTGAACTAACATTCCGGCCATTGTTTGTTGGTGTTTGAGCAGTTCGTGCTGACCCACTTTTTCAAACATTGTGAGTTCAGAACCTTTCATTAGTTTGTGAACTGCTTCGATCATTTTTGTGGTGGTTTCTTTGGGTTCGCTTTGAACCCCGTATTGGACGATCGTAGTTTCCAGTACGCCCAAGTTTTTGCGATCGTCTTCGAGCATATCGCGGAAGCGATCGCGCAGTTCGGAGTCGCTGCAGGAATTGATGAACAATTGTTCGTTAGCAATCAGCAGATTTTGCACTGCTTTCATGTCTGCTAATTTAGTTGCGATCGCTTGGCGCTTGGTATCTTCTAAGGTAGCTACCATCTGTCGTGTCTCCTCTCGATGTCTTTAGTGTTCTTTCGTGTTCTGATATCTTTTAATTTATTGGAATATTCCGATCGCTTCCTCTTTCTCCCGACTGATTCATTAATATCCCGCGCAACCTATTGACTTTTAAACAAAAAAATGGTATTAGATTAAGGCTAAGGTCGTTTTAAAAAAAAGCCAAAATTACCCTTAATAACAGCCAACAGTCAACAGCCAACAGCCAACAGCCAACAGTCAACTGAGTTTTGTATCAATTAATCCAGATCGCAAATCAGTAAAGCGTTACCATAGTTGCAGCCGAAGTTAACTAAAGTTTAAGAATAACTAGCTTGTCTCAACTGCTCGCTGCTTTAGAGTTCCCAGCCAATGTCTGGAAGCTGCACAATGGGTTAACGGTCATTCACCAACGGATGCCGGCCACACCTGTGGTTGCGCTAGACGTGTGGGTGAAGGCTGGCGCTACGCGGGAAACCGATGCTTGGTCGGGAATGGCTCATTTTCTCGAACACATGATATTTAAAGGGACGGATTCGATCGCCCCAGGACAATTTGACCGGGTAATCGAAAATCGCGGCGGTGTCGCCAATGCAGCTACAAGTCACGACTACGCCCATTTTTTCGTCAACTCTGCGGCTGACTATTTAGCAGAAACGGCGCAGCCACTGGCAGAATTGCTGCTGCGGGCTGCGATTCCCGATGCAGAATTCGATCGCGAACGAGATGTGGTGCTCGAAGAAATCCGCCAAGCTCAAGACAGTCCCGATTGGCTGGGTTTCCAAGCAATGATGGAAACAGTTTACCAGCGACATCCCTACAGGCGATCGGTACTAGGAACCGAAGAGTTGCTGATGTCGCGAACTCCCCACGAAATGCGGTGTTTTCATCGGTGGCACTATCAGCCGGATAATATGACTGTGGTGATAGTCGGGGGAATTGATGAACAACAAGCCAGAGACATCACAGAGAAAGCATTCGATCGATTTTCCGATCCGTGGGAATGTCCCAAATTTGCAGCAGAAGCGGAACCGCCACTGGTAGAAATCCGCCGTCAGGAACTCCGCATCCCCCGACTGGAACAAGGGCGGCTGATGATGGCCTGGACTGGGCCGGGAGTTGAACAGTTGCAAAATGCTTGCGGCTTAGATTTGCTCTCAGTGTTGCTCGCAGACGGGCGGACTTCGCGTTTGGTCAGGGAACTGCGCGAAGAATTACAATTGGTAGAGGCGATAGAAAGCTCTTTCTCGCTACAACGGGAATCTAGTTTGTTTACTATTAGTGCAGTCTTGGAAGCGGATGATATCGAAGGAGTGGAAGCTCGGATTTGCGATCGGCTTTGGGAATTGCAATCTGAGCCGGTTTCGGAGGCAGAACTGATGCGCTGTAAGCGTTTGCTGTGCAATGACTTTGCTTTTTCGATCGAAACGCCGGGACAGTTAGCCGGTCTTTACGGATATTACAGTACGATCGCCACTGCCGAATTAGCGCTCAGCTATCCCACCACGATTAAAGCATTTCAACCATTAGACCTGCAGCGCCTAGCTCAACAATATTTATCTCCCCGTCGCTACGCGGCTGTGGTGCTCAAGCCTGTTTGATTGTTAAGCAAGTGAATATCAATAGACTTCAGATTTCACAGGAGAAGTCACGGGCTCGATCGAGAAACCGCAGATATCAAACAGATAAACACTGATTCACCCAGATGATTTCAGGGTATTTTCCGATTTTGCAAAAGAGGTCTAATATCTTTTGTACCGGATAGATGTTTGTTTGTCCGAGGTTTTTTGCGCTTACGGCGCAGCCGGATCGAGTAGATTTTGTTACCAGAAAGTTGGGTCTAAAGCCCCGTCCTTATATAGCAATCCTAAATCATTATCACGTGCGGCGAACATAAATGTGATTTCCCCCAAATCCATCTGTAGGGACACGGCAGTGCCGTGTCCGGGAGACGGCAATGCCGTGTCCCTACAGACAATCATTTAGGATTGCTATAGGAAGGCTTTAATTACAAGAACTGTGAAGACTTGTTAAATATACAGACTTATAGGTAAAAGTTTTAGCAAAAGTGATAAACTATTCCAATGATAGTTTTAGAGTTTAAGTTGAAAGGCAAAGCAGAGCAATATCGAATCATCGACGACATGATTCGGACGGCTCAATTTGTCAGAAACAAAACTCTTAGACATTGGATAGACAACCAAGGAATTAAGTTAGTAGACCTGTACAAACAATGCG
>NZ_JADEWT010000116.1 GCF_015207505.1 Tychonema sp. LEGE 06208
CTCTCCCACTCTCCCCCTCTCCCCTATTCCCCTTCCACCATTTTGCGGTACTCTTCGACAGACAAAGCATCACTGGCGTCGCTGAGATTGTCAACGCGCACTTTCAGCAGCCAGCCAGCCCCATAGGGGTCTTCCGCCAAGTTTTCGGGAGACTCTATAATGTCATCGTTGCGTTCTACGACTGTACCCGTAACAGGCGCTTTCAAATCTTCAACTGCTTTCACAGACTCGACTGTACCGAAAGCTTCGCCCTTTTCCAGCCCTGCGCCGACTTCTGGCAAATCTAGAAATACAATATCGCCGAGTTGGTCAACGGCAAAAGCGCTAATCCCGATGGTGGCGATTTCCCCTTCGAGTCGGATGTATTCGTGGGTGTCTAAGTATTTCAGGTCATCAGGGTATGTTTGTGCCATGTCAATTCCTTGCAATCAAAAAGTATCAGTTAAATCTTATTAAATTATGGGCGTTTAATATCTGAAACTCCCACGGTGCGTCAGAGGGCGATTTTCTCAATTTGCAGCAGACTTCTGGCATCCCTTCGCTTTCCTTTGTTAAAAGCATCTGCGTTTATCTGTGTTGCATCTGCCTGACATCTGCGGTTGTCATATAAATCAAATATCTCTGCTATCTTGTCTGGCGCAGATAATTTAAGCTGACGCACTCTACATTTAATTGGGGCGGTTGGGAGAGCGATAAAATGGTTTTTTAACCACCGTCGCGGGATAATTTTTCCCGCGAATCTCGACTTCTAACCGCTGGCCGATTTTCGCTAATTTTACCGGAAGCATCGCGAGGGCGACGGCCCGATTCAAGGTAGGCGACAATGTACCGCTAGTAACTTCTCCTACTGTTTCGCTTTCAAATATTATCGGATAGCCGTGGCGCGCAATGTGTCGCCCTTCCATTTCTAACCCTACCAACCGCTTCGATACTCCATTGGCTTTTTGCTGTTCCAAAACCTCGCGCCCAATAAAATCGCCTTTGCTGTCGAGGTGAACTACCCAACCCAATCCAGCTTCAAAAGGTGTGGTACTGTCGTCGATATCTTGACCGTAAAGTGCCATTCCTGCTTCTAAACGCAAGGTATCTCTGGCCCCCAATCCGCAGGGAACAACGCCAGCATCGAGGAATTTTTGCCAGAGTTTTTTGCCTGTTTCTATATCCACCATGATTTCAAATCCATCTTCGCCGGTGTAACCAGTTCGGGCGATAAAACTCGGCTGTCCTAACAGTTTTGTTTCTAAGTGTCCGAAGGCTTTAATTTGTGCTAGGTTGTCTTCCACAAAAGGCTGGAGATGGTTGACAGCTTCCTGGCCTTGAATTGCAATTAAAACTTGGTCTTTGGAGATGTCGGTAAAACTAATTTCGCTAGATGCTAAGTGGGCTTCTATCCAGGCTTTGTCTGTGATGCGAGTGGCGGCGTTGACAATGATTGTTGCACGTTCTTCGTTGGTGTTCGCGTCGGGTTCTTGGCAGTAGAAAATAATGTCGTCTATGATGCAGCCTTGGTTATTTAATAAGACTGTATATTGAGCTTGACCTGGTTGCAAGCGACTCAAGTCTGAGGGTACTAAGGGTTGAAATTTTTCGATTAGTTGTTTCCCTTTCAAGCAGAATTTTCCCATGTGGGAAATGTCGAACATTCCAGCTTGTTGGCGTACTGCTTGGTGTTCGCTGCTGATGCCTGCGTACTGCACTGCCATCTCCCACCCGGAAAATGGTACCATCCGACCTTTGAGCTGTAATGATAGGTCGTACAGAGGCGATCGCGCAAGCTGGCTCGGCCTCTCTGGATTGTTGGGTTCAGTTGACTTTGCCACGGGATAATTGCTTTTTTTGCGGGTAGATTGTTTTAATTTTACGGGAAAGTGCGATCGAATTTAAGAAGACGCTGGCACTTTCAACCGCCGTCCGATCTAATTTTGTTGCTCTAATCTTGTTTATGGAGAATAGCGGGCTCGAACCGCTGACCCCTACAATGCCATTGTAGTGCTCTACCAACTGAGCTAATTCCCCTTTCTTTTCGCGCTCTCAATCATGCCTTAATGGAGTAATGTTTGTCAAGCCTTTTTGAAAAAATAGTTTGAAGCCTTGAACTGGCAAGGCTTTGGACTTTTTTTAAAATCTCCTGGCTGCTTTTCAATGAACGAATCCCTAGGATTATTTAATAAGTGTGTTGGGATATTGCGGTTAAATGGCTCAAGCAAGAGCCCATGAGGAAGTAGACGACGATCAGGGCTGCGGCTGAGACCGCGACTAGGATGCCGGCTAGGATTAGTGAAAATTCCCGTTGCGCGATCGCCTCTTGCATTAGGTGCAAGGACCAGGCAACTAGGGCCACGTCAATTATTAAAATAGAAATCAGCATAAGTTACGTTTTGTAACAGCGTACCCATTGTAACAAAACTTTTGACTGCTTGCAGATTAGGTTATACGCATTTAATTATTGGTGTAAAACCACGAGGGAGCAGCAAAAAGGCACTGAGAAAAAAGGATAGCTCTGCCTAATCATTACGATATGCAAAGTAAATGAGAGCTGGCTCAGCTATGGAGGGGCGGCGGGTGCGATCGCTTTTTTTGAGGGTAGGTGCGTTAGGGAAGCGCGCGCCTGCGGGAGGCCGATCGACGAAGAGGATCGCCCGTTTTGAGTGTAGCTGGATGGGAGAATGGCAAAACCTAAGAGTGCGATCGACTTTTTTGGTGATGAATCGATTTATCAAGAATTTGTCAAGAGCGATGGGGTCAAAAGTTGCACTCCAGTTTAACTAAAAAGAGTTACGCACTCCGCCAAAGAAACCGGGTTTTTGACCTAATCTGTCGGTAAGAACCAAAGATTTTTGGAAAAAACCCGGTTTCTGACCATCTGTGAATCAGCCATATTTATGACATACAGCACTTCCGGATATTATGAGGTACAGTAGCAGCAATTAGTAAACCAGTTTTGGAGATGTTTCGGATTAATTAAGTCAATAGCCACAGCAATTATCGTTTCAACCATTTTAGTGCTGGTTGGTGAAAACTGTCGCAATAAAGATTTGAGTTGCGACCACCATAATTCAATTGGATTAAAATCAGGAGAGTATGGAGACAAACACAAGACAGAAGCACCCACCGCTTCAATCATAGGCTTAATTGAATCTACTTTAGGCGCTGGTAAGTTATCCATATAGGCTCGCTTTGCCTCGTTGGAAGCATGAGTTCTTGTTAAACAAGTGTAATACTCCAGTTTCATCTAAAAATACTAGATTTTTTGTGTCGATATGCTTGACTTTCCCCCCTACTCTAACCTTAATTTCATGACTCTTTCAGTGCCGAATTGGCTACTTCTTACTATTTTTTTTGCGATTATAATCCCAACTTTTGTAAGGCGTTACACATGGCTGTTCTACCACCAAATTTCCTGTCTTTTGGGCGAATAACTCACACAATTCTACCAAGGTTGTATCGGGATGTACTGCCACTATTTCTCTCAACTCTTTTGACGCATTATTCAAATGACTGAATCTGGGTTTACCCCTAGGTTTAGGCTGTAAATTCCCTCGATTTTTTGTTTATTTATAAGTTTTTGAACTAAGATGTTACTGCAGGCAAATATTTTTGCTGTTTTTCCGATCGACAGCTTCTGCTGTAGATGGGCTGCTACTATGAAAGGCTCGCAAATCTACTGAGTATGCTTTCATTAGTATATTATTTTTAGTCGATTCTATTGTACCTCACAACATCTGGAAGTGCTGTAGGATAGAAATGACTACAGAAAAAGGAAATATCCGCCCTCAGTCATTAGTTAGTAGTCATTGGTCATTAGTCATTAGGAAGAAGAAATCAACCATCAAATCAAGGCTTTCAGAAATTAAGAACTTCCTAATTTTTTTGGCCGTTGCTATAAAAATGAATGCTTTTAAATTTATTCAAATTTTAATGGTACGGACTTCACTTTTCATAGAAATTGGAGGACTGAAGTCCTCACTACGAACCAATTTGATTGGAGTCGCAGTCAGGATATAATCTCAATTATTATTACTTTTCTTTAGGGAATGATGCCATACCTACAAACAGCATGGCCAGCCCACCTCCCAGAATCGCGAAGGCTAGTAAGCCTACAGCTAAATCTAATCCCGATGTATTTTCCATTAAATTAAACGATTCTCCAATTAAATAATTCAATCATCAGTATTTATTAATTGCTGATTACTTCTCAACAATGGGGAAGAGAAGCAAAAATAAGTCAACTAATCGTAGTATGGTGCGTCTGGGGGAAAATTGTTAGTCTGTATGCAAAACATTCACCCCAGACGCACCATACAATAACTAAACATCCATCTGTTATATCTGTTGAAAAATTCGTTACCGAACTGCTTATTTTGCCAATTCTTTTTCAATGGCGGCGATCAGTTCGGGGGAATCTGGGCCTACGCTGCTGCGGAATCTGGCAACTACTTCACCTTGTTTGTTAACTAAGAATTTCTCAAAATTCCAGGAAACATCACCCTTGGGGTCGGCTTCACTCGTAAGTTTAGCGTACAGCGGATGCTGCTGACTGCCTTTGGCGCGTACTTTGTCAAACAATTCAAAGCTGACTCCGTATTTGGTAGTACAGAAATTGACTATTTCTGCGTTACTTCCAGGTTCTTGTGCTCCGAAGTCGTTGCAGGGAAATCCTAAAACGCGGAGTCCAGCAGCGCTGTATTTCTGGCTCAATTCTTCGAGTCCTTTGTATTGAGGTGTATAGCCGCATTGAGAAGCTACGTTAACTATCAAGAGTACCTTACCAGCGTACTCTCCTAGCTGCTTGTCTGCGCCTGCGATCGTTTTTACTTTAATGTCGGAGATGGTGCTGGGCATTTTCAAATACTTGTAAATTTGACCACCACGATTTTACCGCAATTTGGTAAGATTTGGTCGGTATGCCGATCGCTCAAAATTTATAGGTGTTGCTAGTAAGGAATGCAAGTCCTCATAAAAATCAGAGGACTTGCATTCCTTGCTACAAACTAATTTTATTTAACTGTCGGAGTGGCTTTCCGTCATCCATTTTTGGTAAGTTTCCTCTAGTTGCGGGTTCTCCAGAACGAGTTCGAGGCGGACTTTTACGCAACCGTGGCGGGGTTGAGAGGCGATCGAATTTAAGATTTTGCTGGCTTTCTGCACCGAGGTAAACTCAGCCTTAACTGTCGGTTCATCGCGATCGTGCTTAATTCCCGCCAAATCTATACCGGTGATGCTTCCCTCGCCCAAATCTATTTCGGCCAACACCTTCGGATCGTCGCCGACTTGTTCGACAATTAGCTTTTCCCACTGGATGGGCACTTGTACCATCCGAGTTTCAATTTCTTTGCGGACAATGACTTCGCCGACTTTGCGCTTGCTGCGATTGATCACCAATCGTTCTTCTAGCAGGCGAATTACTTCTCGATCGACAATATCAAAGTCTTCATCCTCTTCACTCGTCTCCAAATTCTCATTTTGGCGATCGGCATCTGTTAGATTTGACATAACTTTTGAGGGTTTAGTTGACTCGCTATTGGTTAATTCATTCAGGGCTTCTGAGGAATTTTCTACAGACTGAGCCTCGCTATTTGCCGAAATTCCCGGTAGCCGATCGACTTCATCTGAATTAACACTTACAAACAAAGATTTTTGGTGATAATCTACTTTTTTTAGCAGCTTAATACTCACTAAAAATATCCGAGCTTTCTCGCTGCCTAGCCCTGCTACCACAAAATTGAGTTGACCGCTTTCATCAAAATATACATCTTTTATTTTACCTACCAAGTGACCTTGATTGTCTTTTACTGTAAAACTTTTTAGCTTAGTTCTGACTTTTTCCGGTACCCGGTTGAGACGAGTAATTGATTTTGCCGCTGCTATTTTTTCGGCTGATGCTTGACCGTTCATTTTTAAATTTTCCTGCTAAAAAGACGGGGCGGTGGAAACCAGGTTTATACTTGTCTTTCACCCGACAGTAGCGGGGTGAAGAACGGGCGGTTAAAATTACGTTATTTTCTTGAGCCCGTTTGGCACGGACGAAAGTTTTTGTAAAGCTGATTTCAACCGCCGTCTGCATCTAGGAATTGCGCGACTATCGCACAATTTCAACCAGCGATGTGACAGAATTATGTGATTAATCCGCAATTCCTATTCAATACCTGCTGCAGTTGGTTTAGATCTTTTTATTATCTACAACCGGAGTGCCATCGGTGTTAATGTCCAATTCTTCACGGCGCAAGGTTTCTTCGCCCTCAACCGTGCTGCGAACAACTTCTTTTCTGATGTTGACTTCTTCGCGCACGTAGGCTTCCTTGTGAATGTCGGCCGTTTCTTCGTAGACTTCCATGCGTGCAACTTCTCCTGATTGGAAGTCAGCTTCACCGACTGAAACTACTCGACCCGCTTCTACGGGCGTTACTCGCTCGATTACGACTCGTTCCTTCTCGATAGGTACTGATGCTCGTGCTGTTTCAGTTTCCACGCGCTTGCCCACTGCTACTTCGCCTGTTTTGGCGCGGGTTTTGTTGGCAATCAAGCGTTCTTCATAAAGCTTGAGATTTTGGTGTTGTTGTTCGTTGGTGTCGTAGAGGGGGCGATCGAGATCGTAGCTGTAGTTACTGCGATCGTAGCTGGCAGGAGTGGCAGTTGCGGCTGTGCCTTGATTGCGGTAAACGCCTCTTACCTGTTCTTCGCGATCGTAATCTAGTGGTTCTAATTCATTGTAAGCAGGCAATCTTTCTGCTTGATCTTTGCTGCGAAGGCCTGTAGCGTAGACGCGACGAGCTCCGTAGTCGAAGCGGGCCGAGCCGATCGGCAGCAATACTTTTTTGCCAAAAATCCAAATCCCGGTATCAATTACCAGATAGCGAAAACGACCGCTTTCATCAACTAAAGCATCATAAACGGTTCCTACTTTTTCATCAGAGTCGCCGGCATAAACATCAAATCCCTTGATGTCGTCTCCAGCAAAAATTTCTTCTTGATAGTTAGGATAAAATTCTTCTAATCTTTGAAGTGTCATGTGTTTTTTCCTCGCTTGTTTAATTAAATTTATAGTAAAAATTAATTGGGTTGACTTACATCTCCCTAAAGTCTGAAGTGTACAATTTAGGGCGTTTAATACTATAGGAATAGTGCCTGGTGCGGGGACGAGCGCACTCAGCTATGCAAAGCCCGATCGACAATACCTAGCGGTTGAAAGTGCCGATGGAGGCAAACTCTCACTCCGGGGGATAGGGTTTGACTCGATCGGGCGGTTAAGACTGGGTTATGTTCTTGAGTCCGCTGGAAGGGACATCGTTTGACAACACCAGGTTTCAACCGCTGTCTGAGCTTCGGGATATCTAGAAATTAGCTCACTGTTGATTTAGTTGAGCTCTGAGTGTCTCAATTCGTTTGCGGTTAACTCCTAAATCCGACTCTCCCAGACGCGATGCCGATCGCACGTGAATGACTTTTGCGCCATCATCTACCAAAAATTCCACGTCATCGACAAACCCCATCAAAGCACTGGTGAACTCCGCATAGAGGTAATTATCCGTGGCGGTGATAATTTTAGTCTTTGCTGAGGACTCGATCGCCCCTTTGAGCTTTGCCATTGCTTCTGTAGGCGACGAAGTGTAGGCCAAAGGCTCAATTTGGTGTTCGGCATCTTGACTGAAGCTGCTGACGCAGTTAGGCGAAGCAGGGCACGCTGCGAGTTTTCCTGACACAATACCGATATTGGCCGGTTTTTTTCCAGCAAACATTGTTTTTTCTCCGGGAATTAGGATAAAAATAGCGATCGACAGTACCGCTACCGCTAGCAGTGATATTAAAATAACTAGGACTCTTTTCAATGCTTGAGGCGATTTTGTTTCAACTGTCTGCAAAGGATTATCCCTCCTGAAAGTGTAAATTCATTCTAATTTTAATATTAATTGAAATTGACCTCAAAAAATCAAAAAACTTGACTTTGTTCTTCAATCAACCAATAAGTCCACATTGTTCCTTTACCTTTTACCGAAATCTCACCCCGTTCTTCAAAAACAAACCGAGCTTTCAAACGCTCGTAAGTTGTCGCAGTCACTTGAATTTTACCCGGCAATCCGTTCGACTCCATCCTAGACGCAACATTCACAGTATCCCCCCACAAATCGTAGCTAAATTTGCTAATCCCAATAATTCCAGCCACCACCGAACCGCTGTGAATTCCGATCCGCAATTCAAAACTTTCTCCAACTTTGGTATTAAAACTTCTCAAAGCTGCCTGCATTTCCAAAGCTAAAAGTGCGATCGCCTCAGAGTGATCCTCCCGCACCGTCGGCAAACCCCCAACCACCATATAAGCATCCCCAATCGTCTTAATCTTTTCCAACCCGTGCAACTCAGACAACCTATCGAACTCCGAAAAAATCGCGTTCAAAATTTCTACCAACTGCGTCGGACTTTTGTGAGCAGAAAACTCTGTAAAACCCACCAAATCAGCAAACAATACCGTCACATCATCAAAATGATCCGCTATCAACTTTTGCTCTTTTTGCAAGCGATCGGCAATAGGTTTCGGTAAAATATTCAGCAGCAATTTCTCTGTTTGCTCTTGCTGCAATTTCAGCGCTGCTTCAGCTTGTTTCCGCTGAATCAGCGAACCTAGCTGCATCGCAACCGCACTCACCAATTCCAACAAGCGCGGCTGACATTCCAGATTGTTTTCTTGATAAAAAATCAAAATTGCCAACACTTGATTGTCTGCCAAAATTGGCACACCAAAAGCCGCTTTTAACCCCACATTCATCGCAAATTGCGATTGTAAAAAAACTTGTTCCGGTGCAGTAGAAACATCCTCTATCCATTCAGACTGCTGCGACTGCCAAATCCTCCCTGGGAGTCCCACACCAGCAGCAAAAGTTAACTCCCAATTTGTCTGTCGGAATTGGGCAAAACTCGAATCGCTGACGTACCTACCTGTAGCACATTTTAAAACGCCCTCACTGCAAGGAATCCAAGCTTCGCCCAGATTCCATTCAATAGTTTGGCAAATTAAACCTAAGATCACATCTATAGCCGACTCAAAACTCTCAGATTTACTAATAGCTTGAGTAGCCTTCAGCAGCAACCTCGTTTCCATTTCCACCTGGTGACGTTCGGCGATTTCCTCGTGCAACTGGACATTTTTAGCCGTCAATATTTGATTTTTTTCTTGCAATTGCATTTGCAAGGAACGCACAGTAAGTTGATTGCTAACTCGCGCCAATACTTCTTTCACCTGAAAAGGTTTTGTGATATAATCTGCTCCGCCCACCTCAAAAGCTTGTGCCTTATTTATTCCTTCTTCTAGCGCGCTGAGAAAAATAATCGGAATTTCTTTAAATTCCGGTTGTGATTTCAATTTTTTACAGAGTTCGTAGCCGTCAATATCCGGCATCATAATATCTAGCAAAATTAAATCTGGCACGCTAGATTGAATTGCATCTATAGCAGAAAAACCGTTGGTAACAGGTCGGACTTTATAACCATTTTTTTGCAGAATTCTAATCAACAAACGCAGATTATCTGGCGTATCATCAACTACTAAAATATCTGCTTGATAGTCTTCAGTTTTTTCCGCCTTCATCTGCATTATTTGATTCCTCCGCCTCGGTAATTAAATTAAGAATTTTCTGATAATCAAAATTATCGAGATGACCCTGGAGGATGTCGGAAAATTCACGATGAGCATCCCTTATTTCCTCGATTGTCCTGGAAATTAAGTCAAAATCAGCATTACGGATTACCTGCTTCATCTTCTCTATCCATTCTGCGGGAAGTGCAGGCAAATAAGCAAGCGCAACAATAGAGGGAGAGTTAGATTGATTATCGCCCCTTGACATCAAATAAGTCGAGGGAGAGTAGAGATACTTGACCCCTAAGTGTTGGTTGAGGCTATTAAATATATCATTTTTGCGGAAAGGTTTGCTAATAAAATCGTCACAACCTACCAATAAAGCAAAGGATCGCCTGCCTTCAATTGTACTAGCAGTCAAAGCAATAATCTTCGGAATCGGAGATTCAAACTCAGAAACACTCATTTGAGCGTTGCCTTGCTGCTCTTGCTCTCTCTGCTGTATTCGGGTTCTAATTTCTTTAGTAGCTTCGTAGCCGTCCATCACTGGCATTCGCACATCCATCAAAATTAAATGCGGCTGCCAGTTTTCCCAGATTTCTACTGCTTCGCTGCCGTTGTTGGCTTGTTGCAGCACAAAACCCAAAGGAGAAAGCATTTTGACTAAAAGTTGGCGGTTGTCTTCGCGATCGTCCACAATTAAAATCCGGTAGCAAGGTTGATTTGGTTCCAATCCCGTAACTTCCAGGTTAATTTGTGGTTCGGGAATATCCGCAGCATAAACCGCACCGACTGGAATCTCAAATTTAAAAGTCGTGCCAATTTCCAGTTGACTTTCTACGACGAGCTCTCCTCCCATCAAGCGGACAAATTGACGGCTGATAGTCAATCCTAAACCAGTACCTTTCTGAGCGTTTTGACCGGAAGTCGTCTGCACGAATGCCTGGAAAACATTGCCCACTTCTTCGGGAGAAATACCTACTCCTGTATCTTCTATTTCAAACTGAAGGAAAACCATCGGTTCGGAATTTAAATCTTCAGTACCTTTTGTTAATTCAACTATTGCTAATTCCCTGGAAGTTATGGCGAATTCCCGAATACTTGTTGCGGTATCAAACATAACTGTAGGTCTATCTAATAAATCTACTATTCCAGAATATTTTAACTTTCTAATTCTTAAAACTATTCCGCCTGTCGGTGTGAATTTAACGGCATTGCTGAGGAGATTTATCAGGACTTGCCGCAGTTTAACCTCATCGGTTCGCACGTACTGGGGAACGTCAGCCTCGCGCTCGAAAAGCAATTGCAATTCTTGACTCTGTGCTCGAAATTGAAACATATCTTCCAAGTCATCAAGCAAGCGGTAGAGGTCGAAGTTTTTCGGGACGATCGCCATCCGTCCCGCTTCGATTTTTGACAAGTCTAAGGCTTGATTGATCAGAGTCAGCAAGTGTTCGCCGCTGCGGTGAATAATTCTTAAATTTTCTCGATTTTCAGCAGAAAAATTGGGGCTTGGTTCCATGATTTGTGCAAACCCAAGTATGGAATTGAGAGGGGTTCGCAACTCGTGGCTCATATTAGCAAGAAACGTGCTTTTAGCTTTGTTTGCTGCTTCAGCAGCTAAGGCGGCTTGTTGCAGTTGTTCTGTGCGTTCGTCAATTTGGACTTCTAAGGTGTGCTGGTAGTCTGCTAGTATTTTTTCGGCTTGTTTGCGATCGCTAATATCTTGAAAAACTGCGATCGCATAAGTAATATTTCCGCTAGCGTCAAAAATCGGCGTGGTATTGATCTCGATCGCAATTATTTTGTCATCCTGACGGATTTCTACATCGTCAACCCTGACAAATTCGCCTTTCAGCGCGCGCAAAACTGGCAAATTATCCGGCGGGTAAAGCTCATCAGTATTGGCAACATAAAGTTGATAACTTGCAGCTAATTGTTCCGCTGTGCTTTCCGGGATCGTGTCTGCACCCAACAAATCCCGCGCTGTCTGGTTAAAATAGGCGATCGAGCCGTCTGGATTGTAAACAGATACCCCCACTGGCAAAGCTTCTAAAAATTGATTCAGGCGGCTTTCACTCGCAGACAGCGCCGCATTTACTTGCTTCAACTCCTGATTTACTTCTTGCCGTTTCAGGATTTCATCTGTTAACTTTTGGTCTTGCAAATAACTGTGAACAGCTTCTACTACCGTTAATTTCAAATCTTCATTTTGCCAAGGTTTAGGGATATAACGGTACAACTTAGCATACTTGATAGCATTGCTCAAAGCTTCCAGATCTGCTTGGCCCGTTAGCATAATCGTCAGCGTATCCGGTGAGCGTTCGTGAATTTGCTTGAGCAATTCGTCCCCTTTAATATCCGGCATAATATAATCCGAAAGTACCAAAGCAATCTCGTATTCATCTGCCTGCAAATCTGCCAGCAACTCTAAAGCATCTTCCCCCCCTTCCGCCGTTTCAATAATACAACTATCCCCGATCGCCTTTTTCAGCTCAATCTTTAAACTCTTCAAAACATCAGGTTCGTCGTCAATACAAACAATTACAGGTTTTTTCATAACTTAGCCAGCCCAGATTTTATTGTTTCTATTAACTCTTTGCTACTCCAAGGTTTGTACAAACAGCAGTATAAATCGGCTTCTTTGACTGCCCGCTCAACTGCCGCTGCATCCGCTTGTCCCGTCAACATCACCGTAATAATTTTAGGATATTTTCGGTGAATTTTAATTAAAAGTTCGTCACCTTTAATTCCCGGCATCAGCCAATCAGAAACAACCACAATCACCTGAAATTCTTCTTGAAAATCCTCAAGTAAATCTAAAGCTTCATCACCACTTTCAGCCAATTCGTAAAAGTAATCATCTTTAAATTCATTCTTGAGCTGCATCTTGAGAGTATTCAAGATATCTGGTTCGTCGTCAACGCAAAGGATTACAGGCTTACTCATTTGTTTAATCGCTGTTGGGATTTTAGCCGGCTTGCTGCGAAAATGACTTGCTGCTAGGTGATTAATTTCAGGCGAGCAGACAAGGTATCTATCCCCCATCTTATACCATTTTCCATTGGAGAATAGAGATTGTCAATTTGGAATCATTCATGACATAATAGTGGGGGGCGCGGGTTTAAATTTGCATTCTTTTTTAAACAAAAGTAAGTTTTATTTAATAGATTGGCAGCGATACTGTAAAGGTTGTCTGCCCCGGTACAGATTCTACATCAATTGTGCCTTCGTGTTTCTTGACAATTTTTCTCACAATATCCAATCCTAAACCGCTACCTTCCCCCGCAGATTTAGTCGTAAAAAATGGCTGAAAAATTTTGGGAATAACTTCTGGGGGAATACCTTTGCCATTATCAGTAAACTTGAGAATAATATTTGCCTCTTGCTGCTGAGTCTCTAGAGTCAAAATACCTTTATAATCCATTGCTTGCAGGGCATTGTGAATCAGATTCGTCCAAACTTGATTTAAGTCATCGGGATAGCAAATTATTTCGGGTAGATTTCCATAATCTTTAACTACTTCTATACCGTGTTTCAGTTGATTTTGATAAAGAGTTAACACCGTGTCAATACCGTCGTGCAAGTTCGCATGAACTTTTTCTTGCTTGCTATCGAAATGAGCGTAACTTTTCAAGGCAAATACTACTTTTCCCGACTTAGCTGTCGCTCTTTGGATCAGGCTAATACTTTTTTTAAAGCTCGCAAATTGATAAGCAGTATTGAAAACTACTTCCCAATCAGGCAATTTGAAAAATGGCAACAACTGTTCTATGTTGTCGTAAATTTCCATGTCAACTAAAGTGTCAGCAATTTCATCAGGAATCTGAACCGATTCTGCAGTCAAATCTCTAATCAACTGCTGCTTGAATTTGCGTTTCTCTCTACTGGTGAATAAATTTGTTTGATTGGTAGATCGGTAAAGTAAACTTAAGAAGTAACCTTTGCTTTCTTCAGAAATCTCTTGAAAAAATTGAGGCATTTTGGGTAGATTATCGTCCCAAAAATTAGCTATGTTATCAATAGAGGAACCTATAATGCCCAGGGGCGTATTGATTTCGTGGGCAATACCGGCAATCAGTTGTCCTAGTGCAGCCATTTTTTCCGATTGAATCAAATGCTCTTGGGTGGCTTGCAGTTCGTGGATAGCAGTTGCTAAATCTTGATTTTTTTCTTGCAAAATTTGTTGTAGCGAACAAATTTTTAAATGAGTTTCGATCCGGGCTAAAACTTCTTCAACTTGAAACGGTTTGGTAATAAAGTCCACTCCCCCAACTTCAAAAGCTTTGACTTTATCCATCACGTCATTAATCGCACTGATAAAAATCACCGGAATATCTTTTGTGATTTCAGAATCTTTGAGCTGCTGACAAACTTCATAACCGTCCATTTCTGGCATCATCACATCGAGCAACACTAGATCGGGGGGCATTTTTTGAGCTGCAGAAAGTGCTAGTTTACCGTTGGGAGCCGGGCGAACCTTATAGCCTTTTTCACTCAATATTCCTGCCAGCAATCGCAGGTTTTCTGGCGTGTCGTCTACTACTAAAATATTAGCTCGATTAATGTTAGGCAAAGTTGAATCCATTGGGTATTTACTGTTTTTGGCTGCGAGAAATTGTGTTTAAAATTTTGTCGTATTCAAAATTATTAATGCAGTATTGAAGCGCGTCCGCAAGAGAGGGGTTGACAGTGCGAATTTGTGCGATCGAACTGGCGATCGCCTCCATGTCCACACTCAAAATATTTTGCTTGAATTGAGCCATCCAATCGGCGGAAAGAGAGGCGATCGCCTCCGGTGTCAGTATATCTTGACTTGAGTCCCCTAAACCTGTCGCGCTGACGGCAGTTGAATCTTCATAAATATAGCGTACTCCTAAATGTTTGCCCATTGCCACAAAGATATCTTCTTCTCGGAAGGGTTTACGCATAAAATCATCGCAACCAGCCGAAAGAATCACCGCCCGTTCTTCCTCCAAAACACTAGCAGTCAAAGCCACAATCGCCGTTGCTTGGCCGCTAGTTGTAGTTTTAATCTGTTTCGTTGCCTCGTACCCGTCCATCACAGGCATTCTCATGTCCATCCAAATCAGATGCGGTTCCCACTCCATAAAAATATCCACCGCTTCTTTACCATTACTTGCTTCTTTCAACTCAAATCCGAGCGGACTCAGAAGTTTTACCAAAAGTTGACGATTCAGGGGTTTGTCGTCCACAATTAGCAAGCGGTAACGCGGCTGATCGGCTGCCAGAGCAACAACTCGAACTTGAGTTTTTTTGCTTTCAATATCGGCAGTTTCCACCAGATGAACTTGGATGTCAAACTGAAATATTGTGCCCTTTTCTAGTTCACTGCTAACAGTAATTTCACCTCCCATTAATTGTACAAACTGTCGGCTGATCGCTAAACCTAAACCAGTTCCTTCCTGAGAATCTTTACCTGTTTGTGTCTGTACGAACGCTTCAAACAAATGAGGGATTTCCTCAGCAGCAATACCTGCACCAGTATCTCTAACTTCAAAATGCAGCCAGTAGCGACCGGGCAATTGGTTAGGGCTGTTTTTGTGTAGCTTTCCTCTTCCTGCTTTGACTTGCACCGACACTCCCCCTTTGGAAGTAAATTTAATTGCATTATTGAGCAAATTAATTAAAACTTGGCGCAATTTGACTTCATCGGTGGAAATATAATGGGGAACTTCCGCCTCTCGATCGAAGATTAAATGCAAGCTTTTTTCCTCAGCTTTGAGCGCAAACATATCTTCTAAATCGTCTATCAATCGGTATAAATCGAAGTTTCTTTCATAAATAGTAGTACGTCCTGCTTCGATTTTTGACAAGTCTAAAACTTGGTTAATTAAAGATAGTAAATGTTCGCCGCTCCGCAGGATAATTCCAACATTTTCTTGGTTTTCTTGAGACATAGTTTTACTGCGGAGCATGACTTGAGCAAAGCCGATGATTGCGTTTAGGGGCGATCGCAATTCGTGACTCATATTGGCGAGAAAGGTACTCTTAGCTTTGTTTGCTGCTTCGGCCGCTTCTTTCGCCTGCTGCATTTTGATTTCCGCTTGTTTGCTATCAGTAATATCCTTAATAAAACCTTCGTAGTAAAGTAAACTTCCGGCGGCATCGCAGACAGCGCGAGAATTTTCAGAAATCCAGATAATGCTGCCATCTTTGCGGTAAATTTCTGATTCAAAGTTAGCCAGTATTCCGTACTCGTTCATCAGCGTAATAAATTCGTCGTGGCGATTGGGATTTACATAAAGCTGGTTATTGAAATTCGGCTGGGATGCGATTAATTCTTGCGACGATTCGTAACCGTAGAGGTTAGCTAAAGCGGGGTTAGCGCTGATGTATTTTCCGTCAGCAGCAGTCTGAAAAATGCCGTTTAAAGCGTTTTCATAAATATTGCGGTACTTTTCTTCGGCTTCCCGGAGAGCGTTTTCTGCTTTTTGGCGATCGGTAATATCGCTCGAAATCGACAGAAAACAAGGTTCTCCGTCAATTTCGATGGTTTCAATAGACAGCAGCGCCGTTCTTTCTGTACCGCTTTTATTGCGAAACCTGAGTTCGTAATTATGAATAGCCGTTTTATTCTTTAACATTTGAATCATCCGATCGCGCTCTGCTAAAGTCGCCCAAAAATTCAGTTCAACCGCTGTTTTTCCAATAATTTGATCGTGACTGTAGCCCATCATCCGGCAAAAGCTGTCATTAACTTCAAGGTGACTACCATCACTAATTCTCGTGATCGTAATCGCATTGGGACTGGAACGAAAAGCTTTAGAAAACTTTTCTTTTGCTTTCGCAAAATCGGCGGTACGTTCTGCAACTTGTACTGCTAAATTTTGGTTGTATTCGGTTAACAGTTTGTCCGCCTGTTTGCGTTCAGTAATATCTTGAAAAGCGCACATTCCGTAGATAATGTTGCCTCGATCGTCGTAAATAGGAGTGCCCCAAACTTGCAGGGGAACAATTTTGTCAGTCAAGGAGATTTCAATGTCATCAACAGTTACAATTTTGCCCTGCAAAGCGTTTAAAACTGGGTCGCGCTCCGCTGGGTAAATTTCCTGAGTGCCAGCTAAATGAACTCGGTAGGATTGTCGCAAATTTTCAGAGTTTGCTGCTATAATTCCTTGACCTAAAAGTTGCTCCCCTGTAGGATTAATATAGTGAGGTTGACCGTTGGGCTCGACAATAAAAATGCCTAGCGGTACTGCATTGAGAAATTGTTTGACTCGGTTTTCATTTTCCGAAATCGAAGTAAATGAATGCTGTAATTGCTCTGCCATGCTGTTAAAAGCAGCCGCAAGTTCTCCGACTTCATCTTCGCGATTCAGAGCGAGCTTTGTATCCCATTCATTCTTTGCCAAAGCTTTCGCCGCTGCATTCAATTTTAAAATCGGCTGCACCACCCATTTAGCAGTAAAAATTCCCAGAATTGTCGCTACGATCAAAGCTGCAACCGACAGCACAACAGTCGTGCGGGTATTGGCGTTAATTTGCTCCATAAAGTCGGACTCTGGTACAACTACGACAATCAGCCAATCCAACCCCCGATCGTCTTTAAAAGGAGTTACCTCCATAAAATTGCGCTTCCCGTCAATATCAAAAGTAAGCTGTTGAGAATTTTTGATTTGAGCTAAGCTTTGGTAGGTTTTTTCTAAATGCTGTGCGGTTAGGCGAATTACGGGATTGTTGCTTGCTGAAGCTTGGACGCGCTTTGCTTCTTTACCTTGCACTGCGAATTCTTCGCCCGCCGTTGAAGAGGCAATTAACATTCCCGATCTTTCCATCACAAAAGTTTGCCCAGATTTACCAATTTTGAGGCTGACGAGAAATTCTTTAATTTTGGAAAACAGCAAATCGCTGCCAGCTATTCCTAACAGCTTCCCCGCAGCGTCGTAGATAGGCATAGCAGCAGTAATGGCTAGCTCTCTTGTCAAAAAATCTGTATAAATTGGACTCCAGATAGGTTTTTTTGCGAGCGCCGCTGCTACGTACCAAGGACGAATTCGCGGGTCGTAAATATTATTGGAGATTTCTACTAATTTAACGCGGTTTCCTTGAGAATCACCAGTATATCGAGCTAATTTATTGCCAGTAGATTTGTCAGCAGCAGAGATGAGAATCCGATCTTTAGTGCGAATTGCTCCAGAGTGTTCTCCATTTTCTGTGGCTACGTAAATGATGCTGATTGTATCAAAATATTGAATTTGTTCGAGGAAATGAAGTTCTAATTTTTGTTTGTCTTCGAGGTTCAACTGCCCCAATTTTATGCCTTGAACGTTGAGGTGATTGACAATGTGGGGAATTGACATATAGTTTTCCATGCGGTCTTTGATGCGATCGCTAATTTCTCCCCGCAACTGAGCTGCTACATCGTTAACCGCCCGCTGACCGTTTTGGAATGATAGCCAACCGACAACTCCTACGGTGCCGACAATTTGCACTAAAAAAGGCACTACGAGCACTGTTTGTAATGGAACTTTACCTAAGATTTTGGTGGCAAAGCGATTCAGCGGTTTAGGAAACATATTCATCCTCAGAGTCAGTAGTCAGTAGTCAGTAGTCAGTAGTCATTAGTCAGTGGTTATTAGTTGTTAGTTATTAGTTATTAGTTATTAGTTATTGGTTATTGGTTATTGGTTATTGGTTATTGGTTATTGGTTATTGGTTATTGGTTATTGGTTATTGGTTATTAGTCAGTGGTAGGGGCGGTGGATGGTGCGTGCGGGTTCTCTTAGTAGTCATTAGTCATTAGTCATTAGTCATTGGGAAGAGTTTCGATTGCGATTTTTGTTTTATTTTTCCTTTTTTAGGCTGCAGTCTATTGAAAATAGTAGAGTCGATATATTTAAACTAATATAGCGTATTTGTGCTGATTGTTTGGGCAACTACTTATACCGATAATTTTGTGCGATCGACCTAAATCGAGATCATCTTATCGGAAGAGTAATATGGTTGATTTAGTGCTTTCAATCGGTTTCAGCAATGTATAGCGGTTCTCAAGCGTGGTGAGGTATGCCCTCTGCCCTCTGCCCACGGAGCCCTAGGCGCACTCCTAGCACCTCATATGAGAGTTCGAAATGCTATATCAATGTCCTAACTACCGAGAATGTTGCTAGATATTGCACAATTGTCAATAAGGCTTTGATGGGCGAGATATCGGGCCTACCCCACAAGAAAATTTACTCTTTGTGGAATAGGCATCCTGCCTGTTTTTGAGAATGGTTTCGGATGTGAGTTTGAACAAACAGTAGCTAACGAGTACGCGCACCCTAAACACCTGTATTTACCGGCGATTCAACTCCGTTCTTTCGCCGTAACGCAACAGCATATCCAAACTCTCCAAACGATTTTGCCAAGTTTGTACCTGATAGCTATTGTCCCGAGAATGCAGGCGCATCAAAGATGGAAACTGAGATTGAAAATTTGCCAACAATCTTTTAGCCGTCGCTAAACTTTCACTAGAAGGATTGGCCGCCAATTTGCTAAAAGCTTGCGCCAATTCATCCGATCGACTTTGGAGAACTTTCAGTTCAGATTCCGACACCTGCAACTGATTGTTAGCCAACAAAAAACTCCATTCCTGCTTGAGAGCAGTATAGCGCGAAGCCGCGGCTGCAAACGGCTGCCGGTAAGGAATCGGTTCTGCAGCATTCGTAGAACGCACCCCTCGCCCTTGAGTGCGGTTAAAAAAGCCCTGCATGGCGCTGCTGATACTTTCCACCGCAAAAATAGCATAGCCCCCTGTCGGCAAATCGCGCAAAGCTTGAATTTGGTCGATCGCCACAACTTGCGGGAGAGTCAACAACTTAACCGACGGAGAAATCAAAGCCGAACCGAGCATTTGTTCCTTCGCCAACGGTTCCGTAACGCGCTGAAGTCGGTTAGTATCCAAAGCATAAGTCATCGGCACAATCAAATCTACAATACCCTGACGGGCCCAAACTTCCCAATTTTGCTGAATTTTGTAAATCCGCTGACTTTCTGGGTGAGGAAACACCGCCACCGACAGAATTGTGCGGGGAGAATTCGGCCCCAAAAGCCGATAAACTTCAGCGACAAAACTATTAATTTGATTGGTTTTAAATTCAACCCACTGCCGCCACAAACTGCCGTCCTTGGGGGAAATATTCACCGGATCTGTACCAGTCAACTGCTTGAATTGCTGCCTCGCGGCAGCACCGTAGCCGTAGGTAAAACCCGCGTTATCATTTTGAAAAGGATAGCGAATGTAGTCTAACTGCACTCCATCTACTTTGTAGCGGGTGGCAATTTCGTTGATAATTTGGAGTAGATAACTGCGTGCTTCCGGGTTTGCTGGATCGATATAAAATTTACCGTCATTAGGATTTTGGATGCGTCCTTTATTGTCAATATTTGCCCAACTTGGATGAGCGGAAAGCACTGGCCCTGGATAAGAATCAGGTTGACCAATTAAAGCATTGTGGCGTTTATTTCCGGTGGCAAAAATCCAAACCCAAGCGTGCAGTTCCAGACCTCGCTCGTGGGCTAATTTAACAGCAGATTCCAGCGGGTCCCAGCCAACTGTAAGGGGGTTTTGTTGGGGTGCAACTTGACTCGGATAAATTGGATATCCGGCATTCACAGTTTCAAAGAAAACGGTATTGATACCGGCGGCGGCGAGCCGATCGAACACTGCAGCCAAACCTTGTTCAGATCTAGTGGCCACGATCGTACCGCGATCGAGCCAAACCGCCCGAATTTCCGCCCCGACGCGCGGCCCTTCCTGCGGGTAATTTTGCCAGAGTAACTGGCGCGCTTGCACCCACTGCTGTCTGGCCTCGGCGTATTTTTGTTGTTGCAGGAGTTGGTCAAAATTTTGCAAAACCTCCCGCGCGTTGGCGATCGCCCGCATCATAGTCCCTGGCATCACAGACGGACGAAGGGCGGCCGGGCCGCCGGCACTGTTGCTTCCAGCCACCAGTTGAGGGGGGGTAGGAGCACTGAGATTGACGGCGGTATTCCCGGAATTAGATGCTGTCAGGGCGCTTTCAAACCTACCGAGGAGGTTGGTGAGTTCTTGGCGCATCAAGTAGGCTTCAATGCTGACGATCGGCTGATTGGAATTTGCCTGCACGTCCAAACCCGCCGGCGCTGACTGATCTGAAGGGTCTGTAAAATTTGCGGGGACTGGTTCGGGAAGCGAGGGAGCAGGAGAAAGTGTGCTCAGCGGGGTACTGCGCGGCGCAGGGGCGGTGTTTCTAGAGACTCTGGAGGGGGGGGGAGAAGGA
>NZ_JADEWT010000117.1 GCF_015207505.1 Tychonema sp. LEGE 06208
TTGGTAAAATGGAGGTAACATTTTCTATAGATGGGGTTGTTTAACGATATTGACCCCATCTTTTTTTACCATAAATCGGTCAAACCTTTGTTAGCTATGGGTTTTAACGGGGTTGTCACCCCGTCAGACCAATTTTATAAAGTAGCGCTAGATATTACCCCCCCAACCCCCCCGCGACTTCGGGGGGGCTAGAACTTCATACATAGCAAATCTTTAGAAAAATGGTATCATTCTGAGAGTTTTCCGGCACGATCGCAAATCTCGAATTTAACGCACCCTACTAATTTTTGTCAGCTCAAAAATCGGGGATTAATTGTTGATTTGCAAAGCTCTCCCGCGCCAAGTCCATCCCCAACCGGTTTCTGTTTTGATGGCGGAACCGATCGCAATTGCGGCAATTAACGTACCTCCCAAACCTCCCAACCACCAGTATTTCGTCGAACACTCGGAAATTTCGGCACCCAAGCGGCGCAAAGTGTAATGAGACCAAATTACGATTGCCGATAAACAAATAGTTAACAAGGTAATTGGTAATTGGTAATTCGTAATTGGTAATTGGTGGTTGGTAATTAGGTTAGCAATTTCGCCGTTAACCAGCAAAATACCTAATGCCAACCAGGGCATCGGATAAAGAAAAAACATTATGGCGGCCATGTAAACCATCATGCCCCAATTGCGGTTAGCGCCGAGATACAAATTCTTTGTCCAGCCTTCCCACAAGGCGCTCCAAGACCGATACATCCGCACAGATGCCAAATTTGCCCCGGAATAAAGTCCGAGCTTTAAACTCGCACGTTTGATGCGTCTGGCTAATTCCACATCTTCGACAATTTCGCCGGCAACGGCTTCGTGTCCGCCGATTTTTTCGTAGGCCGATCGCCTAAATAGCATAAATGGGCCGCCGGCAAAAGCACTGTCTGTTTTTGCAGGATCGTTAACAGCGGTAAAATCGAAGCAAACTGCTAAATGATTGAACATTAACGGCTGTACCAACCATTCGGCAAAACACTCGCAAACCAGGGCTGGCATACAGGTAAACAAGTCTATTTTCTCTGTTTCTGCTGTGGCAATTGCGGTTTCGATCGCCCCTGGTTTGAGCCGCACGTCGGCATCGATAAATAATAGGAAGTCTCCGGTTGCTTCCTGGAAAGCTTGGGCGCAGGCCCAGTTTTTGCCGGCCCAATATTGGTTGGTAGGTCGCGGCTGACCTGCTAATATTTTAAGGCGGGGGTCATTGAGCTGCTGTTGTAGGGTTTGGGCGATCGACTTAGTGTCGTCTGTCGATCGATCGTCTGCAATCAAAACCTCTAGGTTGTCCTCCGTCAGCGCTGTACTCTCCAAAATGGCGATCGCGCAATCCCGAATATTCTCCGCTTCGTTGTATGCTGGTACGATTACCGAAACTTTGGGGAAGAGCCCGGTAGAGGGCTGTAACTGCTGAGCCGAACTGCTGTCAGTGCGAGGCGCATTTTGCACCGATCGGTGCAAATTCTTAGTGTAAGCTCTACTTACAATCAGAGAAAAAATTAACAGGGTTAACAATATCAAAGCGAACTGACCTCAAAATTTCGGTGCACAGTTTGTCTCCTTAAATATTAAAAAATATTAAAACAAAAAGCTAGTCGATCGCCCGGAAAGTTATTTTAGCGACCTCTTTTGCTATAATTTGTGAGCATCTTTGGCTTCGCCCGCAGCAAGGGGTCTTACCCCTCACCCGGTCAGCGACCTAAAAGCCGAGGATAAATATCAGTCAAGAGAGGATATGGCAATGGGCGAATTTCTGACAGTCGATGTGTTGGCGGACACGATAGCGATACTCGGTGCGTTGGGTTTTTTCTTTTTAGGATATCAAGCTTTGCAGATGTTAAAAAGATAAAGTATAGCCTTTCTCAGAAAGATGAGGTACTATCGGGGATCGGGCATAGGGGATCGGGCATAGGCCAAACAGGGCATAGGCAAAACCGGGCATAGGCAAAACCGGGCATACCTCACCACGCGATCGAACCGCTATATTAGGCAATTTACCATTCGGCGAGCAGTTGCGGTGGAATACAGTTAAATGCTGGTCGGGTGGGCATCGGGCTCGCCAAAAATCTGCAATTTAAATGTAAAATAACTGACGGGTCAAAAAACCGAAGCCCCCGACGCTATGAGTTTGGAAAGCCAACAATTTTAGACTTTTGTTCGAGTTTCCCGATGAATCTGTGAAGTAAATCTCAAATCTCAAATCTCAAATCGACGGACTTACTTACAACTCAAAACTACCGACTGTGAAACTGTTTCTTGCGAAAATCAACCAAAAAAAGGCTGCGTTATAATCATGGTGAGCCAACTTTTAGATGGACGCTATCAAATCATTGAAGTCATAGAAACAGGAGAATTTGGACAAACCTATCTAGCCAAAGATATTCGCCGTCCCGGTGAACCGCAGTGCTTTGTCAAACACCTGCGTCCGGGTACCAGTGAACCGAAATTAATTAATACTACGCGCCGTCTTTTCCAAAAAGAAGCAGAAGTTCTAGAAAAGCTCGGTCAACACGATCAAATTCCTCAGCTATTCGCTTATTTTGAAGAAAATGAAGAATTTTTCTTAGTTGAATCTTTTATTCCCGGTCACTCGCTATCAACGGAGATTGTACCGGGGAAGCCTTTAGCAGAAGAAAAGCTCATTCTTTTGTTGAAAGAACTGTTAGAAATTTTAGTGTTTGTACACGGACAGGGAGTAATTCACCGAGATATTAAACCGGCTAATTTAATCCGCCGCTATTCTGACAATAAGTTAGTTTTGATCGACTTTGGGTCGGTGAAAGAAATTCACATCGCTCAAAGACAAGCGCCGGTAACTGTGCGGATTGGGACGCTGGAATATATGCCGATCGAGCAATTTCAATACAACCCGCAACTCAACAGCGATATCTACGCCTTGGGAATGATTGGTATCCAAGCAATGACGGGTTTGCCGGCTTACGATTTGCCGAAACTGCGGGATTTGAAAAATTCTAATAAAGGCGAAATTGTTTGGCGGCATTTAGCGGCGTGTTCCCAAGCGCTGGCCGATGTTTTGGACAATATGGTGCGCTACGATTATCGGGAACGCTACCAGTCGGCGGCGGAAGCTTTAGCCGATTTGAGGAAAATTGGCGATCGATCGCGCGCGCGGATTCCCAAGCTGACAATATATCGCGAAGAAGTCGATCGGCGCAGCAGCAGCCGGGGTGACATTACAGTTGTCGGGCGGAGAATATTAGAAGAATTGCGCGTCAGTTTGGAATTGCTACCAGAAGAAGCAGAGGCGATCGAAGATGAGGTATTGAACCCTTACCGCAAATACAGGCAAAAAGGCGAACGCTACGAACAATCGCTGCAAGAAGCAATGCAGCAAGAATATCCCTTTTCTCTGGAAACTCGCGACGAGTTAAAGCGCTTGCAGCAAGTGTTAGGGCTGACTGACGAAGATGCCGCGAGAATTGAAGAATTAGTCGTTCCTAAATCTTTATTCGCTAAATTGTACAAGGCGATCGCCACAGTGTTGGACGGACACCGCAACCCCAACCCGAAAACAGAATTGCAGCCAACTCTGGCGGTATCCCCGGAGGTGGATCTGAACGGAAAAACCGATTTGTCGTTAGCGCAGCCCGCCCCTACGGGGGCTACGCCAACGGAGAGGATCCCCACTCCCCCAGTAATTGTCCCCAAAGAACCTCGCAAATTCAATCCTTATCTCGCCGGAGTAACCATTGCAGCACTCTTAGCGGCGATCGGCGGAATTTACGGATATCTCAAATGGCAAGAAGGCGAGCAAGGATTGCAACAAGAAGCCCAACAGCTCAATCAAATTGAATCTCTCTATCAAGCCAGCAATTATGAAGGCTGTATCAACCAAATCCCCACAATTCCCAACACCAACAGCAGCTATAATTCCGCCCAAAAGTTACAGCAACAGTGCCAAGCAGGCCTGCGCTGGAAAAACGCCAAAGTCAAAAACTTTGCCCAGCATTCAGATGCCGTCGGGGCAGTTGCTTTCAGTCCAGACGGCTTAATGTTAGCCAGCGGTTCAAAAGACAAAACCGTCCAAATTTGGGATTTAGCTACAGGCAAATCGATCCGCACTTTCGCCGGAGATTCATCCACCATTTGGTCGGTTGCTTTCAACTCAAGCGGTACAAAACTTGCGACAGGAACAGGTTTTTGGAGAGTCATGCTCTGGGATTTGAAAACAGGGCAAGGGACGCGCCTTCTTGACCACACAGCTTCTGTTTGGTCAGTCGCTTTCAGCCCCGACGACAAGCTGATTGCTAGCGGCAGCGGAGACAAAACCACGAAAATTTCGGATGCAGCAACTGGTAGTTTGATCTATAATTTGCCAGACCATACAGATTTTGTTTATTCTGTTGCTTTCACTCCCGATGGCAAAAGTTTAGTTAGCGGTTCTAAGGACAAAAAAATTACAATTGTTGATGTAGCAACGGGCAACTTGATCAAAACTCTTGAGGGACACGGCGACCAAGTGAGGTCAGTTGCTGTCAGCCCGGACGGCAAAACCATTGTGAGCGGTTCCTACGATGAAACTATTAAAATTTGGGATATCGAAACAGGAGATTTAATTCGGTCGATTAAAGGACATTCTGACGATGTTGTCTCGGTGGCTATTAGCCCGGACGGAAAGTTTATTGCCAGCGGGAGCAAGGATAAAACTATTAAAATTTGGGACTTTGCTACCGGAGAATTGCTGAATACTTTGACCGGACATACCGATGAGGTTTATGTAGTGGCTTTTAGTCCCGACGGCAAAACTATTGCTAGCGGTTCTAAAGACAATACTATTAAGTTGTGGCTCAGGTAATTTGAAGTCATTAGTCATTAGTCATTAGTCATTAGTCATCAGTCATTAGTCATTAGTCATTAGTCATTAGTCATTAGTCATTAGTCATTAGTCATTAGTCATTAGTCATTAGTCATTAGTCATGTTTTGCTGTCGCCTCCGAGCTTTCCCTACAACGTCATTAGTCATTAGTCATTAGTCATTAGTCATTAGTCATTAGTCATTAGTCATTAGTCATGTTTTGCTGTCGCCTTCGAGCTTTCCCTACAACGTCATTAGTCATTAGTCATTAGTCATTAGTCATTAGTCATTAGTCATTAGTCATTAGTCATTAGTCATTAGTCATGTTTTGCTGTCGCCTCTATTTTTTTAAGGGAAGCACAGCCTCTATATCTCAGTTCCCAGGCTGGAGTCTGGGAACCAGTTAAACAGATAATTGCGCTAGCGCTGCTACGGATCGCCTCTCATTTAATTGCAGTAATTAAGCTCATTTTCTAATGATTTGGGAAAGTGCCAAGCAGGTGTTTCTAATTCCTCCTCACTAGGAGAATTTTCAGTTGAGTCCTCTCGGACTTTAAAAAAGTAGTAGAGGTTCGCCACAGTTAAATCAGATATTTCTTGCAAGTTCGAGCCAGCTAAAGCTTGATAGCCAGTGGCGATCGCCCGCTGGCTGACATACAATTCGTATCCCCGGCGGATTTCTGGCTTCACAGCGAAGGCTAATTGGTCGCGCAAGGATAGGAAGTGAGACTTTTGCTTTAAATTATCATAAACTGCGGGTTCCGCAGCTAATGCCGCGAAGGCAGTGTGTACGTAGGTTTTTAAATCATCACCGCTGAGCCGATCTAAACTAGCTAACTGGTGCTGCTCTTTGGGAGACAAAGTTTGCATCCAATCAACCTCATTTTGCCAAAATTCTATTACACTTAAATCGTGACCCAAAATCCTAGTAACTTCGGGAAATAAAAAATTTAGTTCTGATTCCGATTGACATCCTTTAACAACAGTTAGAAGGTCTAGACGAATTTTTGATTGCAGTCCTAGGAGGCGATCGCTCGCCCTATCGTAGGCCCGCTGCAACTCAAAGGTGAGCCCGATCGCCTGCTCGATCGCCCAAACACATTCCATTTGCCGGATCTGTCCGGCAGAAGACAGCCCCTCCAACAAACTAGGACGCTCATAAATATTTAAAGCCTCAAACAGCATATCCCGCCCGCCACTAATTTCGGAATTCCGAAGTTTAATATCGGGCAATGTCAAAGCAGACTGACAGCGTTTGACAGCCTTAGAAAAAATATCATAACCGTTAACCAGTTTCTGACGGTGCATTGCAAAATTAGAGTCGTGAGCCACCTGAAAAATCTGCTGGATCACCTCAACTCCCCGCTCCTTGAGGATGTGTCTGAGATCGATAAATCCGTCTTTAATTTTTAACTTTTGGTGCTTGGCCTCTTCTCTAATTTTTAATACTTGGTCGAAGTTTACTGCTGACAAAACCGTATTCGAGACAGCCCCAATACCAATCACAGCAACAGTTGCTTGCATCACCGCCAAATTAATTTTTAGACAGTTAAGCATTCTGTATATTTTTTGAAATCCCTGATGAGTTTGAGCAAGCTGCAACGGTGCCACAGTCACGTACACGGGAGCTACCAGCGGCTGCACGGGCCCGCCTCCGGCTAACTGTGCGAGCAATCCTAAAACTCCGCGATCGGATAGAGTTGCAGTTGTTGATGGATAAAAAACTTTGGCAATCTCGACAAACTCCCCCGTCACCGGATCTCTAGCTGCGGGGAGCAATTTTCCTGTTTTGGCAGCAGGCTGTATCAGGCCGCCTGTATTGAGTCGATCCTGAGTTTCAGGGGTGAACAGATAATCCATATTGTGACACCAGTTTAAAAAAAGAATACAACTGATGAAGCCCGTGTTCCAAACCGTTAGGTCATCTGTCATTCCCCATTTCCAATTCTAAAAACTAAAATATAAAATCTAAAATGGTGTGACTCAGTTTGTATTCAAAAAAGCAGATGTTCTGTATTGTATGCTATTTAGGGAAATGAGGAAGAAAAGGAAATGAATGAATATCTCAAGGTATTTCAGGCTATTACCCAGTTTAGCGATCGATTGTTGGCAGACGAATATAAATCCGTGGAGATTAAACAGTCAGCTACGCACCTCAACTTAGATGTGGAACACTGCGTTGACGAAATGAAGCAGTCTGCCCTCAGACTCAAGAAGTTACTTGAAGTATGTTTCAAAGATATATCTCAGGCGGAAGATGTCTGGAATAGCAAGCCCAGAATTGCTGAAGCATCTCCTGTTGAGGTATGGGAGCAAATTGGCGAACTAAGCGGATGCGATGTAAGAATTCGCAGTTTAGGAAAACAGGGCAAATATGATGCTGTTGTTAAAGCTCGCAAAGCGTGGAGCGACAAAACTACCAAGTTAAAAAATCAGTGGTTTTTGTGGGACAAAAATTATCAAGTGTTTCAAAGAGATACTATCGGTTTTTTTGAACAAGATAATTTGCACAAAGAGTTGCGGAGTGAAGTCAATTACCAGGCGGAACGAGTGGTTTTGATTGTCGAAAATGAACTTAATTTAATTTTTAAAGAATTACAGTCGATTGATATCGAAAAGATTGAATCTTGTATAGAATGCTTCGACCTCCACAGTCAATTGAGATTTAGAGAGCGACTGCAATCAATAGGTGGCGAGATTGTGTCGAAGTTTACAGAACCTCTAAAATATTTACCGGAGTCTTATGCGAAAAATTTTAAAGAAACGCTGAAAGAGCCTGTAGAAACTCTGGTTCATAAAAGTAAATTGGGAATCAGTTTGAGCGATTTTGAAGAGTCTTGTAAGGTAATTGGATCGCTCGTAGATGATTTGATATTAGAAATTTTTGAGGAGCGCGTGAAACTGGCAATTCACACAGTTGAAAAAACGATAATGTTCTACAATAATTTTTTAGAAAAGCAGGCTCGGTACCAGCAAGAAACAGTCCAAGAGCGAGTGGCGGAAAAAGATTGGATGGAATACCAGCGGCAGCAACTCAAGAAAATTGAGCAGTATATTGAAGCAGTCATTAGTCATTAGTCATTAGTCATTAGTCATTAGTCATTGGTTAGTAGTTAGTAGTTATTGGTTATTGGTTATTGGTAATTAGAACGAACAACTAATAATTAACAAATAACCACTAACAACAGTTAACAGTCAACAGTCAACAGTCAACAGTCAACAGTCAACAATCAACAATTAACAGATTATTGATATTGACCGCCGATTTCGTAAACGATCGCGCCCAAAGATGCCAAACTAGCTAAAATCAGCATTCCAGCCGGCATGAACTTGCGAGTTTTGACCAGCCGTAAAATAAAGACTACTACTAAAACAGCAGAGATGGCTGCTGCTAATGTTAAACCCCAACTTTGTCCCATGAGTTGGGCGCTGCCAGCAAAAATTAGCAGCGAACCGCTAATCAGGCCCGAAATCAGTGAGGCTTGGCTTTTGGCCTTGATGTAACCTATGATGCCGCCAATCAGTGTCAAAACGCCGTAGCCGATCGCCGCTGTTGTACCTAAATTCATTTTTAATGCCCCAAATTTCACAAGTGCATCTAAGTTTATACAGCGATAGCTGCGATTGCGGTCACAAATTGTTAGAAAATTTATTAAACCCAGTCAAGATATCTAACTGTTATACAATTGCCCTTATGTCAGCCCTAACCTCTGGTGCGATCGCCCAAATCCGTTACCTCCAACGCCAAGCAGCATCCCTGCTGCTGTATCAATCAGTCCTCACAAGCCCCACAGCTCAAGCCTTTCTCGACTTGCTGCAAGCTCTCCACCACAGCGAAGTCAGCGGTTTAGACTGTCAGGTGGCTTACGGCAACTGGTTCAAAGTTCAGGCCGCTCAAAATCTGAGTTGGAAAGATGCTCTGATTTGGGAAATTCTCAAAGACGAAAATCCCTTTTCTCGCAAGGCTCAACAAACAGATTTTGCGAGTTTGCCGCCCGCTTTGGTAGAAGCCGCCCGACACGATTTACAAGTGCTGCAAAATATTTACGAATGCAGCAGCGAACAGTTGAGCAAGTGGGTGCGGGTAGCGGGTCAACTTGACGTAGTGCCTCCGATTTGGCATTCCGAAACTGTAGCAGAACCGGGCGATAAACCCCTGTACGGACAACTGGAAAAATGGTCTGCTGCTGCGGAATCTTTGGCAGAATATTACCGAAAGTTTGGTACTGGTTTATTTGCCGAATATCGCGCTTTTAGCTGGCGTTCCGGGCAGTTGGCGGGTATTTCGCATCCCGATCGCATAAATTTGAAAGAGTTGGTTTGCTGCGATTGGCAGCGCGATGCTCTGGTGAAAAATACGGAGTTTTTGCTGGCGGGTTATCCCGCTTTGCACGTCTTGCTCTACGGGAGTCGCGGTTCTGGTAAGTCTTCTTTAGTGAAGTCGCTGCTAAATGAATTTGGATCTCGCAATTTGCGGTTGATTGAAGTATCTAAATCGGATTTGCAAGATTTGCCGCTAATTGTTGACAAGTTGCGGGGAGTTCCTCAAAAGTTTATTATCTTTGTCGATGACCTTTCTTTTGAGGAAGATGATGATGCTTTTAAATCCTTGAAAGTGGTTTTAGAAGGAAATGTCACCGCGCGCTCTCAAAATGTGGTAGTTTATGCCACATCTAACCGCAGACATTTAATTCGAGAGTTTTTTGATGACAGGCCTCGCCCCCGCGACGGAGATGAAATTCACGCTTGGGATACGGTGCAGGAAAAACTCTCATTTAGCGATCGCTTTGGCTTGACTTTAACTTTTGAACCGGCGGATCAAAACACTTATTTAAGCATTGTCCGACATCTGGCCAAACTTGCTGGAATTCAGCTCGCTGCTGAAGATTTGGAGCACCGGGCTAAGGAATGGGCAACTCGTCGCAACGGGCGATCGGGCAGGAGTGCGCGGCAGTTTGTTGATTTCCTGAAAGCAGATTTAGCACTTTTTGACAAGTAGATCGTCTGTACTCGAAGGGCGGGTTGTTGCTGAGATATGCGAGGCAATTCAGGCTCTGAATCAACCCGCCCGACGAGCGCCGCCTGGTGAAATGAAAAATCTTAATTTTTTCATAATTTTCTTGATAATAAATAACTGACAAAATTTGATATGATTGGCTAAACTTCCGCAAAAAGCTCCAGAGTCCGAACCCGTCGGGACTCCATGAATCCACCACTAAATAATGAGGAAAATCTCATGGGTTTATTTGACAAAATATCGCAGACTCGCCAACAAACGGACGTAACGTTAGGGCCTGCCGAAGCATTTGCGGCGATCGCCCTAATTGCTGTAGCAGCCGACGGTTACATCAATGACAGCGAAAGTAAAGCGATTAGCATGACGCTATCTCGGATGCAACTGTTCCGCAGCTATCCCGATGACGTGATGAGAAAAATGCTCGAACGGCTGCTCATGATCCTGCAACGACAAGGAGTCGAGGTACTGTTTAATGCGGCTTTGGCAACACTTCCCGACGAACTTAAAGAAACAGTTTTTGCTGTAACAACTGACATCGCTTTAGCAGATGGCGAAGTTTCAGAAGAAGAAGAACAACTTTTGAACGACCTTTACAGTGCATTGGGGCTTTCCGAAGATGTTGCACTCAAGATTATAGACGTGATGTTGATTAAGAACAAAGGTTAAGAAAGAAGGAAAAGATCAAAAACTTAGGAGTTTTGACTTAAACAATCCGGGACGCATCCTGACTTGAAAAACCCGGTTTCTTCGTGTATTTTTCGTAGAAACCGGGTTTCGACCAGCCCTGGTTAAGTTTTGTTCAAAAAAGACAAGATTTTTTCATCGAAACTCACAACTCAAAACAGCTTGAAATGCCTTTCACTTACAACCGCACTGTTCGCTTCCAAGATACCGATGCTGCTGGAGTCGTTTACTTTGCCAACGTTTTGGCGGTGTGCCACGAAGCTTACGAGGCATCTCTAGCAGCATCTGGAATCAATCTCAAAGCGTTTTTTAGCAATCGGGAGGCAGCTTTGCCCGTAATTCATGCTACTGTAGATTTTTATCGTCCTATGTTTGCGGGCGATCGGCTGATAATTCAACTAACGCCGAAACAAATAGCTGGCGATGAATTTGAAATTGTCTATCAAGTATTTTCTGGGGAAGTTGCAGGAAAAAGCGCGGCTAAAGCTCTTACTAAGCACGTCTGCATTGATGCAGTGACGCGAACTAGAAAACAGCTATCTGAAGACTTAATCCAGTGGTTGAGGCAATTTGAGAGTTAAGATTTTAGTTGAATTCAATATTTTATATAATAGCAGGAAATGACAGTTAAATTTCTGTTTAGTTTAAAAGTTCTTCTAACTTGTTTATATTAAGTAGTTCCACTTACTTAAACATAAAATACAGACCAATCAAAAACGAGAAATTCTAAGCATTCTTCCTGATGACTGATGACTAGCCTTCGGCTTCGCGAGCGGCTAAAATGACTAATGACTAATGACTAATGACCAATGACTAATGACTTCTTCTTATGACAAATCGCAATTATGCCATCATCGGTACGGGAGCTGTAGGCGGATTCTACGGTGCTAAACTGGAAAAAGCAGGTTTAGAAGTGAATTTTTTGCTGCGTAGCGATTACCAAACCGTCAAAAAACAGGGTTTGATAATCGAGTCTCCCGAAGGCGACTTCACCCTCCCGCAAGTCCGCGCCTACCACGACGCGCGCACAATGCCTCAGTGCGACGTAGTAATTGTAGCGCTGAAAACAACTCAAAATCACTTGTTGTCTAAAATATTGCCTCTTTTATTAAAGGATAACGGCGTTGTTTTAGTATTACAAAACGGACTAAATGCGGAACCAAAAATTGCTAAAATTGTCGGTGCAGAAAGAGTAATTGGTGGGCTGTGTTTTCTCTGTTCTTATAAAATTGGGCCCGGTCATGTCTCCCACCTCGATTACGGTACTATTACCTTGGGCGAATATGCCCAAGACTACAAGGCTATCGGTATTACTGACAGATTGCACCAAATTGCTGAGGATTTTCAACGGGCTGAGATTCCCATAGAAATGAGCGAAGATTTACTATTATCGAGGTGGAAAAAGCTGGTTTGGAATATTCCTTATAACGGGCTTTCTGTGATTTTAAATGCGAGAACTGACGAACTGATGGCTAATCCCGATACTTTAATTTTGGTTGAGGAAATTATGGCGGAAGTGATAGCGGCGGCTAAAAGTTGCGATCGGATTATTCCCGATAGTTTTATCGCAGATATGCTCGAACACACTCACAAAATGAAGCCTTACCGCACCAGCATGAAAATCGATTACGATGAATCGCGGCCGCTGGAAGTAGAGGCGATTTTTGGCAATCCGATGCGGGTGGCCCAACAAGCAGGTGTTAAGTTGCCACAAATAGAGGTACTTTACCGAATGTTGAAGTTTGTGGATGTTCAAAGGCAGGAAGCTGAGAGGAAGAGAAGGCTGTTAGATTTGTCGTAATTAGTCAGTTGTCTGTTGTCTGTTGACTGTTGTCTGTTGACTGTTCACTGTTGTCTGGAGTCAGAAATAAGCATGAAAAATTCTGCCTTCTGCATTGATTGCGCCTAATAATTATTGATATTTGAGCCCAATTTCTTGCAATTGTTCTCGATTGATTTTGCCTTGAGAATTGCGCGGCAATTGTGCGACGATTACCCAATATTTCGGTCGCTTAAACTTGCTCAACTTATCTTCTATTGCCGCTTGCAGATTTTTGACAGTAACTTCGGAATTAGCGGGAACATAAATCGCTGTCACGACTTGACCCCAATCTTTGTCTGGCAAGCCAATTACAGCAACATCGGCAACTAAATTAGTATTCTTAATTGCGGCTTCGACTTGGGCCGGAAATACGTTTTCTCCGCCGGTGATAATTTTGTCGCTGCTGCGTCCGACAATATTTAAACAGTTATTGCGATCGATAAATCCCAAATCGTCTAATTGAAAATATTCGCGGTCGCCAAATTTTTCAGGATAATAACCCAACGCCAAAGATTTAGCGTTTACCGCAATCTTGCCAATTTGATTGTAGCACAAAATCTCACCCTGGGGACTGCGAATTGTTATTTTGGCGTGGGGTAAAACTTGACCGGAACTGTTATTGCCCGCGAGAAAATCTTCGGGTTTGAGTGTAGCAATTTGTGAAGCGGTTTCTGTCATGCCGTAACAGGGTGCTAGTTTGATTTGATGGTTTCTAGCTGTTGCTAAAAGTTCCGGCCAAGCGGGAGCACCGCCCAAAAGTACGGCACGAAACCGAGACAACCAATTAGCTGTATCTGGGCTTTGCAGCAGCCGTTGCAGTTGAGTTGGAACTAAGGAAATGAAAAATTCTTCGGGTTCAATATCGGCTTTTTCGCCGGATTCTAGGGCTTTGAACGGCTGGATGACCAGTTTGCCAACCGTCGTAAACGATCGCACAAACTGCATGAAACCGCTGACGTGGTATAATGGCAAAACGCAGAAAGAGTTGATTTTGTCAACTTGAAAATATTGTTGAAAACCTTCGACTGATGCGGTTAGTGTTTCCCAAGTGTGGATGGCAAAACGGATTTTTCCCGATGAACCGCCGGTGGGAATCATGATGTTATCAAAACCGTGTTTAGTCGGCGAATTGAATCCCGGCGAATGGAATTCGGGTGAATGGAATTCGGGTGAATGGAATTCGCGGCTATACAAACGAAGTCCGCCTTCGCGGACTGGGATATGGGGATTTTTGGGAAGCGGGTATTGTCCTAAAATTAAGTCGGGTTGGACTAAATCAAAGACTTGTTCCCATTCTTGTTTTACCCAGTTGGGATTGCAGAGAAAAATTGGGCATTTGGCGGCGCGGGCGCTGATGAAACTGGCAAGAAATTGCAGGGGTTCTGATTCTGCGATGCAAATTTTTGGGGGTGTTTTTGGGGCGGAATTTTTGGTGATTTGTTGAAATTGCCGATCGACTATTCGGGCAAATTCGCCGCTGTCACAACCGACAAGCCAATTATCGGGCAATTCAAAGGGTAGATTCAGACTATTTACTGTGATTTTTTTTGCCATAGATGCTTTAACCAGGTGTCTTGATTGTCGTCGAACCAGCTATCGGTACCGAAGCCTAGGGCTCTATTATTTATAGACAATTCTGTTGCTAAATTTAAGGCTGCTTGTCTGCCGATTTGGGTTTCAAATACTGATGAGAAAACTGCGTCTATATTGTGAGTTTGACAAAAGTTTCGCAGTTGGGATGGAGAACCGCAAATCGCAGGTTTAATGACGAAAATGCCCCGCCAACCTTGGCTGTAGCATTCTTGGATGCGATCGAGGTTGGCTGCGGATTCGTCTAGGGCGAGATCCGTTGCATAAATAGCATTCAATTCTACCATTTCCTGAAACTGGGCGATCGGCAGCGGCTGTTCCAAAAATTCAATATCTGCCGCCAAGTCGGGAGTTGCTTTTACTTTGTCGCAAGCTTCCAGCCATTTTTGGGCCTGGGAGTAGGTGAGTCCCCCATTAGCATCTAAGCGCAAAAGTGCCGATTTGCGATCGCCCAAATCGTGCATTGATGCAATTAGCTGCTGAAAAATCTTTAATTCTTGTTCAATTGCAGCAACACCAATTTTCCATTTAAACCTGCGATATCCCTCCAACCAAAGCATTGGTACAACCTGCAAAGCTGTTTCACCAGCAGGCAATAAACCGCTGAACCGATTTTTTTCTTCCTCATTCCCAGCCTCTATCCTGGGGACTTTGAGAATATTTCTTGTCCCCCCCTTATTAAGGGGGGTTAGGGGGGCTCTAGAGTTTGATAGTGCTGACTCAAAGCCAAATTGACAAGCTGGTAATTCAGCAGAAATCGCCAAAATCCTCTCTGATGAAATATTAGCAGGTAACTGGTGACAAAAATCTAAAGCTTGCTCAAAAGTTTCGGAACCAAACCAACTTAAAGGGGCAATTTCTCCCCAACCAATTCGACCATTTTCACCCACAACTCGCAGGATAATTCCTTCGCGAATATCCCAAATGCCGTGACTTGTTTGCAGCGGGCGCTTAAATTTTCGCTGATAGGTGCGAAACTCGAATTTATATAGCATTTATCTTGTAGTTAATCATAAAATTGTCTCACAACTGTGCCAAACCGATCGAGATTTTCAAAATGGATATTGTGGCCAGCTTTTGGTACAATTTCCAGACTCGCGGCCGGACACAAGCTGGCAATTTCTGCATTGATAGTTGTAAATTTTTCATCATCTTCTCCCGCTAGCAAGAGGATGGGGATTTGATGTTGTGTTAGTTTTTCCCAAAGAGATGGTTGGTTCCCGGTTCCCAGGTTGCGGAGAGATTTGGCTAATTCTAAGGGATTGTTTGCTAAGCGGCTTTCGATGAGTTGGTCGAATTTGGGAGATTTTTTTAAGGATTTGAATAAAGGGCGATCGTACCAGTTTAATATAAAATCTTTAATGTTGCTATTTTCCAGTTTTTGTGCTATTTGTAAATCGGATTGCAGTCTGTGCGATCGCTCTTTTTCACTTTTCAATCCCGGAGAAGCTGACTCTAACACGACTTTCTCGAATCTTTCAGGAAAATGTAATGTCATGTACAGCGCCAATCGCCCGCCCATTGAATAGCCCAACAACAAACATTTGTCTATTTGTAAATCATCTAATAAGTCTATCAAAGCTTGGGCTGTATTTGACATATTGTAGCAACTTTCGTCGCCGTTGACTCTAGTTTTTCCGTGGCCTGGAAGGTCAACGGCCAGACAGCAATATTGGTGAGATAGTAAGGAAATGACGCTGCTAAAATCTTGACTGTTGCCCGTGAATCCGTGCAAAAATAGAATTGTCTGCTGATTTTGGTAGCCAGTTAAGGAATAGTGAAATTGATAATTTTTAAATTTATCCATATACGATATTTACTATAATTGCCGTATTTATAGACATCTAATTTCTGCATTACCAACAGAGATGACTGCCTGAAAACGAGTGAGAAAGTCCATACCAAGAAGACCATCTAAACGAAGATTTGGCGGTATATCGTGGGCAAATACGTCAAAATTTTCTATTACTTGACCCACGCAATTAAACCAAGATACATTAATTACAGGAACATAGATTCTTCCTTGACCTGTAAAGATTTCTTGCCTGCGTAAAGGATTGCGCGTATCATAACCCAAATCCTCTAATGTTTTAACTGGCAATATTGTGTAGCTGGCTCCCGTATTCACCAATAAACGCACGCGATACTCAGTAGCGTCACCATTATTTCCACTAATGGTTGCTTGCACCGCGAGCAAATTTCGTCCGTGACGCAACAAGCGATAAGCTTTTTGATAATCTGGCATTTTTGTTACAACATAGCTGCTAAGTCTTCAGGGATCGGGCCGGTGTATTCTATTGCTACCGATTTTCCCTTCCTTGACAAAGCATTATTGTAAAGCAAATCGCGCTCCGGTGAGTGTGCTAAAACTTCACCTCGAATTACATTCAAATCCTCATCCAGTTCAGTGTAAGCAATTAGCACCCACTCGCTAGGATATAAGTGCATAATTTCTTCGAGGCTCAGAATTTGGCTAATTTCTACTGGCGTACTCATGGTTTAATTCTCTTTTTTTACGATGTAATGTGAGGTAAGGATTGCTAAACTAAAGAAGATTTTGAGAAGTCGCCACAAAAGATTAACTCCGCCAACTCCCTCAACTTAGCAAACCATACCTCCATTTTACCGGAATTCTCGATCGCCCGAACTACAAGACAAACCCCAGCGCCAGCAGCAATCCGCTCGAAAAATGCAGCGCGACTGCGATAAACTTACAGTTGCTGACCTTTGCCGGTTGGTCGTGATATTCTGAGACATGGCGAGAAAGGTCGATCGCAAAAAACAAACTCCCAAAAATCAACAGCGTCCAAATTGGAAACATTCGCAACGCCACAAACAGCACAGTCAAAGCATAAATGCTGCCGCACGACCACTGCAACAACAGCGCACCTTTTTTCGTACCCAACCGGACAATCGGTGATTTTTTCCCCGCCGCCAAATCGTCATCAACTTGATGAAAATGCGAACAAAATAAGATGATACTCGTAGTGATTCCCACGATTGTCGAAGCAGCAAAATTAGTCGCAGACCAAGTTTGAGTTTGACTGTAATAAGCAGCAGCTAAAGCTAGCGGCCCGAAGGTAAAAAAGCAAATTATTTCGCCTAAACCCTGATAGCCCAAACGAAACGGAGGCCCTTGATAGGTATAGCCGAGGGCGCAAGACAAAACAATTAGCAAAATTACTGTTGGGTCTTTTTGCCACCAGCTTAGGGCGCAGATTCCCGACACTCCGACGGCTAAAAATAAATTGGCAATCCAGAAAACTAAAGCTTTATTTCCGGTTAAGTTAACTACGGAATGCGCTTTATTTTTATCGATTCCTGTTTCCGAGTCAAATACATCATTACTGAGATTCAGCCATGCTATAATTAAAATGGCTGACATTAAAAATGTCGAAAAGATTGACGAATTAATCGTTTTAGTTTCGGCAAAAGCTATTGCAGTTCCTACTGAAATAGGAATCACCGCAACACTGTACATAGGCGGCTTGATTGCGGCCAGCCACAATTTACTATTTGGACGTTCAATGATCTTTGTTGTCATTACACAAACTTGATGCAATTGATAGCAGCTTGGTAATTTTACAATTTTATTGGTGAAGAATGTCTGCTCCCCATCCGCTTGAGTGCGCCTCCGGCATCCGTCGATCGCCTTTGCGGGTTCTGGCGCGCCCGAAAATGCCCGCCAGTCAACCTCTGCGGGGTCGATCGCAGGCGAAGCCCAGACTTAGCGGCTCAATCTTAAGTTTTATGTCTAAATGTTTCGGTCGATCGCCCGTTGGCGCAGACCTAGAAGAGGATCGTCTGTTTTTTGCCCGCAGCCTGTCCAAACTGTCGGAAACTCGAAAGGTCATGTTTTGCGATCGACCCAGACCGTGGTTAGATCGAAATAGGGTTTCTAGCGCCCTACGCTTGGGCTCAGAAGACTGGGCGCTAGAAACCGCGTCTATACAAACAAAACCCGAGCTCAGAGGGGTTGAAGAGTGGGCGGTTAAAATTACGCTATCTTCTTCAGTTCGCGGAGGCGGACTTCGTTTGATTTGACAAGAAGCGGTTTCAACCGCCGACTTATCAATCGCGCATTGGGTTATAGCGGGACAAAACCGCACTCTTTCTGACAAATCTGCTATTCTCGATTTCATGACAGTAATACCGCACCGCCCTAATATTTTGCAAGACCGCAATCAACTGCATAAGTTTCTGTTAGATTGTCAGCAGTCTTTAACAGAAAAAGATCGAACAAAAATAGTTAGTATTTCTCAGGAGATTTCCCCCGTCGATCCGCTAGCGGTACTGCAAGAAATTGCCGCACCCGACGGCAGAAATTTTTATTTTGAAAAAAGAGACCCTCTTGGAGACAATAGTTTTGCCATCGCCGCCCTAGATTCCACCATCCATTTCACAGCAGCGGGAAGCGATCGATTTGCCCTCACTCAAAATTTTATTCAATCTTGTCTTGCTCGAACAATTACCATCGGTACAGAACGCTTGCCCTTCAGCGGGCCTCACTTTTTTTGTAGCTTTGCTTTTTTCGATGAAAATTTCGCCACCAATTCTTACTTTCCACCGGCCACCATATTTTTACCAAAATGGCAAATTACTCGCCTAAAAGATAGCTGTACGCTGGTCGCGAATACCATCATCAGCCGAGATATAAATATTAAAGATATTGCCGAAAATATTTGGTTAGAAATTAACAAAATTGCCTCTCTAAAATATATTAAAAAAACTAGCAATAGCAACATTCCAATATCTTTAAAACAAATCCCTGTCAATGATGCGGCTCAATTCAAAACATCTGTAAAATCCGCCTTAGAATCGATCGATTCTAAATATTTCAGTAAACTTGTGTTGTCTCAAGCCATAAATGTCATTTCTCCAACACCTTTTAATTTAATAGATTCCTTAAACAACTTGCGCCTTTCCTATCCAGGTTGCTACGTATTTTCCACCAGTAACGGCAAAGGTCAGCAATTTATCGGTGCCAGTCCCGAACGGTTAATCAGCATTTACAACAATCAGTTAGTAACATATGCCTTAGCCGGTTCTGCGCCAAGGGGAAAAACAGAGGTGGAAGATGCGGATTTAGGCAAAGGTTTACTGAACAGCGAAAAGGATATTAGAGAACATCAAGTTGTGATTGATTTTATAGTCGATCGCTTTTTGACTCTCGGTATAAAACCCGACTTTTCCCCGCTGCCGAAACTGCTGAAACTGTCAAATATTCAGCATTTGTGGACACCAATCACTGCTCGAATTCCCGTAGATATTCACTTGTTAAAAATTTTAGCACAACTGCATCCAACACCAGCGGTGGCAGGCCTGCCGAGGGATATTGCCCTACAGCAAATTCGTGCTTGCGAAAGCTACGATCGCTCTTTGTATGCAGCAGCCCTGGGCTGGATCGATCGCAGCGGTAACGGTGAATTTGCCGTGGGCATCCGATCGGCATTAATCGACGGATCTCGCGCTATACTCTATGCTGGCGCTGGTATTGTAGCAGGTTCGGAACCCGAAAAAGAACTAGCAGAAATTCAGCTAAAATTGCAGGCACTTTTAAATGCTTTAGTTTAGGAATATAGCCTTTCAAGCTCTCATATGAAATACTATCCGGCATAGGCCTCCGTGGGCATAGGGCATAGGCATCCGTGGGCATAGGGCATACCTCACCGCGCTTGAGAAAGGCTATATCTCATAAAAATACCATCGATCGCCAAAACAACAAAATGCTTGACTTTCGGAACACAAACACCCTCTGGGCTTCCATAATAGCCGAGACTTTGCAGCGACTGAAACTAACAACAGCCGTAATTTGTCCCGGTTCGCGATCGGCACCGCTAACAATAGCCTTCGCCCAAAATAATCAAATAGAAACTATCCCCATACTCGACGAGCGATCGGCAAGTTTTTTTGCATTAGGAATAGCCAAAAAATCCGGTGTACCAACCGCACTAATTTGTACCTCTGGAACCGCTGCAGCCAACTTTTTCCCTGCGATAATAGAAGCAAGAGAAAGTCGAATTCCGCTGCTAATTTTCACAGCAGACAGACCTCCCGAACTCCGCGACTGTCACGCCGGACAAGCCATAGATCAAGTGAAAATCTATGGCAATTATCCCAACTGGCAAGCCGAATTAGCAATCCCTTCAGCAGAATTAGGAATGCTAGGCTATCTGCGACAGACAGTAATGTATGCGATCGAGCGATCGCAATTTCCAACTCCCGGCCCCGTCCACCTCAACATCCCCCTGCGCGATCCGCTGGTACCCGTTCCAGATCCGGCGGTACAATCCTTAGAAACACAATTTAATCCCGAAGAATTCTTTGCCGGAATAGGATTAATTGTTGCAGGAGAAACCTCTACCCCCCCCAGCCCGTCGTTGTTAAGGGGAGAAAAAGGAGGTATATTCAAAAAATGGCAGGAATCCGAGAAAGGGATAATTATTGCAGGAGTAGCCCAGCCTCAAGATGCAGAAAAGTATTGTAGTGCGATCGCCCGAATTTCCCAACTATTAAACTGGCCAGTTTTAGCAGAAGGATTATCGCCCTTAAGAAACCGCGCCCAACTCAACCCCCATCTAATTTCCACCTACGATACAATCCTGCGAAACCGCGAACTAGCAGAAAAATTAAGACCAGAAATCGCCATTCAAATCGGAGACTTACCCACAAGCAAAGAACTGCGAAACTGGCTAGACAAAACCCAACCCAAACGCTACATAATCGACCCAGCCCACCACAACTTCGATCCCCTACACGGCCAAACAATTCACCTGCGAACCTCCGTAGAAAACCTAGCAACTAATCTCGGAACTAAATTAACTCCAGTCCCCCCCCTTACCAAGGGGGGGTTAGGGG
>NZ_JADEWT010000118.1 GCF_015207505.1 Tychonema sp. LEGE 06208
AATGACTAATGACTAATGACTAATGACTAATGACTAATGACTAATGACTAATGACTAATGACTAATGACTAATGACTAATGACTAATGACTAATGACTAATGACTAATGACTAATGACTAATGACTACCCTTCGACTTCGCGAGCGGGTAAAATGACTGATGACTAATGACTAATAACTAATGACTAATGACTAATGACTTCTTCCTTCTGGTATAATCGTGGCAAAATAGGGAACATTGGTATCCGCACTGTTAAGATATGTACGAAAAAATTGTAGCCCCGACAACTGGTTCTAAAATTACATTCAAAGACGGTTTGCCGATCGTCCCCAACGACCCAATTATTCCCTTCATACGCGGCGACGGTACGGGCGTGGACTTGTGGCCAGCATCGCAGAAAGTCATGGATGCCGCAGTAGAACAGGCTTACGGCGGCCAGCGAAAAATTAACTGGTTCAAGATTTACGTAGGCGACGAAGCCTGCGATGTCTACGGTACATACCAATATTTGCCCCAAGATTCCCTAGACGCCATCAAAGAATACGGAGTCGCCATCAAAGGCCCGCTGACAACCCCAATCGGTGGCGGAATTCGATCGCTCAACGTAGCATTGCGGCAAATCTTTGACCTCTACGCCTGCGTGCGGCCATGCAAATATTACGATGGCACCCCATCGCTGCACAAAACTCCTGAACTGCTAGACGTAATTATTTACCGGGAAAATACAGAAGATATTTACCTCGGAATTGAATGGGCAAAAGGCAGCGAAATCGGCAAGAAATTGATTGAATACCTCAATAATGAGTTAATTCCCGCCACACCAGAACACGGCAAAAAACAAATTCGCCTCGATTCTGGAATCGGCATTAAACCAATTAGCAAAAGCGGTTCCCAGCGTTTAGTGCGGCGGGCTATGACCCACGCTTTGCGGTTGCCAAAAGACAAGCAACAAGTAACCTTGGTGCACAAAGGCAACATCATGAAATACACCGAAGGAGCTTTCCGAGATTGGGGTTACGAACTAGCAACCACCGAATTTCGGAACCAATGCGTGACAGAAAGAGAATCTTGGATTCTGGGCAACAAAGAACGCAATCCCGAGATTAGCTTAGAAGACAATGCCCGCCAAATCGATCCGGGATACGATGCCTTGACTCCCGAAAAACAAGCTAAAATCCGCCAAGAAGTTGCCGACGTTCTGTTTGCAATTTGGGACAGTCACGGTAACGGTAAGTGGCAAGAAAAAATCATGGTTAATGACAGAATTGCTGATAGTATTTTTCAGCAAATTCAAACCAGGCCAGGCGAATATTCGATTTTGGCAACCATGAATTTAAACGGCGATTACTTATCCGATGCGGCGGCTGCAATTGTCGGCGGATTGGGAATGGGCCCCGGCGCGAATATTGGCGATGAATGTGCAGTTTTTGAGGCGACTCACGGCACTGCACCAAAACACGCTGGTTTGGATAAAGTCAATCCCGGTTCCCTGATTTTGTCGGGGGTAATGATGTTAGAATATATGGGATGGCAGGAAGCCGCAGATTTAATTAAAAAAGGTTTGGGCGCGGCCATTTCTAACGGTGAAGTTACCTACGATTTGGCAAGGTTGATGGAACCACCTGTGCCGGAACTGAAGTGTTCTGAGTTTGCGGATGCGATTATTCAGCATTTCGCTGATTAGGTTTTAAAGATTTTTTAACCGCAGGTGAACGCGGACAAACTTAGATCTAATTAGTGATATCTTTGTTTGTCTGCGGTTAATTTTTTTGATTTTTACATCGCGGGGACAGCCATGCCGCGCTCAACTGCTGGGCGCTTCTGCAAGGTTTCTACCCAGCGTTTGAGGTGGGGGTGGTTGTCGAGGGTTAATCCTTGAAATTCGTAAATAGCAACCCAGGGATAAATAGCCATATCGGCAATTGAATATTCGCCGCAGATATATTCGGATTTTGCTAGTTGAGTGTCTAATACTCCGTAGAGTCGCAAGGTTTCTGTTTCGTAGCGTTGAATGGCATAGGGAATTTGTTCGGGTGCATAGCGTTTGAAGTGGTTTAGCTGACCGAACATTGGCCCGACACTAGCCATTTGAAACATCAGCCACTCGATAACTTGAAAGTATTTTTCTTTTTCGGTGGGTAGAAATTTGCCGCTTTTTTCTGCTAGATAGATCAGGATGGCGCCGGACTCGAAGACGGTGATGCCGTTATCGCGATCGACTATTGCCGGAATTTTGCTGTTGGGGTTGATGGCGATAAACTCTGGGCTAAATTGGTCGTTTTTTCTGATGTCGATGACGTGCGTGTTGTAGGGTAAACCTATTTCTTCGAGCATAATCGAGACTTTGCGTCCGTTGGGCGTGGTAAAAGTGTAGAGGTCGATCATAAATTGTCCGCCTTTTCTGTAGCAGGTATAAACTATATTATAATCATTTTAGGCAAATCGCTAATCGTAATGGATATTATTCAAGTTATCACCGAGGACTACCGTAGATTTCCTGAAAATCAGACTTACAGCATTTATGCTAAAGATGTTTATTTTGAAGACCCTCTAAATCGATTTACAGGAGTCGATCGCTACCAAAAAATGCTGGGGTTTATGGGGACTTTTTTTCAACAAATTCAACTCGATTTGCACGATATTTCTCAGTCGGGAGATGCCATAGAAACTCGCTGGACTCTGAGTTGGATCGCACCGCTACCTTGGAAACCAAAAATGGCGATTAGCGGGAGAAGCGAACTGAAGGTCAACAGCGACGGTTTAATCGTTTCCCACATTGATTACTGGAACTGTTCGCGCTTTGATGTTCTCAAACAACTTGTATTTCCCGTCGCTACTCAAAAGTGACTGTCGCTTGCTGCGTTCCCTTTGCTTGCTATGCACCAGGTAAAACCTTTTTTAATTTGCCCGATTAAAAGCGATAGATGATTGCCGATCGCGCGATCGCAGAATTTACCAGCCACTACTATGACAGCGCCTCAATTTCTCATCTAGTCAAACAGTCTTGGCTGCAGCGTTATAATGACAGCTTTGGTGGCGAAACCGGCGATCGAACTCAACACTTTAGTCGATCGAGTCAGGCCTCACCACCATCATTTGCTCAATTCCTCTGGCTTTGAGCGATCGAACCTAAAGGCCACCCTGTTGCGCCATCATCCTTGGCTTAATGGCGACAGCGCAGATTGCGCCATCAACTGCATTCTGTAGCAATCAAACCCAGGTGAGACCTTGATACAAATATGCAATGTGTAGAAAAATGTCTTGCTTGAACTGGATAAATCTTAATTCTCGTCGAACTAATTACCTGTGGCACAAAATTGCCTTGGCAATTGGTGCATTCATCTTCCTCTTGGGCGCGTCGATAGTGCCAGTGGTCGGACAACCCTCATCTCCAGAACCACAGCGATTATTCAATATTTATTCCGCCAACGATAGCACTAACTTTGTTGTCGGTGATGTTTATTTAGATGGTCGTTCGATATTTGCTTTGACAGCTCCTGCGCTCAACACCAAGCAGCAAGAAGCAATTTCTCTTTCACCCATTCAGCAAAGAGTAAAAACCGTTACAAATCAGCTTCAAGGAATTGCCAATACCAACTTTGAACCGGGAAAATTAGAAGTCGATTACAGCGTAGACCAAACGAGTCAACTTCCAATTATTTCTGTCAATAAAAACTATTTGATGACCGTTACCACTGACGATGCTCGCCTGTACGGAGTCGAGCTAACCACTCACGCTCAAAACTTGACTCAAATTATTAAAAATGCCCTGCTTGCGTCTCAACGGGAGCATCAGCCAAAGTTTTTAGCAAAACAGGCATTGCGAGCGGGCGGAGTCATCCTATTTATGCTCCTGCTCAGTCTGGGAATGCGCCTCAGACAGCGCTATATCAAAGCCCGTTATGCAGCAGTCTTAACACAAATCGAACAACTCAATGCTTCCCAAGAGCAAGTAGAAGATTTGTCTGAGCAGGAGCAGGATGAAGCTGCAGCGATTGCTTGCAAACAGCAACAAAAAATTGCTCGGAAGCAGCGGCTCAAATTTTGGTATGAAGTGCGACAGCGGTTATTACAACTCGGCCAGCTTGGCCTGTGGGGAGGCGGAATTTCATTTTGTTTGAGCCTGTTTCCGCAGACTCGATGGCTGCAATCACTATTGCTGAAAAGTTTGAGCGTCACCTTACTCAACTTAATCTTAATTGGGGCTGCAACTTACCTAATACTTCGCATCAGCTTCGTTGTAATTGACCATTTTGTAGCAGCTCTCAGTCAGGGGCAATTCCTTCCCGACAGTGCATCAGTCCGAAGGATTCAGCGGCTAAAAACCTTTTCTGGCGTGATGAAGGGAGCTAGCGGTTTCTGTTGTATTGCTGCTGGCGGATTGACTGCTTTGTCAATTTTGGGTGTTAACATTGTGCCGCTTTTGGCAAGTGTGAGTATTTTTGGGTTGGCGATTTCCTTTGGCTCTCAAAGTCTTGTCAAAGACATGATTAACGGATTGTTTTTTCTCTTGGAGGATCAGTATGGCGTTGGCGATATAATCACTGCTAACAATGAAAGTGGAACCGTGGAAACAATGAACCTGCGGGTAACTCAATTACGGAACCAAGATGGCGATCTAATTAGTATTCCAAATGGCAGTATTACTATGGTGAAAAACCATACTAGCAGTTGGTCTCGTGTGAATTTAGGTATTGAGGTTGCTTATAATACCGATATTGACCGTGCGATCGCCGTAATTAAAAAAGCAGCGACTCAAATGAGTTTGGATTCTGAGTGGCAAGAATTAATATTAGAACCTCCCAAGGTACTGGGCGTTGATGCGTTTGGTGAAAATAGCATTACGATTCGCCTCTTGATTCAAACTCAACCCCTGAAAAAGTGGGAAGTCGGACGCGAGTTTCGCCGGCGATTGAAGCAGGTATTTGATGAAGAGAACATTTCTATGCCATTCCCCCAGCAGTCCATCTGGTTTAAAAATTCGCTGCAGGAAGTCTCAAAGGGCGATCGTAATTCCAATGGATCGCACGCTTTAGATGAAAAGTATGACCAAAAAATGCGATGAGTTCGCGATCGCTCCATCGGACACGATTTAACTTTTATTGCTATTGACATCGCACCGATTTTGTGCTTTGTTGACAATTTGCTGTGTCCAGCGGGCGATCGCCCAAATTAATTCCCCCACTAAATTAATCTCCGTTACATCCCGTTACAATATATAAGTAAAGAATTTTCAGGCGAGCTAAACAATCAATGCGCTTAATATTAATGACCGGAAAAGGCGGCGTCGGCAAAACCTCCGTAGCCGCTGCTACGGGCTTGCGATGCGCCGAATTGGGATACAAAACCCTAGTGCTGAGCACAGATCCCGCCCACTCCTTAGCCGACAGCTTCGACATGGAACTCGGACACGATGCTCGACTGGTCAAACCCAATTTGTGGGGAGCAGAATTGGACGCTCTCAGGGAATTAGAAGGCAATTGGGGAGCAGTCAAACGCTACATTACTCAAGTTTTGAAAGCGCAGGGACTTGAGGGCGTGCAAGCTGAAGAATTAGCCATTTTGCCGGGAATGGACGAAATCTTTGGTTTGGTGCGGATGAAACGCCACTACGACGAGGGCATATATGATGTTTTAATTATCGATTCCGCCCCCACAGGTACAGCATTGCGATTGTTAAGTTTGCCGGAAGTTGGCGGCTGGTACATGAGAAAATTTTACAAGCCATTGCAAGGTATATCTGTTGCCCTCAGACCTTTAGTTGAACCGTTTTTTAGACCACTTGCGGGTTTTTCTTTGCCAGACAAAGAGGTGATGGATGCACCTTACGAATTTTACGAACAAATCGAAGCTTTGGAAAAGATTTTAACTGACAATACTGTGACTTCGGTCAGGTTAATTACTAATCCTGAAAAAATGGTAATCAAAGAATCTTTGCGGGCTCACGCCTATTTGAGTTTGTACAATGTTGCCACAGATTTAATTGTCGCCAACCGGATTATTCCTGAAGAAGTAACCGATCCATTTTTCAAGCGTTGGAAAGAGAACCAGCAGCAGTACAAGCAGGAAATTCACGAAAATTTTCGGCCGCTTCCTGTAAAAGAAGTCCCGCTTTATTCCGAGGAAATGTGCGGTTTGCCGGCTTTGGAACGCTTGAAAGAAACGCTTTATGCAGATGAAGACCCAAGCAAAGTTTATTACACAGAAAATACGATTAGAATTGTGCAGGACAACAATCAATATGTTCTAGAACTGTATTTGCCGGGAATTGCTAAGGATCAAATTCAGTTGACCAAAACGGGAGATGAGTTGAATGTTCGGATTGGGAATCACCGCCGCAATATGGTGTTGCCACAAGCTTTAGCCGCGCTGCAACCTTCCGGGGCGAAGATGGAAGATGATTATTTGAAGATTAAGTTTGCTTGATGCTGCGGGTAAGGACACGGCATTGCCGTGTCCCTACAATTAATCGGCGGTAGTTACATCTCTCGCGATTATTGTGGCTGGGAGTTTTTGCCCGTGCTGCGATTATTTTGATGTAGGTAAACGGCATTGCCGTGTCCTCCGTTACTGCTAGATACAATTAACATGATTTAGCATCAACGACTTCCTTTAATGCCTCATCAATCACTGCATGGCTGACACCTCGACGCTTCAAACTTGCTACTAAGGCTGTGACTGTCTCGCTCTCAAATCGTTCTAAATCAACGCGCAAACCTTGACCGATATAAGCACGAATTAATGGCTGATAACCCGAAAAACCCAACAATGGTGCAACTTTTTTTAAATCTTCCACAACATCTTCGGGCATACGGATTGTTACGCTAGTCATTGGACGGTTGCGATCTAATCGCTGCTTTAATGCTTCAACTTTAATACTCTGCCCTCTCCTGACGAGTTGCTTTACGTCCTGAAATAAGTTGCGGCTCTTGTTGATCGTAAACAATTCCCTATTATAAGCCCCCGCAATTATCCTAGAACATCAGTAATTTTATGCCATTTCATGACTTCTGCCAAATCAATCGCCGTAAACCCATTCGGATTCTTAATCATTTTATCAGCGCCATACTTTAATAATAATTTAACAGGAGTTAAGTTGCCAGCCAATGCCTCATATTGCAGCATAGTCCAACCATTTTCATCAATTTGATTTACAATAGTAGGATTTTCACTTAATGCACAATCAATTTTTGCAGCCATATTCTCACTCATTGGATGCTCGCCGATTTCATATTCATCCTTATTTCTTGACTCTTTATTTAAATAGCTATCGGGAACAATTCGGATTTCTCTCGGATCGCCGAATTCCAAACCCCAGGCATCATCATGCACACGCCTTCGAGCGCCATTCATTTTAAGCCGCATTGCATTAACAGTATATGCACCATAAACCATCCCATCAAGAGAATATATCCAATCATCGATGTCGTTGAAGCGCATCACAATCCGGTCGCCAGATCCAATTCCATCTATCCATTTCGGATCGTTTAATAAATCTCCACTAACTTTCAGACCATCAAACTTAACATTCCCCACCCACATATGTTCAACTGATGGTGTAGAATCCGTCACCTTTCCAGTCGGAAATCCAAGTTTTACTGCACTTATATCAAGCCCAGGAATTATTCGCCTCTTTTCCCATGACAACTCACGCCAAAAATATTTAAATGATTCGCGTGCCTTATTGCTAGCAAGATTTATATCCGGGTCATTACCCTTAAATCGATAAATATTTTGACTCATTTACCACCCCCTAGTCGATCGTTCGAGTTAGTTCTAACGTTAATATACATCATAAGCAGATATTGAGCTATTCAGCAGACTTACGCCATTCTTGTCCGAGGCGAACTGCTTCGTCAAAGGTAGGATCGTTTTCAAAACTACCCGCAACTTTTAGCCACCAAGGAGATTTTTTCTGAACGAATACAGATAGCATCTGTTTCATCTGTGCTAGTTCTGTTTCTAAAGTTGCAACTCGCGCTTCGAGGTGTCGAGATTGGTCTTCAATCTGTTGGGAAATCATAGGAATTTTTAGCAAGATAGAGTTATACGGTTATTGTAGCAATATCTTTGCGATCGCAAGCCTATCTACTCAATAGACCTTTTGCAAAAATAACTAAGACGGGCTTTCCGGCCCATCCCACAAGAATCATTTTTTATTGTGGGTGTCTCGCCTGCCCTATAAATTGATGAAAAGGACTTTTGCAAGAGGTCTAGTGAGGAGGCGCACTTGGTATCGACTCCCCTTTTGACTGATAACGAGTAAGCAAACGTTGTCTCAGATCCACTAAGTTGTGTTTTTGAGAAAGTTGTTGTCTCAGTTGCTGAGCTTGTTGGCTGCGCTGTTCCAAATAACTGTCAATTTCCTGACGGTGGTTGAGATAATAAGCAATGGTACTGTATATGTCTTCTAAGCGGACAACTGAATACTGAATAGCGATTTCTTCGGGAGTGGAGCCATTGTGATATGAAGCAAGTATGCTATCTAGGGTGACTCGACTCGAACCTATACGGATACCTCCGGCTTCATCCCAACGGAAAGGGGGAGAGGTTGCTGGGAATTTTGCTGGGGCGCTCATTAAGGACATATAGTGCCTGACTTAAACTGTATAAAAACATTTTAGCAAGATGTCTAACGCTTTGCGTCGGTTCTAGCCCTGTCGGTTTTTGAGGTATTTTTCATCGCGTTTGGAATAATAGTAACCCATAACTATTGGCAGATTCCAACGAAATGTCTGGGAGATTGCGAAGCAGATCGTCCCATGTATTCTGTCCTTGCAATGCTTCTATAACGACTGGAAGCGGCTCTGAGAATATGGCTGGAAAATCTGCTTCTTCAGGAAACTGAATCTTAAAAGCTAACTGTTCTTGAGGTGGATTGAATTGAGCGTTTACTCCTTCTTTGTTACCTCTGGCATCAACCCGATACCAACCAACTTCAGGTAAATGAATGGCATTGAAACCGTGCAATGAGTAAGGCGCACCTTTATCATCAATACTCAACCGCTGGTAACAAAGACCTGCTGGAATATCATTGGCTCTTAGTAACGCTGCTAACAAGTGACTTTTCGCATAGCAATAACCTGTTTTGTGCTGAAGAACATCTGAAGCTCGACAGGTAACAGGACTCATTTGATAGTCATAACTGTGACGAATTTCATCTCTAACCCACTCAAAACACGCTTTGGCGATCGCCCTTGATGTCTCATGTCCCGATGCGATTTGTTTAGCACATCCCCTAATTTCGGGATGCTGCCAATCAATAACTTCACTCACTTTCAAGTATTCTTTCATTTCCATGACTATTAGTCCTCATACTTTTGTATGCAGTCGATTCTAGCCCAGTCGGTTTTTGAGGTATTGTTCATAGCGTCTGCATTCATAAAACAGTGACTTTCATAATGAGATACCGTGTCATGTTAGCTATCTGTAAGCACTTCACTTTTTAATCCGCTGAAGTTCTTCTCGTACAACTCTTCGCAAAGTTTGTTCCAAAGGCTCAGAACTCTGCTGGATATATTGACGCAACGCTTCATTAATCAAGGTTTGGTAGTTCCCTCCATCTGCTAAATGAACTTGTTCGCGAAACCACGCTAAAACTTCATCATCTAACCAGATTGCGATCCGAGTTTTCTCAGGTAATGTTGGATCGATCGCCCCTCGCTTACCCTGACTAAAATCATACTCTGTTTCCATGACTATTCCCCTCCCTCTTCTTTTCCATCCTCTGCGCTCTCTGTGTCCTCTGCAGTTCCTTCACTCTTTCCCGCATTAACCTCAATCTTTTTCTGCTGGCGTTCCGACGCAGTTGTTTTCAACATTTTCAACTTTTCCGGGTCAGCATCCGATCGCCAAAACAACTTATGACCCTTAATTCTCACGCAATTGTCCTCCAAACACTTCACCCATTCCCGATATTTCTTAACGACAGAACCATCAAAAATCCCTAACTTTGCCTCTTGGCGGGTGAGTTTCGCGAACTTTTCGTAATGCGGATAATTGGGATTGACAAAAGCTTCTTTTTTAACTAAAATTGGCGGATTGTACGCATCTGAATAGTCTTCGTAGCTGACAGAAAGGTCGCGCAAATGTATGTGCATAGACCTATGGAGGGCTGGATGCGGGTTAGTGTCAAAATCTGGATAAAATAAATAGGAAATCTGAGGTTTGCGAGCGTAAAATTTGATGATTGTAGCGCCATCAAGTCTACCGATTGTGCGGTTAGCGCAGCCTTCGTAGAGTCGCAGCAAAGGGTCAAGTTCTTCTAAACATGAGACGTGAACTGAAAGGGAACCGGGTTGTTTGTAGCCGATCGCGCTATCCTCGCAACAATCCGCCACAATATCAGCTTTGCCCAAACTATATAGCATTAAATCTGCCAAAGTGCAAGCTTTTTGATAACTGTCAAACAAACCCTTAATGTCATTGCGGATTTGAACTGGAAGCCGGCGCATCGAAGGACGCTCGCCCAAACCGTTGAGAGCGAGATATACTAGCAAATCCTGGCGGCGCTTGTCGGCGATTTTCTCCCAATCATCCGCATCCGTTGCTTGCAAAATCACCCTCCAAGCGCGGTTAAAACTGTGGAATTCCTGCTTAATTGGCGATTCTTCCGCTAATTCGTCTTTCACTGGAAGACGCCCCCGATCGCTCACAAAAGCCATCAAAGGAGCCAGTATTTCGGCATAATCCTCAAATCGCTTGACTTGCGATCGCACTCTGGGAGTCGATAAGCGCGATCGAAACCGAGAAGCCCGAAAACCCTCACCCGCCGTCGCATCCCGAAACACAAAATAAATCCCCAAAGCCACAGGAATCGCATCAACATTCAAAACTTGGTCAATATAAACCTTCAACTCTTGCTGTTCGTAATACTTCTGAAAAGTATTGCGAGAAGTAATCACCCCATCCCCATAAGCAATTTGACCGCGATCGCCATCATCAATCAAAACCTGAGCCGCCACAACCAATAAATTCTTAGTTAAATCCCAAGCATTCAGCAAAGCTTCTCGCCTTTCCCCCAAAGACTCAATCACATTAATCACATAACCAACATTCACAATATCCGCACAAATTCGCGGAGTTTCCGGCTGATAGTACGGGTCCCAACCCGCAGCCACATAACCCTCTCCCGCAATATATTTAACATCGCCGCCATAGCCGCAACCGTAATCAAAAAAAGTCATCCCATCCACAAACAAATCCGATTCCAAAACCAAACGCACCGGCTTAGAAACAGAGTTTCGTACCATCGCAGCTTTGTGGCGTTCAATTTTAGGAATTGAAAGATCGCTATTCTGCTGTTTCAAACGTTCAACAACAGTATGATCTTGAATTTCTACACCGCAATATCCCAAATATTTCAGCCAACCCTCGCGAGTCCCGATAACGCTAGTATTGTCAAGCAGTCCCCATCCTTCCTCGCTGCGAGTCAGTCGAGCAAACTTTTCGTAATTGGGATAATCCGCAGTTACAAAAGTTTCCTTGCGGTGCAAAACCGGGGGATTTTCGCTGTTGCTGTAATCGAAACATTTAACTTCGCCTGTTTCGAGATTAATTTGGATGCTGGTTTGCAAAGCAGGGTGAGCGTCTGTGTCGAAATCGGGGTAAAAAAGATAAGATATTTTAGGTTGCTGGAGTGAAAATTTAACTAAAGTTGCTTCATCAATGTTTTCGAGATTTTGTCTGGCACAATTTTCGTAAATTGCGAGGACAGGATTGAGCGCTGACAAGGCAGAAACGTGAATGTAAAAAGCTGTCGGTAATTTTTTGCCAATTTTGCTTTCCCGACAGCAGCGAGCTACTTTTTCCACAATACAATTTACCGCAACTCCCCCGCCATCGGCTAGAGACTGGTAATGCAATTCCAGAGGTTCTGCTTCTAGTTCGTGCAACAAAATTTGTTGAGCAAAAGCCATCAAAGGTGTTAGCAGTTCTCGATCATTCTCTAAGGGTTCGGCATCTAAAATAGGGTTGTTACTGATATCGTGGGTCATAGCTAAATTAATTGATTTTTTTAAATTAACCGCAGAGAACGCAGAGGACACAGAGTCAAGAAAGAAAGAATTTATTCTTAGTTCGCTAGGAGTGGACTTCGTTTTTTTAGGCTCGATTTCAATTGCTACTACGTTCGGCTATGACGACAGATTAACATATTTTTAACCAAATATTCGAGTTTCTACAAATTCTCGAACCCGCGCTAAATGACTGGATAAACTCACTAATATTTTTTGAACTACCTCAATAGTTGATAATTGAGCCGCTGCGGGTTCAGATTGAAAGCTTCGGGCATAATTCTCTAATTGTGCGGCCAAATCCGACATCAGGGCAACTCCCACATTTGCAGCAGTTCCTTTGAGACGGTGTGCTTGATATTCCACAGTTGGCCAATCTTTAGCTTCTACGGCTATTTTGGCAGCAGCCACATCAGCTTGCGCGTTTCCTACAAATGCTTGCAAAAGGCGATCGGGCAATTTAATATTAACTCGTCGGAGTTGCTCCAATCTGCTTTTGTCGAACAGTCCGTCACAGTCTCCGTGTTCCCAAGTTTGAAGCGCGATCGCCCTTGATGCCGGCACAGCGGCCACCTCTACTTTTTGGGAGGTTTCTGTATAATATGTTACCGCTATCTCCGGTTCTACCAAATTAATATTTTGAACTCCATAGTTTTTAAAATGAGCGTTTTGGGCTTCATACTTGTTCAGTGCCGCCGCCAAAGCATCTAAATCTACTGGTTTGCTGAGATAATCATCCATCCCCGCCGCCAGACACTTTTCTCGTTCCCCCGGTAAAGCGTGAGCTGTTAAAGCAAGCACAAAAGTATGCCGATCGCCCTTTTCTCGTTCCCTCAACTTTCGCACAGTTGCGTAACCGTCAAGTACCGGCATTTGACAGTCCATCAACACTAGATCGTAGTTGTTTTCTGCCAACAAATCCAGCGCTTCTTGACCGTTGGCGGCGCAGTCAGCACGATAGCCTAAAGCTGCCAATTGTTCGACTATAACTTGTTGATTGATCGGGTGGTCTTCCGCCAGCAAAATTTTCAGCGATGAGGGCGAATTGGGAGTAACGTATTGAGAATTAGCTGCTGGAAAATTGCGAGTATTAGCAGCCTCCAAGCTGTCAAACTCTCCCCTTTCCTTAACGGGGGCCAGCAAAGCCTCAAGCAAGCGGGAAGGCCGCACCGGCTCGATCAAATAGCCGCTAAAACCCACACTGCAAAGGGCTTCCGCTTTCGCCTGTTCCCGCAAAGCAGTCATGGCGATTAACGAGTCAACTGTTGAGAGCGATCGCACTTTCAAACCAAATTCCTCCGCATCCAAATCCGGCATTTGCAAATCCACAAGCACCGCATCGCAGCATTTTTCCCCTTCCCCCGAATCCTCAGAAATCCCGCCCCGAGCATTTTGCAACCAAGTCAAAGCATCAGCAGCAGTTTCTGCTTCATCGCAGCGAGCACCCCAACTTTGAGCGAGCGATCGTACCGCCGCCCTCCTCAAAGCGCTTCCAGATACTACTAACAGCTTCTTACCTGCTAGTTCGGGCGATTGAGGCTGAACTTGCAACTGTTTTTCCAAAGGTACAGCAAACCAAAAAGTCGAACCGCTATCTAGCAAACTGCGAACTCCAATGTCGCCTTCCATCATATCCACTAACTGCTTGCAAATCGCCAAACCCAAACCCGTACCGCCGTAAGGTCTAGTCGGAGAATCGTCTACCTGAGAAAAAGATTGGAACAGCTTTGTCTGCCCTTCCGGCGAAATTCCAATGCCAGTATCCCGGACTGAAAATAGCAATTTGATATCTTCTTTGCCCTCTACCAGTTGTTTGCCCCGCTTGACAGTAACGTGAATGAAAATTTGACCGCGATCGGTAAATTTTATGGCATTTACAGTCAAATTTATCAAAATTTGCTTCAACCTTCCCGAGTCGCCCACCAACTTTTTCGGCACCGAACTATCAACTAAAATATTTAATTCAATATCTTTTTCATCTGCCAAAGGCGCTACCATTTCTATCACGGATTCAATGCAGCTATCCAAATCAAAATCAGCTTTTTCCAGCCGCATTTCTCCAGCTTCAATCTTAGAAAAATCTAGGATGTCATTAATCACGCTCAGCAAATGTTCGGCACTGCGGTAAATAGTCTGAGCGCACTCGCGCGGTTTGGGTTCCAGAGGAGCCCGCAACAGCAATTGAGCCATCCCCAAAACCCCATTCATCGGAGTGCGAATTTCGTGACTCATGTTCGCCAAAAATTGCGATTTCACCCGGCTCGCTTCTAGGGCAGTTTCCCGCGCTTCCACCAATTCATTAATCTTGTCCGCTACCATAACCATTCCCGCCACTCTGCCGTCGGGATTGTACCAAGGGTGAGCAGCCCAGCGCAAATATAAAACAGAGCCGTCTGCTCGTTCCCAAGCATCTTCGCTGACAGAAACTATCTCGCCTTTGAACACTTCTTCATACATTACTTTCCAGCGATTTGGCGTATCTGGAAACACTTCGTAATGACTGAGATTAGTCAGAGACTGCCACTCCAAATTAAATTGAGTCAGCCATTTGTGAGAGTTAGCTAAATAGCGCATTTGAGTATCGAACATCGCCATTGCTACCGGCACGCAAGCAATAATTTGTTTCAATTGCTGCATTTCTCTTTCTAGAGCATCTTCGGCTTGTTTGCGCTCGGTAATGTCGCTAATTATGCCGGCCATCCGCAGTGCTTTTCCTTGCAGATTCCGCTGAGCTTTTCCCTGAGAAGTGCAGTAGCGGTAAGCACCGGATGAATGCAGCAGTCGGAATTCTACATTATAGTCAATTCCTTGTTTTAAGTGATGCCCGATCGCCCGAACGATGCCGTCCTTATCCTCTGGGTGCAGGCGGCTGTATAGAGCATCCATCGTGCTACCAAATTGATAGCGCGACAACCCGATCATTTCCAAAAGGCGATCGTTCCAATAAACATCATTTTTACTTAAATCCCAATCCCAAATTCCGTCATTTACCCCCTCTACAACTAACCTGTAGCGTTCCTCACTTTCCTTGAGTTTTTGACTTGTCATAAGCGCCTTATATTCGGCGCGGTAAACGCGAAGTGCATTAAACAAACTGCGCGACAAACTATCTGGAGACATCTTGCCTTTAACGATATAATCAGAAGCTCCAGCCTTCATCAATTCCACTGCAATTTGTTCATCGCCTTGACCTGTGAGGACAATTAAGGGGATTTTGATCCCAGCTTCCCGTATATCTTTCACCAAACTAAGTCCATCTCCGTCCGGCAAGCCGTAGTCTAGGAATACACAGTCAAAGTTGCACTCAAATATTTGATTTAATAGCAGCGAATTGTCTGTCTCCTCAACGTCCCTTAAATGTGGGGATTGATTTTGTGTGGAGAGTTTCTCGGCCGCTGTGCTAGAATTTTTGCCGATCGAGAGTTTGGCGAGGGCATCGGCACAATCTTCTGCTTCAGTAACTTCTGCCCAAACCCCAGCGGACTTTAGCGAACGTTTGACCGTCATCCGATCGACTTCATCGTCATCAACTATCAGAATTTTAATAAGCTTGTCCATAACAAGAGAATTAGGGATTAATCCGAAAAAGCTGTGGCATACAAAAACTAATAGAATAAATGCACCGCTAAAAAATCACAATAGCCACTTTGAAACTTTTTTGTTAAATTTTCCATAATCTAGGGGATTTCGCTCAGCATCCAGTATCTGTTTAGGGTTCCCATAACTTCCACAAAATTAGAAAAAGTGACTGGTTTAAGAATATAGCCAGCTACATTCAAATTATAGGCTTCTACTTTATCTCTATCTTCATTAGAAGTTGTGAGGACGATCACTGGAATCGATCTCAGATTTTGATCTTGCCGCAATTCTCGTAAAAACTCAATGCCGTTCATTCTCGGCATATTCAAGTCCAGCAAAACCAACCTGCGCGTTTGAGGCATTACAGGTTCTATTTTTTCTTCTTGGCGTAATATAGCCAGAGCTTCTAGTCCGTTGGCAGCCATGTATAGCGGATTGACGATGTTATTTTTTTTGAACGCTCGCTGGACGTTCATCACATCTACTTCGTCATCTTCTACCAAAAGGATATGAATTTTTTTTTCTTCCATCATAAATCAGTCTTTTTATAGATATGTTTTAACCACTCTTGAGCGTTGGGAGTTTCAGTCAGTCGATTTTTGGATTGAAGATTTACCGGAAAAAATGGGTTTAAAGCCTCCCCGCTGTATGGTGCAAGGAAAAATTAATTTCCCTCGCTGACAATTTCCTGGCGCGCGCAATACCAATTTCATTAAGTAGCGTTACATCTCACCCCCCCAAGGCATCGGGGGGCTAGGACTCGATCTATAGCACATCTTTAAAAAAATGGTATAAGTCCGAGGTAATTGTTAACGGTTTGCTGCCAACCTTGATGCTGGCAACTGTTGAACCGTTTTTGGGTTCGGGCGCGGGGAATAGCGAACAAAGCCCGTCTAATCTCTATTTTGCGTTGTCAAGAATCATTTATAGCTAGACCGATCGCAGTATCTATCCACAGAGGTACTCGCCTGTGAGGGGCGGGGGCGGGGCTGCCGAGAGCCAAACACTCGCCAATAATGCGCGATCGAGCTACTGTAAAATCTACAACTCATCTACATTATGAATCGCCATGTCAGCCGGACGCAAACTCTACGAAGGCAAAGCCAAAATCCTCTACTCCACCGAAGAGGGCGAAATTTTGCTGACCCACTTCAAAGACGACGCTACAGCCTTTAACGCCCAGAAACGCGGCAGCATTGTGGGGAAAGGCGAAATCAACTGCGCCGTATCCGCCCACCTGTTTCGGATGCTAGAAGCCAAAGGCATACGCACCCACTTCATAGACACGCCAGCGCCCAACCAAATGCGAGTCTGCCGCGTCCGCATCTTGCCCTTAGAAGTTGTAGTCAGAAACATTGCTGCCGGTAGTCTGTGCAAACAAACCGGAATTGCGATGGGTACAATTGTCAATCCGGCGCTGGTGGAATTTTATTACAAAAACGATGATTTGGGAGACCCCCTGCTGACCCAGGACCGACTGCAGTTAATGCAGCTAGCCACCCCGGAACAAGTAGAACAACTAGAAATCGCCGCCCGCGAAATTAACGAAATACTCAAAGAATTTTTCACCCAGTGCGGCATCACGCTGGTAGACTTCAAACTAGAATTCGGCATCGACCAACATCAAAACCTGATTCTCGCCGACGAAATCAGTCCCGACACCTGCCGCCTGTGGGACAACGCAGAAACTGACCCCGACGCGCGCGTTATGGACAAAGACAGATTCCGCCGCGACTTGGGATCGGTAGAAACCGCTTACCAGCAAGTTCTCCAGCGGGTTCTAGCTCAGAAAGTTTAGAGCACTTAACAATGCGCTACAATTGCACAGTTTGTCGCCGTTGTGCTTTTGATGAATGTCAGCGGGATCGTCTCAGTTTTGATCTTGTATTAGTGTTGTCCCCGCTTGCTGTATATATAAGCAAGCAGACAAAAGCGGGGACAGCACTGCTACAACAGGTTTTTACTCTCATTGAGATGTTCCCGATGTAATTAGTCATTGACCAATGATTAATGACCAATGATTAATGACTAATGACCAATGACCAATGACTAATGATATCAAGTCCGATCGATTACCATCACAAAAACGGATCGCGCGTGCGGAATGCGAGTCCGCGACAAAGCAAGCGTATGCCAGGACGCACGCGCGAACCCTACTGATTGCGGTTAATCTACCAGACATGATATGACCAATGACCAATGACCAATAACCAATAACCAATAACTAATAACTAATGACTAATGACTAATGACTAATGACCAATGACTAATGACTAATGACTAATATCGTGTGTGTGTGATTGCCCAAAAGAGTGAACAAAAATGCGCTTATCTGCTGTATTGGTGGCAGTTCTTACTGTCTCAGCAACATTCGGATTATCAAATTCGGCAAGCGGTCAAACATCCTACTCTGAATCAGCAGAGGGGACTGTGGCGGCCGTTCCTCCGGTTGGGTCGATCGAATTACCCGATCGCCCGGTTCCAGAATTAACCCAAAATCCTTCTCAAAACCCCAAAAAAGCAGCTAAAAGCAGCTTGGCCGAAGACCTCAAAATAGTGGCGGCCCCTGCCAGAGGAGAAGACGACCGCGAACCACCAAACCGAGTCACAGACTCGCCATCCCCGGTTTCGCCCCAGCTTCAACTCAAACCCGAGCTAGCATCCAACCCATCGCCAGCCCCTAGCAGTCAAAACGCGCTGCAAGAGGTACAACCAGACAGCCAACTCCCCCCTTCGGAAGTGGCAGTAACGCCTGCCTGGGTCGCAGTAGAGCCTCGGAAACAGGACGGAGCGGGGACGATCGCCCAAAACCTACAAGTTTCTCCCAGAGCGACCTCGGACGCATCCGGGGCGAGCGGTCAAAACGCCCAAATTCCCAGACCGGCCCCCACCAGACCGCCGGCAAACACAGTTCCCACATTGCCCCCTGGCCCGGCAGAATCGCAGCCCAGACCAACCCCAGCACCCGCCGAAGCGGCCGAACCGCAAGTGCTAGTTGCCGAAGTTACCGTCACCGGGGCAACGGGAGACCTAGAAACCGAGATTTACCGAGTCATCAGCACCCAACCGGGACGCACCACCAACCGCAGCCAACTGCAACAAGACATCAACGCCATTTTTGCCACGGGCTTTTTCAGAAACGTGCGGGCAGTACCGGAAGACACCCCGTTAGGCGTGCGAGTGACTTTTATCGTGCAGCCCAATCCAGTGCTGCAGAAAGTGACAATCACCGGCCAGCAAGTGCTGCCCCAAACCGTAGTTGACGAAAGCTTCGGCGATCAGTACGGCAAAATTCTCAACCTCCGCCGCTTTGAGGAGGGAGTCAAAAAAATTAATGCGTGGTATCAAGACAACGGCTATGTTTTGGGCCAAATCACAGATGCCCCGCAAGTAGCAGACGACGGCACAGTCACCTTGCAAGTGGCAGAAGGCCAGATCGAATCCGTTGATGTCCGTTTCCTGAACAAGGAAGGAGAACCAACCGATCCCACGGGTCAGCCGATTCGAGGCAACACCAAGCGCTTTGTCGTCACCCGCGAAGTAGAACTCAAGCCCGGAGATATCTTTAACCGCACCAAGGCGGAAAGGGATTTGAGACGGGTGTTTGGTTTGGGAATTTTTGAAGACGTGCGGCTTGCTTTGGAACCGGGCACGACTGATCCGCGCAAGGCCAGAGTAATTGTCAACGTCATTGAAAAAAATACCGGTTCTCTGGCGGCGGGTGCGGGTTTGAGTTCCGCTACGGGTTTGTTCGGTACGGTGAGTTATCAGCAGCAAAATGTGTTCGGTAGGAACCAGAAATTGGGGGCTGAAGTACAACTCGGGGAACGCCAAAATCTGTTTGACTTGAGTTTTACAGATCCCTGGATTGCCGGCGATCCTTACCGGACTTCTTATACGGTTAATGCGTTTAGAAGACAATCGATCAGCGTGATTTTTGATGGGGGAGAACGGGAAGTCAGATTGCCCAACAACGATCGACCCCGCATCGTCCGCACCGGTGCCGGCATCAATTTCACCCGTCCCCTGTCGCGCAATCCTTTTGCCGATTCTGAGTGGATTGCTTCACTCGGCTTGCAGTACCAGCGAGTCTCAATTACCGATCGCAAAGGCAGGCGCGAATCCGATGACGAACTCGGCAACCAGCTAAGTTTTAGCAATTCCGGCACCGACGACTTGACAACAATCCAAGCAGGTGCTGTGCGCGATCGGCGCAACGACCCCCTCCGCCCCACTAGCGGTTCCCTGCTCAGGTTTGGGATGGAACAATCCATTCCTGTAGGTTCCGGCAGCATCCTGTTCAACCGCCTGCGGGCCAGCTACAACTTTTACATACCAGTCAAGTACACCAACTTTACCCCCGGCCCTCAAACCCTGGCATTTAGTTTTAAAGGTGGCACCGTATTCGGAGATTTGCCTCCCTACGAAGCTTTTGCCTTGGGCGGTGCTAACTCGGTGCGCGGATACGACGAAGGCGAAGTAGGATCTGGCCGCAGTTTCCTAGAAGCCAGCGTTGAGTACCGTTTCCCGATTATTTCGTTTATCGGCGGAGCGCTATTTTTGGATGCTGGCACCGATTTGGGTACGGGCAAAGATGTCCCGGGCGACCCGGCCGGTGTCCGCGGAAAGCCCGGTAGCGGTTACGGTTACGGGATCGGCGTGCGGATTCAATCTCCGTTAGGGCCGATCCGGATTGACTACGGCATCAACGACACTGGCGGCAATCAAATTCACTTTGGGATTGGTGAGCGATTCTAATTAACGAAGAGTCATTAGTCAGTGGTCATTAGTCATTGGTCATTAGTCATTAGTCATTAGTCATTGGTCATTGGTCATTGGTCATTAGTCATTAGTTAGGAGTAATCAGTAATGGGTAATTGGTAATCAGTAATGGGTAATTACT
>NZ_JADEWT010000119.1 GCF_015207505.1 Tychonema sp. LEGE 06208
GGAGAGGGGGAGAGGGGGAGAGTGGGAAAAAGATTCTATTTTGCTTCTGACTGTTAACTGTTGACTGATGACTGATGACTAATGACTGTTGACTGTTGACTGATGACTTCCATAAATCTGTCTCTGGGAAGATGGCACGGCGCGGACAAATCTGGTTTGGTATAGAAAAAACCCATAGTTAGTTTTAACACTCTTGTTTCACCCGCAGAAGAAATAGCACGATCGCGCGATCGCCACAGGTCAACAAAAAATGAGTTGGTTTCAGGTCTTGCCCTTGCCCATTAAATCCTACAGCCTTGCTACATTTAGCGCCGCCACGGCCTTACTGCTGACAACTCTGTTAGTCTTTGCATTTCAGGCAACTCCTGCAATATTACTTTTGGCCGTTGCAATGGTTAGCGCTTGGTATGTTGGCTTAAAGTCCTCTGAACAAGAACTTGAAATAGAACGCCAGATTATTAAAAAAGTAATTGACACTTCGGCTTGCTTGATTGTAGTTCTTGACAGCCAAGGACGGATTGTCCGGTTCAACCAAGCTTGTGAAAAAGCCACAGGCTACTCGGCAGCAGAAGTTGTGGATCAATATGTTTGGGATCTATTTTTAATTCTCGAAGAAATAGAACCTGTTCAAACAGTTTTTGCTAAACTCAACGCGGAAAATTATTACAGCGAATATCAAAATTATTGGCGGACTAAAAACGGCGACAGGCGCTTCATTTCTTGGTCTAATACAGTGATGGTCGATGGCGATGGTGTGGTAGAATATGCGATCGCCACTGGCATCGATATTACCGATCGCAAAACAGCAGAAATAGCCCTAGCTTCATCCTACACCCAGCTAGAAACCCGCGTCAAACAGCGGACGGCAGAACTGACAGTAGCTAAAGAAGCACTGCAAGCTCAAGAAGAACGATTTCGCTGCTTGAGTTCCTGTTCGCCGATGGGGATTTTCATGGCGGATTTCGAGGGGCGCTACACCTATGCAAACCCGCGCGCTCAGGCGATTTTTGGCTTGAGTTTGGCAGAACTTTTAGGAAACGGTTGGGAGAATTGCATTCACCCGGAAGACTGCGATCGCGTATTGGGCCGATGGCTGGATTATACTCGCAAAGGTGGGGAATATGCGATCGAATATCGCCTGGAAACAGCAGAGAAAATTGTCCGCTGGATTAACGTTTGTTCCTCGCCGATGTTCTCCGACTCCGGCGAACTCATCGGATACGTGGGCACGGTGCGAGATGTCACCGAAAGACAACAAGCGCAAGCAGCTTTGTCTAACAGCGAACAGCAACTGAGAACGCTGCTAGAAAATACGCCAGATATGATTATCCGCACGGACAAAGAACTGCGCTATATTTATGTTAATCAAGCAGTTGCCAGAAGCCAAGGAAAACCCGTTTCATTCTTCCTCGGCAAAACCAGTCAAGACTTAGGAATGCCGCCAGAACTGTGCCAGATGTGGGACGAAACCCTGCACAAAGTGTTAGAAACAGGCAGAGAAGAAATCATCGAATTTAAGGCGCACTCAACCGACGGTATCAGAAGCTATCAATCTCGCGTAGTTCCAGAATTTAACAAAGAGGGCGCAGCAGAATCAGTATTAATTGTCGCCCGCGATATCACAGAACTCAAACTTGCAGAAACTCAAAGATTGCAGTTAAAAATCGAGCTAGCAGCCAGGGAAAAAGCGGAAAAAGAACAGCAGCGGTCGGCATTTTTAGCAGAAGCTAGCAAAATGCTGACTGCGGCATTTGACGGGGAAACGGTGCTGCAAAATGTCGCAGAATTAGCAGTAAATTCGATCGCTGACGGGTGCTGCATTTATTTGACCGAAACCGGCTCAAAAGTTCGCCGCGCGGCTGTAGCTCACGCCCAAGCCTCTGCGGTTGATATTCTGAATAACTTTAAAATCCGCAGCCCGATCGCCTCTGATGCTGTTAACGGGTATCCGCTGGTAATTCGCACCGGAAAATCGGAACTAATTGTCGAAGTGGATGAAGAGATTTTAGCAGCAGGAGCCGAAGATACAGCAGAAATGGAAACATTGCGTGAAGCGAAGCTATCCCGTAGGGAATCGCTCAATATCGGCTCCCACGCTTGCGTACCGCTCTTAGCCCGCGGGCGGGTAATAGGTGCTATTACCTGCTTTACATCTAAATCTGGCAGTCGCTACAATTCCCAAGACATGGCAATGTTAGAAGATTTAGCATACCATGTCGCATTTGCCCTAGACAATGCCAGACTTTATGCAGAAGCGCAACAAGCCCTATCTCAAACAGCGCAATCGTTTGCCTTAATTGACTCGCTCCTAGAAGCATCTCCCTTGGCGATTTGCTTTGTCGATCGCGAAATGCGCTTCATCCACATCAATCAAGTTTTAGCAGAACTCAACGGTTTGTCCGCCGAACAGCATCTAGGTCAAGACTTCCGCCAATTGTTCCCAGAATCTGCGGGCAAATTTGCACCAATAATTCAGCAAGTTCTCGACTCCGGCGAATCGGTTTTAAACGTAGAAATTAGCGGCGAAAATCTTGGAAAACTCGGAGAGTTTGGCTATTTGCTAGCCAACTACTACCCAGTCAAAAATGAAAGGGGAGAAATCATCGGTGCCGGCATAATTCTCGCAGATATTACCGCAGCAAAACAAACCGAAATAGCTTTAACAGAAAGCGAAAAACGGTTCCGCAGCGTGGTAGAATCTAACATGATCGGCATCGGTTTCTGGGAGGCAGACGGCGAAATCACTGAAGCTAACGACGCCTTGCTGGAAATGATCGGATATACGAGGGAAGAGTTGGTTTCAGGACAGATCCGCTGGCTGGATATCACGCCTGCGGAATACGCAGAACTCGATCGCGCCGCTGTAGCGCAAGTCGCAGCATCAGGAAGTTGCGAGCCTTATGAAAAAGAATTCATCCGCAAAGACGGCTCGCGCTTCCCCGTTTTAGTCGGAGGCGGAAACTTGGAAGGATGCACAGACAAAGGATCGTTCTTCGTGCTCGATATCACCGATCGCAAACAAGCTCAAAACCAGCTCCGAGAAAACGAAATCCGCATTCGCCGCCAACTAGCAGAACTCGACTTAGTGTACAACACCACACCGGTCGGGATCTCCTTTGTCGATACCAATTTGCGCTACATCCGCATCAACAAATGCCTCGCTCTGATCAATGGCAGATCGATCGCCGATCACATCGGGCGCACCGTCAGAGAAGCGATTCCTGAAATCGCCGATATGGTAGAGCCGATATACCTGCAAGTGCTGGCGACGCAAAGCCCCGTGCTCGACTTGGAAATTAAGGCCGAAACGCTGCAACAGCCGGGAGTAGTGCGGGATTGGCTAGTCAGCTTTTATCCTGTCAGCGACGAATCGGGAACGCTGTTGGGAGTCAGCAGCGCGATCGCCGAAATCACCGATCGCAACCAAGCAAAACGGGTAATCCAGCAAAGCGAAGCTTTATTCCGGCGACTGTTAGATTCCAATATTTTCGGAGTCGCGATCGGAGATTTTAGCGGCCGCATCGCCTACGCCAACGACTCGCTGCTGAACATGGTGGGCTACACCCGATCGGACGTGCTCTCAGGTCAAATGCGGTGGGACAGGATGACCCCCCCCGAATACCTGCACCTCGACGCCAAGGCGGCCCAAGAACTGCGGGCTTCGGGAGTCGCAACTCCTTTTAAGAAAGAGTACATCCGCAAAGATGGCAGCCGCGTGCCGATGTTGATGGGCGGGACGATTTTGTGCCCGGAGAACCCGGAAGCACAGACGATCGTCGCATTTTACATCGACTTGACCGAAACATCCAGGGTAGAAGCAGAACTCAAAAACAATCAAGAACGGCTGCAAATCGCTCAACAAGCAGGCAAAATCGGAACTTTTGAATGGAACGTCCAAACCGACGAACTCGCGTCTACGCCGGAATTAGAGGCTTTGTATGGACTGCCGGCCGGCGGTTTCGACAGCAGCTATCAGAATTTGCTGGCAATGGTGCATCCAGACGATCGCGCTTTCACTCAACAGCAGTTGCAGGCCGCGGCGGCATCCGGGGAGGAATTAAACATTGAGTTCCGCATTTGCCGTCCCGACAGCAGCATCGGCTGGATTGCTTGCAGGGCTAAGGTGTTTCAGGACGAGAGCGGTTTGTCCCAGCGGGCGATCGGGGTCAACGTCGATATCACCGATCGCAAACAAGCAGAAGCAGCCCGATCGCAAACCAACCAAACTTTGGAAGCCTTGATCCAAGCTTGTCCCCTAGGAATTACCGTTGTTAGCGCCGACGACGGCATTGTGAAAATGTGGAACCCAGCAGCCGAGAGGATTTTTGGCTGGTCAGAATCAGAGGCGAAAAATCAATTTTCGCCCTCCATTTCCCCAGACAAGCAGGAGGAATTCACGGCAAAATTGCAAAAAATTAGTCAAGGAAAGGCGATCGCGGGGATGGAAACCCAGCGCCAACGGAAAGACGGCACCACGATCGACATCAGTTTGTGGGCAACTCCAGTCCGCGACGCTCAAGGCAATATAAATTGTATGTCGATCGTCGCCGACATCAGCGATCGCAAGCAAGTAGAGGCAGAACTCGCTCAGTTGCTCGATCGCGAACAAGCCGCGCGCGCCGAAGCAGAAGACATCAACCGCCTGAAAGACGAGTTTCTCGCCACGCTTTCCCACGAACTCCGCACGCCTTTAAATGTGATTCTGGGCTGGGCGCAGAGGCTGCGCGGCCTCCCCTACACGGAAGATGATTTAGCTAGCGGTTTGGAAGCGATCGAGCGCCAGTCAAGGGTACAGGCGCAGCTAGTCGAAGATTTGCTCGACGTTTCCCGGATTATTCAAGGCAAGCTAGCTATCAAACCAGGCTGGTTCGTCATGGCAAACGCGATCGAAATTGCTCTGAGTTCAGTCATGTTCGCCGCCCAGGCTAAGTCTGTGACTGTTTCCTCGGAATTAGACCCTACAGTCAAATTGATGTGGGGCGACGCGCAGAGGTTGCAGCAGGTAGTCTCGAATTTGCTGACAAACGCCGTCAAGTTTACGCCAACGGGCGGAACTGTGAAACTGCGTTTGTCTGCGGTAGCTGCGGCTGATTCCCCATCACCTAATTACCTGCAAATTACTGTCAGCGATACCGGCAAAGGCATTTCAGCAGAGTTTCTGCCCTACGTGTTCGATCGCTTCCGACAAGCAGACGGGTCGATTACAAGGGCTGATAGCGGTTTGGGACTGGGATTGGCGATCGTGCGGCACTTGGTGGAACTCCACGGCGGCACTGTACGCGCCGAAAGTCCGGGTAAAGACCAGGGTGCGACATTCACCGTCATGCTGCCCCTCAAACAGCGGATCGGCAAGCAGCGGCAGTTGAGAGAGGAAAAGAAACTCCCTCAAATCCGTCGGGGTATGTTAGCCGGTTTAAAGGTGTTGGTTGTTGACGACGAACCCGACAACCGGGAGTTTTTGATTGTGGCCTTGGAACAGTGCGGGGCGACGGCGACAGCGGCGGCTTCAGCCCAAGAGGCGATCGAGCTTTTGCAGCAGTCGCCGCCCGATATTCTAGTCAGCGACATCGGGATGCCCGTTGAGGACGGCTACTCGCTGATCCGCAAAGTGCGATCGTCCGAATCTGACAAAATCAAGCGCTTGCCGGCGGTTGCGCTGACAGCCTATGCTAGCGAACAAGACCGCGCCAGGGCGATCGACGCCGGTTACGACGAACATTTAGCAAAGCCGATCGATCCGGCTCGATTCGCCTCAGTTTTAGCCAAATTAAACGTGCGAAAGTAGTGCAGGTTCGTAGACAGGACTTGAGTCCGCAGCTTTTTACGGACTCAATTCCGCACTGCGAACGAACCGTTTTTGTTACGTTTTACGGAATCATATCAAATCGGTTAGCATCGGAATAGTAAATTAACTGTGGACTGTTGACTGTGGACTGTTAACTGTTGACTGTTAACTGTTAACTGTTAACATCATGTATGAATGCAACCGTAATTGATATCAATTCCTCACTACGAACCTTTTTTGTTGCGATCGTAGACAGAACATGACAACGTACCCAAAATCAGCAACGCCCTTATTTTAAATCCAACAATCCGCTAGTTTTCAACTTGGGATTAAACCGGATTTCTTCAGTTACACCGCGAGCTTTGAGCAGCGATAAAATTTCATTTTCCACCCGGCGCGCTACATTTTTTAACAATTTATCTTTGGCAAGTTCATCAGCAACAATACCTTCATAATTTGCCACTTCCTGGGCTGTCATCACGGTTTTGGTGTCGATGGGATCGTTCCACTTGGCTGCACCGGCACCGTTACCCTCCGGCTGCGAGCCGTTTTCAGCAATCCAACTCGATCGGATGTTTTCGAGTATAGTGCGGTTTGGTCGATCGATAATTTGGACTTTCAGCCAGTAGCAATATTCGGTTTGGCGTACCAAATGCTGTTTCAGGCTGAGGTAAGTATCGCGAGAATAGCCGACAAATTGCAGAATTTTATCGCTGTCAAAAATCGCATAAACGCCAATTTTTCCCTGGACAAAATCGGGTAATTTTCCCTCGGAGTCAATGTAGGGAATGAATTCTAAGCTAGCGAGAGGCTGAATGTCTTCTGTCATTTCTGGTTAATTAAGGAAGAGGGAAGAAGGCAGGAGACAGGAGGCAGAATTAATAAAAGCTGATATGGCAGCAATTAACAACGTCCTCACCGTCGGGCGCGGTTGCGATATAACTAATTCTTAAAAACGCGATAAACTGCACAGAGGCGGCTGGGTTTAAATATTTTGGCTTGAAACATGAAATTGGGCGGGACGTTGACGATCGCAAAATCGATCGATTGGTGATACTGTTCAAATTCCGCAGGCATTCCCTTCGGCGTGTCGCTGCTGTAGGGCACTGGCTGAAAAAGTAACTCCGCAAACTCAAGGCGCGAACACTGTAATTGCAGCGCTATTTGTTGGAGAAAGCTTTCACCAGTCAACAAACCGAACAGTAGAGCTTTAGCATCCGGTTCGAGGACAAAACTGTTATCGTAGCTTTCAATAATCTTGAGACCCATTTTCTATATACTCCTGACAGACACCGGCGCATTCTGAATTTTACCCGACAGCGGCGATCGGCAGAAGGTCAGTTAAAATATCACAGTCTCGAATTTTTAAGAAATAGCCCGGATTTATTTGCCGATCGCTTTTATCATGTCCGTATCGAAAACGTATCATCTACCAGACAACGACTACAAGTCTATGCAGAAAATCGAAAACGCATCACTCCCAGCTTTGAGAATTTCCCCAAACCAGCCGGATTGGCTAGAATTGGCAGAATACGCCTCTATTGCCGGTTCAGCGATTGGCACGATTGCTGCGGGATTGTCGGGCCAAATTCTCTACGCGGCCGCCCCCTTAACCGCAGCGATATCGCTGAATATAGCCAATCGCCAGCGTTTTGAGCAACAAATGCAACAAAAAGCAAATTCTGCGATCGCGGAGGTACAGGCCGCAGCAGCAGGTCGATCGCAGCAAGTTCAGTTGCTACCTGGAGAACCAGCAGAACTTTACACGGCAGTATCCGACTTGAAACAAAAAATCCTCAGTTTGGAATCGAGCGCTATCAGAGACTTGCAAGCAGCCGTAGCATCCCTGGAACGAGCGCAGGCGCTACCTGCTGATTCTCAGGAGCTCTACACCATTCTGTCGGATTTGCGGGAAAAACTCCGCATTTTGGAAAATAGCGCCCTCAGAGAGGATGATTGGCAAAATGTCAACGTCCGATTTTTATTGATGGACGAAAAGTTAACTGAGGTGAGAACTATTACAGCTCAGTTGCAGGAGCGATCGAGCGATGTAGAATTGAATGAAATCCAAGGTTCTCTGAAGCAATTGCAGCATTTGCTCGATCGACCGGCAATAGACGCAGTGGCAATGCAAACCGAGATTAAGCATTTGCACGAGCAAGTTTCCGAGTTGCAGCGACAAAATCAAGAAATTGTCAAGCCTTATTTGCAGCGTCTGACTCGCGCCGTCAAGAAACTCAGTCATTAGTCAGTAGTCAGTTGTCAGTTGTCAGTTGTCAGTTGTCAGTTGTCAGTAGTTATTGGTTATTGGTTATTGGTTATTAGTTATTGGTTATTGGGAATTGGTTATTAGTTATTGGTTATTGGTTATTGGGAATTGGTTATTAGTTATTGGTTATTGGTTACTGGCTACGAATTCCCCATTTCCAATTCTCAATTCCCAATAACAACTAACAACTAACTAATAACAAATAACAACTAACCAATAACCAATAACAACTAACCAATAACAAATAATAACAAATAATAACAAATAATAACAAATAACAAATAACAAATAACAACTAACAAATAACAGTCAACAGTCAACAGTCATTACTCATTACCCATGACTAAATATTTGCCAAGCTTGCCAGAAAACATAAATCGATAAAATTGCCAAGAGCGATCGAAAAGCTAAACTAATAATGCGATCGGGCAATCTCGGCAAAAACCGCGTACTGATTTGCGCCCCCAACAAACCGCCGCCGCCCAGAATCAACCCCACAACCCACAAAACATTCCCGCGCGCCGCGTGTCCCGCCGTCGCCGAAATAGCAGTGATGACGATGACACCCAAGCTGGTTTGAATGGCAGTTTTAATGCTTTCTCCTAACAGCAAAATTTGCAGGGGAACCATAATCACGCCACCGCCTACCCCGAACAAACCCGCTAATAAACCCGCCGCACTGCCGGTAGCAATTTTAGCAAAAGCTGGATTGCTTAAAATATTTGAATTATTGGGTAATTTGGAATTGGGGATTGGGGATTGGGGATTGGTTGCCGCTTTCGCGATCGGATCGTCTTCCCCTTTTCCTTCGCCTTTCCCATTCGCTGTTAGGTGCTTGCGAACCTCAATTAAATAAATATTTAACCACAACAACAAGCCAAAAGAAACTAACAATAAATAAGGCGGAAATATCCCCGCCAAATAAGCACCGATTTGTGCTGTAATGACGGCTGGAAAACCGATGCCAGCGACTTTGCTCATGCTGAGGTAGCCCATGCGCCAATTCTGGATGCTGCCAGAAATAGCTGTAATGGCGATCGACAAACCGCTAGTAGCAACCGCTTGCACCGGGGCGTACTTGAGAGCCACCAACAAAGGCACCAGCACCGTACCGCCACCGATACCCAAAAAACCCGCTAAAATTCCGGCAAAAAGTCCGGATGCAACTAAAATCAATAATTCACTGATAGTCATTAGTCAGTAGTCAGTAGTCAGTGGTCAGTAGTCAGTGGTCAGTGGTTAGTAGTTAGTAGTTATTAGTTAGTAGTTAGTAGTTAGTAGTCAGTAGTCAGTAGTTAGTAGTCAGTAGTTAGTAGTCAGTAGTTAACAGTTAACAGTCAACAGTCAACAGTCAACAGTCAACAGTTAACAGTTAACAATCAAATTTTAAGAATCATTAGTTGTGCCGTCGGGCATAATTGCCCGCCTCAAATCTGTATCGCGGAAGTTAGTTCGATTCAGATTAGCATCAATCAAAACCGCTTCCACCAAAACAGCCCCGCTAAAATTAGACCAGCACAGCTTCGCCCGGTACAAATTAGCACCGCTCAAATTAGCCTCGCGCAGGGTTGACCAACTCACATTGGCAACTCTCAAATTAGCATTGCTCAGATTAGCATTGCTCAGATTAGATCCAACCATCGTTACTTCGCGCAAGTCTGCACCAGTCAAGTTAGCCCCGCTGAGCATTGCTCCGCTCAAAATTGCCTTAGTCAAGTTAGCTCTTTCTAACAGCGCATCGCTGAGGATGGCATTTGTCAGGTTTACCGCTTTGAGAGTTGACCAACTCAAATTGGCCTTCATCAAATTAATGCGAATCATGCTAGCGTCAGTTAAGTTGGCCGCAAACAAATTCGCTTCGGTAAAGTTGGCTTCCGTCAAATTAGCTTCCGTCAAATTAGCTTTGGTCATGTTGACTTCTCTCGCCATTGAGCCGCGCAGGTTGGCTCCCATCAGGTTTGCCCCGCTGAGATTGGCGCGGCTCAAATCGGTACCGATCAGATTTGCTTCGGTGAGGTTGGCTTCCGTCATGTCCACCCCAGCCAATTTCACCTCGCGCAAGTTCGCTCCCGTCAGGTTAGCGCCCTTGAGATTTGCGTCTTGGAAATTCGCTCTGGTAAAATTAGCCTCGCTAAGGTTTACCCCTTTTAAGTCGGCCCCGGCGAGGTTAATCTCTCGAAAAATTCTTTCTCCGGCCGCATATTGCCTCAGAATTCGATCGGCCTCCATGTCATTCGCCTCGCAATTTTTTTCAAACGTTAGAGTGATGGGTGTTACCACATCATCCCAGATAACCACCGTATTCACGCCACAGGGTGCAGTATCGGCAGAATCTTTGCACTCTGCTTTCCTGGCACTGCTGTGCGAATCTATTCTAGATGGCCTCACAAATGTCAGCGCTTCTGAGAGAATCAAAAATAGGGTAAAGATATCAGCAGTCAGCAGTCAATACCATTTTTGATTTTCCCTTGGCGATTAGAGATGCGAATGACTGACTGGATATAGGTTTGGGACTTGTATACAGTTGCATTAGAACTCTTGCAAAAATACAGTGCACCCCACCCCAAGCCTCCCCCTGAGTTCGGGGAGGGGGCAAGATTATTCTTGTTTCCCCCCGCGGGAGGGGGGACTTGCGGGGGGTGAATTTGACTTTTGCAAGATATATATTGTTTTGTGAAACTGGTATGAGAACAACTGACTGCTGACTGTTTTTCCCACCACTGACAAAGGATGTTTGAGAATGCCTGAAAATTTGAGAAGCCAAGCTGTGACTGGAGGCGTACAGCGCGCGCCCAACCGAGCAATGCTGCGGGCCGTCGGTTTTGGCGACGGCGATTTCACTAAGCCCATTGTGGGCATTGCCAACGGCTACAGCACGATTACGCCCTGCAATATGGGATTGAACGACCTCGCTTTGCGGGCTATTGCGGCGGCGCGGGAAGCTGGGGCGATGCCGCAAATGTTCGGTACGATTACGATCAGCGACGGGATCTCGATGGGAACTGAAGGGATGAAATATTCTCTGGTGTCGAGAGACGTAATTGCTGATTCGATAGAAACGGTTTGCAACGGCCAAAGTATGGACGGTGTGCTGGCTGTGGGCGGTTGCGACAAGAATATGCCGGGGGCGATGATTGCGATCGCCCGCATGAACATTCCTGCTATTTTTGTCTACGGTGGCACGATCAAACCGGGACACCACAACGGACAAGATTTAACCGTAGTCAGTGCTTTTGAAGCAGTCGGTCAATTCAGCGCCGGCAAAATTGACGAAGCAGAACTCACCGCAGTGGAACAAAAAGCTTGTCCCGGTGCGGGTTCCTGCGGCGGAATGTTTACAGCAAATACGATGTCGAGCGCTTTTGAAGCGATGGGCATGAGCTTGCCCTATTCTTCGACAATGGCTGCTGAGGATGCTGAAAAAGCTGACAGCGCGGCAGAATCTGCCACAGTTGTGGTGGAAGCGATTCGCAAACAGTTGTTGCCGAGCCAAATTTTGACACGCAAGGCCTTTGAAAATGCGATCGCGGTAATTATGGCGATCGGCGGTTCAACCAACGCTGTGCTGCATTTATTGGCCATTTCCAATGCGATCGGCGTTGAACTGTCCCTCGACGATTTTGAAACAATTCGAGCCAAAGTTCCCGTGCTGTGCGACCTCAAACCAAGCGGCAAATACGTAGCAACCGACTTGCACAAAGCCGGCGGCATTCCTCAAGTCATGAAAATGCTTTTGGAACAAGGTTTGCTCCACGGCGACGCCCTAACAATTAGCGGTCAAACTATTGCTGAAGTGTTGGCAGATATTCCCAGCGAACCTCGAACCGACCAAGACGTAATTCGCCCTTGGAACAACCCGATGTACGCCGAAGGACATTTAGCAATTCTCAAGGGAAATCTGGCAACAGAAGGAGCCGTCGCTAAAATTACAGGCGTTAAAAAACCGCAAATCACTGGCCCGGCGCGAGTCTTTGAATCTGAAGAAAATTGTTTGGATGCAATTCTCGCCGGCAAAATTCAAGCCGGAGACGTGATAGTCGTCCGCTACGAAGGGCCAAAAGGCGGGCCGGGAATGCGCGAAATGTTAGCACCAACTTCGGCAATTATTGGCGCAGGTTTGGGCGATTCTGTGGGTTTAATTACTGACGGCCGCTTCTCTGGCGGGACTTACGGCATGGTTGTCGGTCACGTTGCACCAGAGGCGCAAGTTGGAGGCACAATTGCTTTAGTAAAAGAGGGCGATTCAATTACGATAGATGCTAAGAATCGGTTGTTGCAGCTCAATGTTGCTGATGCAGAATTAGAGCAGCGCCGAGCAGCTTGGCAAGCTCCTCAACCTCGCTATACTAGGGGCGTTTTGGCTAAATACGCTAAGTTGGTTTCTTCTAGCAGTCTCGGTGCTGTGACTGATTTGGGTTTGGGTTAATTTGGAGTTTTTGTAACCGCAGATGAAGGCAGATATCTGCGGTTGCAAAAATCCTAAATTAACTGCGCTGATTCAAAAAGCGGCTAGCCATCGACATGGCATCAGTAATATCTACGTCGCCGTCTCCATCGGCATCTAAAAACGTATTCAATACGGGATTTTGGCCTTGGGCTGAATTTTGAGCGTTGCCGCCGGTTTGCAGCAAATTCAGCAGGATCGGCACTAAAACAGGTATCATTGCTTGCACTGTTGTGTTATTTAAACCGGTTCTTTGGGCGATATCGGCGATTATTTGCGTTAGTTGACCGGCTCCAAACAAACTCTGTACTGCTTGCGGATTAGGATTTGTGCCACTAAATTGGTTGACAAGTTGTTGAGCTTGTGCTTCTCCCGACTGCGATCGCACGTCTTGCAATGCCGATCGCACGTATCCGCCCAAAACCGACATCGCCAACTGAGTTGTACCCGCATCCACGCCCTGGTTGCCGCTCAACTGCTCTACCGCACCGATAATGTTGCCCAACTGATTGGAACTTGCTTGTTGGTTAGGATTGTCGATCGCGTTCAAAATTTGGTCAAATAGTCCCATGATTTTCGCTCCTTGCTGTATTTGTTCCACTCTAGATTAACCGATCGCCAATTGCCAAATTTCCCATTACAGAACTTATATCAAGTTCGGGTAATTACTTATAATATCCGACCGAGACGGGTTGACTAAATTGTTGGTTTTAGGCAATTATTGACAGGTTAACCCAATTCCCAATAACTAATGACTGCTATAGCAATCTTAAATCATTTGAAAAATCCTACGCAAGCAAGATGCTTACACTAAAAAGCTTCGAGTCTAAATCGATTTTGCTGCTGATTTACGGCTGCTATAAATAATGACTAATGACTAATGACTAATGAGTGTTAACTGTTGACTGTTGACTGTTAGTTGTTATTGGTTAGTTGTTATTGGTTAGTTGTTATTGGTTAGTTGTTATTTGTTATTTGTTATTTGTTAGTTGTTAGTTGTTAGTTGTTATTGGGAATTGAGAATTGGAAATGGGGAATTCGTAGCAAGTAACCAATAACCAATAACTAATAACCAATTCCCAATAACCAATAACTAATAACCAATAACCAATAACCAATAACCAATAACCAATAACCAATAACCAATAACCAATAACCAATAACCAATAACCAATAACCAATAACCAATAACCAATAACCAATAACCAATAACCAATAACCAATAACTACTGACTAATGACTAATGACTATTGACTAATGACTACTGACTACTAATGTTTAATCGGTAGGGCGATCGCAAATTCCGTTCCCGTTCCCATCTCCGACCAACAGTTAATCGTCCCGCCGTGTTTATTGACAATAATTTCGCGGCCGATTGCCAATCCCAAACCAGTACCTACACCCCTCGGTTTAGTCGTAAAGAACGTTTCAAACATTCTTTCTTGACTGGCCGCAGGTATCCCCGTACCGTTATCGGAAATTCGCACTACCACGGAGTCATCGTCCAAGTATTCTGTAGTGATTAAAATTTTCGGTGAAAAACTAGATTTTTCTGATTTTTTCGACTCCGAACCAAATTTTTTATTCGCCTCTTCATAGCTAATTTTTTCAAGCTTTGCTTTCTCTTCCACAGCATCTAGTGCATTGCCGATCAGGTTGACAAACACCTGGTAAAGCAAACCCATATAGCCTTCAACATTCGGAATTTCTCCGTAATTGCGTACAACTTCAACGCCCTGTTTGACCCGGCTGTTGAGAATCAGCAAACTGCTATCTATGCAGGCGTGTAAATCGACTGGCTGAGGCGCTGCATCGTCGAGGCGAGAAAAATCTTTCAAACTCAAGATAATGGCTTTGGCTCTTTCCGCACCCACTTGCATTGAGTTAAATATTTTCATCAAATCTTCTTGGAGAAAATCGAGGTCTATGGCTTCTGCTTTGGCGGTGACTGCAGCAGGCGGGTTGGGTATTTCTGTTTCGTAAGTTTTGAGCAAATCTAAAATATCTTCAACGTAAGTTCTGGCCGGATCGATGTTGGCATAGATAAAATTGATTGGGTTGTTAACTTCGTGAGCAACACTGGCCAGCATCCTCCCCAAAGTTGCCATTTTCTCATTTTGAAGGATATGAATTTCTTGCTCAGATTTCAATTCTTCTAGCAAGTTATTTACTTTCTGAATCAGTTGGTTGAACGAAGCTGCTAATACTCCCACTTCATCGGTGCTGGTAACTGGTACTTGCAACTGAAAATTAGATTCTTCGGTGACTCGCTGCGCTATTTTGGTGACAGCGGCAAGGGGTTTGGCGATCGCCCTACTGGTAAGGCTCGCCAGCAGTGCTGCAATTACGATCGACAGTGCCATGCTACCAAAAATTATTTGCACCCGCAGTGTCTGCGCTCTGAGCAGGGCTTCCCGTGCTGCATTTTCTTGCTCTTGGGCGCGATCGATAATTGCTCCTAAATCATTAGTCGCCCTCTCTAATTTCAACCCAAGTTTATCTCGATCGAAATTCAACAGTAACTTGCGTTTAACACTTTTTTGATCTGGAGATTTGGGCAGTTTACTGATTTGAGCGTTAACGGTTTCTAACTGTTGAATGTAATTTGACAGCAGCGAATTATATTTTTTGATAAAACCCTGTAAACCTGCTGCCTGTTCCATCTCTTTCTGACTTTTAACTTCAGATAGCGACAACTTCAAACTGTAGATATTCTTTTGTAGCTGTTGGTATTTGCTGTCAAAACTTTCTGGCTGTTCTATCCCGTCAATCAATCGCTGTTGGCTATTTTGCGTCCGCAGCAAAGCCACCTGCAACTTATTTAAAAGCTGACTTTCTCGATCGATGTGTAGTTGATTGTTAGTTCTGCGATAGTAATGATTCCCCGCCAGCATCCCGATAGTCGTGCCCCCAATCGCAACACAAAGAGCCAATGCGTAGCCGCGGCTGATTTTGTCGCTAATACTGAGGTTTCCGAAGGAGCGGGCTATTTGAGCAAAATAATTAAGCTTTAGTAGGTGGCTCTGTTTGATTTTATACTGTAAAGATGTAGGAAGTTCTTGTGAAGCCTGTTTGTGATGTTTGAGCTGCATAGATGCGAACCTGTGAATAATTCACGCACTGAGAATTAAGTCTAACTTAACTCGCGGATCATTAGAAAGTACCTCATCGATACTTAATATAAAGTTTTTGTGAATAAAGACGCTCTTAGCCTGCCTAATAAACCCGGTTTCTCGTTTCCGCTTTCGGAGCTTCCAGGAGGCACTGGCGTAAAAAAACCTGGCTTCTGTGTACTTAATGTCAGATTTGTTTGTTAATAAAAAAGTATTGCTAAACTGGCGATCGAATAAATCACCGCATAAATAAGTAGGTAGATGCAAATAAACCAGTCTGCGGTTCGGGCGGGTGATAAGCTGTAGCTAAGTTATCGTGCAAGCTACAATTGCAGCAAGAGGGCGTTAGCGAAGCCCTCGAAGAGGATCGCACTTGTCTGTCCCGCTGGCACTCAAACCCCCGCAAATCGGGATTTGCAGACTAAGCAGTGCGATCGGGCACTCGATCGCTTCCGAATTATCATCACAATGTAAGAATCAAAGTATAACCCTTTTATTTGCCGCCCCCTCATGCCTTTGCCGCGCCTGTTAACCTTAATTGCTGCTTTCTGCCTCACCCTGGGGCTGATTATTGGCCTGATAAGTTCCTTGACAGGGCTTTACAGTCAAGTTGCGCTGTCTGCTTCTCCGTTGCTGGCTAATTTGCTGATTTTCCTAATAATTATACTTTTGGGAACGCTAATTTTTGCGCTGTTTTATTATTTTAAGCTGCTGCAACGTCCGGGAAAAGTTAAGGGAAAACGGGCAATTAATCCGAAGGTTCCTGTTGCCAAAAGTGAAGCTGCTTCGGAAAATCTCAAAGCAATTCGGCAGCAAGTCGATCGCATTCAAGATGAAGTAGCGCGGCAAGCTTTGCTGTTGAAAGCCCGCGAAATAGAAGCTAACATGGCCCGCGGCAATGTTCGGATCGTGGTTTTCGGCACCGGTTCTGCGGGGAAAACTTCCGCTGTCAATGCGTTGGTGGGGCGGATGGCGGGAGAGGTGGGCGCGCCGATGGGAACTACGGAAGTTGGAGAAACTTACACTCTTTCATTGAAAGGAATCGATCGCGAATTAGCAATTACTGATACCCCAGGCATCTTGGAAGCGGGAGTAGCGGGGACTTACAGAGAGGAATTGGCGCGTCAGTTGGCGGCCAGGGCAGATTTGATCTTATTTGTTTTGGACGGCGATTTGCGTAAATCTGAGTACGAACCGCTGCGGACTTTGGCAGAAATTGGCAAAAGGTCGATCGTGGTTTTTAATAAAGTTGACCTTTATCCCGACAGCGACAGAGACGAAATTCTCGATCGGCTGCGACAGCGAGTCAAAGGTTTTGTATCAGCAATGGATGTAGTTGCAATTAGCGCCAACCCGCAAAAAGTTGTACTAGAAAGCGGCACAATATTTCAACCAGACCCGGATATGATGCCATTAATTAGGCGCATCGCAGCAATTTTGCGAGCCGAAGGCGAAGACTTAATTGCCGACAATATTTTGTTGCAATCTCAGCACTTGGGAGACCAAGCGCGCAAGTTAATTGACGCTCAAAGACGGCGCGCCGCTGATAAAGTAGTAGAGCGATTTCAGTGGATCGGAGCCGGAGTAATTGCCGTCACGCCTTTGCCGGTTGTGGATTTGTTAGCGACAGCAGCAGTTAACGCTCAAATGGTAGTAGAAATTGCCAAGATTTACGGCTGCGAATTAAATATCGATCGCGCCAAAGAATTGGCATTGTCTCTGGCAAAAACCCTAGCAAGTTTGGGAATAGTTGAAGGCGTGATTCAAGTAGTTTCAAGGGCGCTGCAATTAAGCGTAGCTGGGTTTGTGCTCGGCAAAGCAATTCAAGCAGTCAGCGCCGCTTATTTAACCAGAATTGCTGGCAAAAGTTTTATTGAATATTTCCGACACGACCAAGATTGGGGCGACGGCGGCATCGCCGAAGTTGTGCAAAGGCAGTTTCAGTTAAATCGGAAAGACGAGTTTGTCAAAGCATTTGTCAAAGATGCGATCGCCCGCGTTGTCGAACCTCTAAACATTTATCAGCAACAAGAATCGGAACCAGAATTAGAAATGCCAGCAGAAGTGGAACCAGAACTATTGTATAAGCAGCAAGGCGACGATTGGGAAATCAACAGCAACAAGCGCCAAGATGACTGGTAAAACGTAAATCCTGCAGGGGCGGGTTCACCAACAATCTTTGATTCAGACAAAAAATCTACATCAACCCGCCCCCACCACGCGACAGAATTAGATCGCGCGTGCGGAATGCGAGTCCGCTCTATAATGCAGTATTAATTCAACTTAATATTTGTTTGAATTTAGAATTTATGCCCTGGTGTGTCGAAATCGGGTTTGTTCACGAAAATATTTGATGGCGGCAGGTCAAAAAGAGCAAAAATAATTAATTTTTGAGGGCGAGAGTACACCGTTTATTTAAATTTATCCTAATTTTTTAGGCACGGGGAAAGCTTTGGTTAAAACTTTATATTCCGGGTAAATTCGATCGCCCTTCGCGTAGATTTCTCGGCAAGTTGATGCACTGCTAGCGACCCGTTTTAAAACTAAAAAGCACCCACCAGTCCGACGGCTGCTGCAATTTGTACTACACTCAAAGACGAGGGGGACACTTGATAGCGGTAATTTTCCCTAATTTTTGACTGTAGCCGGATTCAAAAGTGCGATCGACCTCGCGGGCGGTTGAGAAATCAGCGTGATTTTTTAATCAGATGTTCTGGGAGTCTCCGGTGCCGCAATTTATTAAGAAATTTTACAATAATTTTACACGTTGGGGAGAATCCGGGGGGTTCAAGTCAAACTGTGCAATTAGCGATCGGATCGAACCGAATTTTGATAAGATTTAAGGTTGATAAAAAATTTGCTATTGTCCGTCGGGGTAAAAACAATGAGCGATCGACCAATCATTCTCGGTATTGTCGGAGACAGCGCAGCGGGAAAAACCACCCTGACGCGGGGAATTGCCCAAGTATTGGGGCCAGAAAATGTCACGATAATTTGCACGGACGACTATCATAGGTACGACAGAAAGCAGCGGGCAGAAATCGGGATTACAGCACTGCATCCCGACTGCAATTATCTAGACATCATGCAGCAGCACCTGAGCCTGTTGCGTACCGGACAAGCAATTCTCAAACCTATTTACAACCACGACTCAGGTACATTCGATCCGCCGGAATACATCCAGCCCAATAAATTTGTAATAGTTGAAGGTTTGCTTGGTTACTCAACTCGCGCAATCCGCGATGCTTACGATGTAAAAGTGTATCTCGCTCCCCCAGAAGAGTTGCGAACTCAGTGGAAAGTTAAGCGCGATACTATGAAGCGCGGTTATACTGAAGAACAGGTGCTTGCAGAAATGCAAAAGCGGGAAAATGATTCAGAAGATTTTATTCGTCCCCAGCGTAAGTTTGCCGATGTTGTAGTTAGTTTTTACCTACCCGAAGAGGACAACGCAGTAAATTTGAATGTCCGTTTAGTGCTCAGACCGACAATTCCTCACCCGGATTTTACTGAAATTTTAGCTCAAGGTAGCGATAGCTTTAAACCTGCAATTCGCCTAGGACTCGATCGCGATATGGGCAAACCGGTTGACGTGTTGGAAGTAGACTCCCACGCTACTAACGAACAAGTAAACGAACTGGAAAAGATTTTGTGCAACGAAATGCCGCATCTGCGGGGTTTTTGCAGCGCCCAAGGCAACCCGGAAATTGGCAAACTAATCGGGACAACTGGCGAAGTTCTGCAAAGTTACCCGCTAGCTTTGACGCAGTTGCTAGTTTCATATCACATGATGAAAGCAATCCATTTGTATTAGTTAGTTGGTGGTTGGTTAGTTGTTATTTGTTATTTGTTATTTGTTATTTGTTGTTTGCTAGTTGTTAGTTGTTAGTTGTTAGTTGTTAGTTGTTATTTTTTGCTAGTGGGTTCTAATTCCTAATTGCCAATCAATTCCACCAACTAACTACTTCCACCCAACTACTTGCAACTAACAAATAACAACTAACTAATGACTAATGACTAATGACTAATGTACTAACAAATTCAGATTAAAAGTCGCTAATTGCTGAAGTTGCATTGAGAATGGCAATTGACTTTGAGGTGCGGGTAACATTTCGCCTCGGAAGTCGAGGAGGGTAACGAGTAGCAGGTAGGCAACTGCTAAGACTATAGAAATCACGCCGGTGATAATAGCAATAATTTTTGAACGTTCCATATTCAGTAAAAATCAATGGCAGGTAATATTAGTTTAACATTAAAAAGAGCAATTGAGTAAATCCACCTAATTCAATATAAAATATGGGCTATTAAAAAGCTTGTTGTGTGTATCTTTTTCTGCCTTCTTCATTCCTTCTTCCTTCTTCGTGATGCAGGGTAAACGCATCTAAATTAAGTTGACAAAAAATCATATTTGTGCGTGAGTCTTTTTCTGAAAAAATCTTTCTTAAAACTATTAAATCCGATGGAATTAACCCAGTAAAAATCGAGCTTTAAGA
>NZ_JADEWT010000011.1 GCF_015207505.1 Tychonema sp. LEGE 06208
CCAGCCACCGATATATCGTTGCCCTTCCTACCTTAAAAAGTCCGGCAGCTTGAGCGATACGACCGCCATTTTCTACATAATCCACTACTCTTTTTCTCAAATCAATACTGTAAGACATTTTCCTAGCAGCTTCACTATTTTTATTCATTTTACCTCATTTTTAAATAGTCTCATACTTATTTGAAATGACTATAGTTGGACTTGTCCCCTGCCTTCGATATAGCGGATCGAACCATTGACACCCAAGACTCTGAGCCGCAATCGATAGGGTTCTCCGTGACTGAGGGATCGTAGAACTAGCTGGTGTAGCTGTTCGGCGCTTTCGGGATGGTAAAGCTGTAGGTTTTCTTCATAGGTAGGTTCCCCCAGGGCCCTGTTGCGTCCCACAATCTCGAATAGTTGGGGAGACCAGGTAATTTTACTCGTAATTACGTCCCATTCCCAGTTACCGATCTGGGCAACCCGCTGGGCTTCTGACAACCGGGCTTCACTCTGTTGCAGGGCTGTTTCCGTCTGCTGGCGGTCGGTAATGTCCTTTTCGTTTACGAGCCACATCGGGTTGCCTGTTACCGGGTCGTTGCTACATCGCACGTCCATCTCGTGCCACCGAATTCCCGCCAGAGTAATCACTTGAGCCTCAGCACTAAAGACCTCACCGGACTTGAGAACTGCCATTGCTCGCTCTCCTACCTGATCGTCAACAAAGCGGCTCACAAAAGCATTGTCTGTGTTTCCATAACAGCGCAAGGCCGCCTGGTTTTGCAGCAGCAGCAAGCCTTCTAGGCTGTACAGGGAAACCATCAGCGTGGTGTGGCGGAGTGCTTCGATCGATCGCAGAGTTTCCGGCTCAATTCGATCGACGGTTTCGATCGTACCCTGCACCAGCATTGCCAAACGCCCGCCGTCAATCCTGATGCCAGAGCACCGACAGCCGACAGAAACAGGCTCACCGGCGGGGTTAAACGTCCACCGCTCGGACAAGGTTTGGCCTTGCTCAAACTGCTGCAGATAGCTCTGCAAGCGAACCCGAGTAGACTCTGACACATCGCTAAAGTTGCGGCTCGTGAGTTCTTGCCGCGTCGCAGCATTCCACAGGTACAAGGATGCTTGGTTTGCCCACCGCATTTGCCAATGCTCAATATCAAATATCCAGATCGGGTTTTGCAACAAGTCAAAGGCTCTGAGGTGGATAATATCGCCGCTCAGGGAACAGGCACTGTCTGGTTCCAGGCTATTTTGACGGTTGACTCTTTCTATATTGGTGACAGTTTGAGCCGGTGCTGTTTCGAGTTGTGGCGGTTGATTTGGCAGCACCGGGTGGTGAGATTCCAGTTGCCGCATCCTCAAGCTGAGCTGCACTGCAACGTGTTGCAGGATCTGAATGTCGAGAGGTTCCCACTGACGCGGACTTCGGCATTGATGAGCAATCAACAGTCCCCACAGCTTCGGAGATTGCTGCTGTTTGCCATCTAGCAAAATTGGTACAACTAAATTTGCCTGCACTTGGAGGCGATCGAGCAATTCGATATGACAAGCTGGAATATGACCGCTGTTAATATCAGCAATGCTGCTGGTTTGTCCCTGGCTGTAACCCTTTAGCCAGGTTGTTTCAAAGCAAGGGTCATCAATCAGTTGTCCCAGCATGGGCGGCCACTCGCCACCAACGGATTCAGCCAATACTGCACTATCTCCATGCGGTAGGAAGCGATAAATAATTACGCGATCGGTTTGCAGCAGCACCCTAGTTTCTGCTACCGCACATTGCAAAATGCTCTCCCGATCCCCGAACTCGTTGATTTGAATTACAATTTCTGAAAGTTTTTCTAGGATTTTCTCTAACGACCAAGAGAAAGTCTGTTTTGTAGACATCTCCGTGTTCCTTTTTTTTAGCTATTTATTACTATTCTACCCCGCAACAAATAAATATAATATTTTTTTAAATTCTCATAATCTGTTGTTAGGATTATCAAAAAAAATACTTAATTTGTATTTTGAAAGCGAGAACACTACAAATCTTAGTTTTTTAAACTTAGCAAATCATCTAAATTTTTCTAGATTTATTTTGCTTTTTTACGGCGTTTATTTTCTAATTCCGAGCGGAATTTTTCTGCGCCAAATATAACGAATTATGATTAACTTAGTGAATTTATCAGCAAATTGAAAAAAGTTAACCCTGTAGAAGTGTTATGATTGAAGAATCATATCGTGAATTTTAGTAAGCTAGAGCCAACTAAATTTTTCCCAACTCCTGGTTTTTCACGAAAATACTTTGTTGCATCCTTTGACAATAGTTAAAATACCCGGTTTGTTTGGTGTGTATTTTTGGGAAATGGGATAAAATCTATGGCGTTGCTTAATCAGGGTATGAAAAAAATCAGTTGAAAATCCTCCAGCTTTGTCGATACTGGTTTCTATGACTGGCATATTTAGGATTTCATCTCAAATCCGGTAGTATCGGAATTATGAGTGCGATCGTCCAAATAGATTATTCCGATGCTACCGTCCATTACCTCATATCAAATCCTGTCTTCATCGGAATAGTAAATTCACTGTTGACTGTTGACTGTTGACTGTTGACTGTTGACTGTTAACAGTTAACATCATGAGGAGTGCAACCGGAATTGAGATCGTACCGTAAATCAGCAACGCCGATATTACTTCGTTCAAACTGACAGAGGTGTGCTGGATTTGATTTCCAACCCTCAATAAGAGTGAAAAAACCCGGTTGAGGAGATTTGAAATGGGGGGAGGACTGACGATTAAGTTGAGAGTTTGCGCTTCGGTAGAAAAAAATATGGCAAAACCTGGTAGCAACCGGAGGTCGAACCCCGCATCGCATTCCCCGGCTATTGCTGGAATCAAGGCCGTGCCTAGAAACTCCAAAGTTAATGATCGTAAATCGGATTCTCTTTAGGACTAACTAAATCTAGCAAATTTTGCTTTATCTGAGCATCAAATACTTCCCATTTCATCCTTGCATAATCGCTATCCTCATTTCCGCCAGAAAGAAATCCCACCGGAATTTCAAAGCCTCCAGCTTGACTTCTACCACCGCCAAAAAAGCGTCCTTCAGCATTTTTTCCGAAGGCTTCTTTAATGAATTCGTCCGGGTCGAGAGTCAGTTTATTCGTTCGCAGCGAGCCAATTACTACTTCAATTTCTTCGTCTTTGTCGTGAACAATTGCATAGACGACGGCTGTGTGTACGTTCTCTTCGGTCATTAAAAAGTCTGCGGCTTGGGGAATAGAATCCCGATCGTCATAGCGGAGGTAGCCGATGCCGGCGATCGAAAAATTGTTCTGGACGATGCGGTGTTTGAGCGATCGCTCGATCGCATCCATCACCCATTTAGAACGAGACGACTGCAACACCGCATTCAACAACTGCGAGTCATAAAAACGGCTCAAATAAGCAGCAGCTAAAAACTCTTCCTCCTGAGCTTGTCTGAGGGCATTCGTATCCGATCGCAAACCGTGCATCAAAGCCGTAGCGCACTTGACGTGCTGGCTGATACTGCTGTCAAAAGCTAACATTCCCGCCTGCAAATACTCCGTAAAAATCGTGGCTGTAGCGCGGATTTCCGGGCGCAAATCCGTAAACTCTGCGTTCATTTCCCCCTGCAAACTGTGGTGGTCGATCACTGCTGCGATCGGAATTCCCGCCCCTAAAATAAACTCAGTTAAGTTACAAGTAGTGCCTTGGTTATCGATAAAAACGCACCCCTTATAAGCCGATAAATTCTTACTTTTTGCCGTTTCCAACGTCCAGCGCTGCAACGGCAACCCTGTTAATTTGACTAAGGCAATATTTTCTTGGTGGCTGAGAGTGCCGGCGTAGAGAATCTCGCATTGGATATCGTATTTTTCGGCGATTAATTTGTAAGTCCAAGCACTTGAAAGCGCGTCGGGGTCTGGAAAATCTTGCAGCAAAATTAACTGGCGACTGCCTTTGTTGCGATCGAACATTTGGCGCAATTGCTCGACTTTACGAGCGTGCAATTCCTCGCGGAGACTGGCGCGATTTTCTTCGGAAGCAACTTCAGCTTTGCTGCGCCGTTTCTGGGGCTCACTCGCTGCGGGTACAGCCTCGCCGATGGGGTCAACCTCACCTTCGCGGTTGCTAGATGTTTCATCTGAATTAGTAGGCGGGCGGTCTTTCATTGTTAAAGTTTAACCATTTAATTAATTTAGGACTTACGGAGGAGCGGCCAAAAACCGGGTTTTTGGAGAAAATTATGCCCTACAGTCTATAGATTAGGCAAAAACCCGGTTTCTTTAATAGTCCTAGACCCAAAAAACCGGTTTCTCAGAAAAATTGTCGATCGAGCCGAGAGATACTTGATGCAAAAACCTGGTTTTTGACACCGCGTGCGTCCCGGACTGTAATTCTCTCAGAACTTGCGCGCCAAAAGCCCTTAAACCCGGTTTTTTTGTAGGTGCTTCGTTATCAAAGCCAATATTTCTGATGAAAAACCCGATTTAAAAGCGTAAGTTCTCTATTATTTAACTTTTAACTTTAAACGATCGCGCGCGCGCGCTGACCGGCGCATCCCTACAACTCAAAACTTCTGCAAAAAACCCCCGCGCTTTCGCTGACAGGGGTGTTAAAGGCCAATTACATATTTTTGCCATTCTTTGTGCATACCGCTCTTAACTTGTTTCGTCACTTCAAAATAAAGACCGCTGTGAGGTTTCCTCGGTGGATAGCGCAGCAGCATTCCCGATTCTTTCGGGGTGCGACTGCCTTTATTCACGTTGCAGCGCATACAAGCCGTGACGAGGTTTTCCCAACTGTCGCCTCCTCCGCGCGATCGAGGAATCACGTGATCCAGCGTCAAACCGTCTCCGGTATAACCGCAGTATTGACAAGAGTGCGCGTCCCGGTGCAAGATGTTCCGGCGGGTAAGCGGAATTTCCTTATAGGGAACTCGGACGTAATGCCTCAGTCGGATCACAGTTGGTAGCGGGAAGTTTGGCGCAATAAATTTCCCGTTATGTTCTACCTGTTCTGCTTTTCCTTTCAACAACAAAATTACCGCCCTTCGCCAATTGGTGATGTTGAGCGGTTCGTAGGATGCGTTGAGCACTAGAACATTGCCCATTGTTGATTATTAAAGAGAATATTTTTACTGATGCTAACACAGGTTGCAGATTAGGGGGGGCGAGAGCGATCTGGGCAAGGCTTAACAAAAAACGGTGAAAAACCGCACCTTTACCCTATAGCTTCGCACCTGCGCCCTTTGTGGCTGCACTTATTTTCTGCCCTCGATGTCTGTCGGCGAGCATTTTTCGGTAAATTTTGACCCTGATGAGACAAGTATGGGCGATCCTCTCCGAGGGCTTCGCTAACGGGCAAACTTTACAGAATAATTTTTATTTTTTCCCTAAATGCCTAATCTTCCCGGCAAGAAGCAGTCTAATTTTTTAGAGTATTAGTAACCATAAATGAAAAAGCTTATTACCGCCCATGAAATTTCGGCTTTTAAAGTCAGCTTTTAGCGCGTCAATTATTGCCCTGGCAGTTCCGATGTTAGGAAACTGTCCAGCCTTTGCCCAAACCCCCTCATTTTTCTGCGGCGCTGCGGGCGGGCGCCCGGCCACAATTGCTGTGCAACAAGGCAAAAATATTCCCGTTATTCTGTGGGTTGCCGATAACTATTTCAATGAATCAGGAGAAGACGCAATTACTCGCTGCACCAGAGTCTCGGGAATTCTCAACAATTCGCAACCCCAAGGAAACTGGGACAATCTTGTCACAGCAGGTGCATCTCCTAGCGGTCAACTAATTATTTGTGCAGCTAATCCTCAAGACGGTTCCTGTAGATTATTATATCAAGTGCCAAAAGGGCAAAATTCCGAACAAGCCCGACAAGAACTTTTAAGAAGAGTTAAAAATCCGAATGTAAGTGTTTCGCCTGTTAAGGTAAATTGATAGTCATTAGTCATTAGTCATTAGTTATTGGTTATTGGTTAGTTGTTATTGGTTATTGGTTAGTTGTTAGTTGTTATTGGTTATTGGTTATTGGTTATTGGCTACGAATTTCCAATCCCTCCGCTTCGCTCCGCCCAATTCTCAATTCCCAATAACAACTAACAAATAAAAACTAACAACTAACAACTAACAGCTAACAGCTAACAGTCAACAGTCATTAGTCATTAGTCATTTGCTCGTTACCAAGCTCTGCCTGGTAATGCAGATGCTTTGGCTCTGCCTCCTTAAGAATATGGGTTCGTAATGCGGACTTCAGTCCGAAAATTAAGAGTGCACTTTAGTCCGCACTACGAACCTTACTTATTACGATATAGCGGTTATCAAAAAAGTGAGATATGCCCAATGCCCAATCCCTCCGCTTCGCGCTCGCCCTGCGCGGGCCAATCCCTCCGCTTCGCTGGGCCCAATGCCCTATGCCCTATGCCCTGTTTGCCCTATGCCGCATAGTACCTCATCTTTCTGAGACTCGGCTATATATCGACATTGCCGTGTGTGTATTCTCAATAATTTGATTGCTTGCAGATAGTTGAAACCCTTCTGAAATACTCCGGTTTACTACCAAGAAAATTGCAACTTTGCTTCAGCAATTCTGCCAACCCTTCAACCTGTCTCAGCCAGACAGTGCCGTTGCTTCCAGCTACAGCAATTTGCTTGCCGTCTCGACTCCAACCAACACTAACAACATTCTCCTCAAACTCAAATTGAGCAACCTGTCGCCCCGCTAAATTCCACAGCCGCACCGTCTTGTCAATTCCCACAGTAGCCAGCTTTTCTCCGTCTGGACTAAAACTGATTGATTTAGCATCAAAATGCAAGGTTTGAAATTCATTCATTAATTCTTTTTCTGACAAATTCCACAGCCCGACTTTGCCGTTAAATGTTACTGTAGCAAAGCGATACTGCTGTTGAGCCGGACTGAAGCTGATACCGATTGCCTGCACCGGCAGTATTTTTTCCAGTTGTCCTGACAAATTCCAAATTCGCACTGTAGATTTACCGTCTAAAGTCGTGACAAAATCTCCTTTAGGGCTAAAATTAACGCTTCTTACTAAGCCGTTATGACCGGGAAGTTTGACAATGGATGATATTACTTTAGGCTGTTTTGATAACAGCAAAATTGCCGCACTACTGTCGATTCCTGCCGCAGATAAAAACTTTGCATCGGGACTAAAACTGATGCTGGTAACTGAGCCTTTAATTGCTTGAAAACTCGAAATATTTTTACCTGATAAGTTCCAAAATTTAACTGTGCCGTCCTTTCCTGCCGTTGCTAAAAACTTGCCATCCGGGCTAAAGCTTATCATATTAACTGACTGCTGCAAAGCTTTCCATTCAGCAATTTTAGACCCGGAAAAGTTCCAAATCCGAACTTTATCGTCTATACCTGCGGTTGCTAAAATTTGTCTGTCAGGGCTAAAACTGACGCTGGTAACTGCACCTGCATGAGCTTGCCACTTCATCAAGTGCGGAAGTGATGATGCTTTTATCTGCTGTTTTTTGCTGATTTTATCGAGAATTATTTGTAATGCTAGCAGCGGCCTTGTGGCTGGATATTGTTCTAAATTTGGTTTATTATTAACCAGGGTTTTTAATTTTTCTCCCGAGGCGATCGCCCTGAGTAACGCTTCTGATAAAGCTTGGCTGTTATCTGTCTTTTGAGATACCGCTAATAGCAAAGCATCGCTGCCATTTTGTTCGATTTCAATACTTGCTTGTGCGAGTTTAAAACGCTGGTAAGCGAGAGTTGAAAAGCCGATCGCCCCAATTAACGAGGCTGCGAGTACCGCGGAACCGATGCCGATCCACTGTTGCGCTTTGTGCTTGGCTGCATCAGCTTCTATCAAAGCTGTTTCGGCATCGCGCGCAGCTTTTTTGGTTTCTAGTGTAGCTGCAAGCAGCAGTTGATTTTGGTCGCTCAAAATCATTTTTTGGCTGGCTGTCAAAAACTGGAAATCTTCGTTTCTCAAGCTTTTATCGGCGGCCCAAACTAATGCTGACTGCAAATTATCCCCGCGCAACAGTTGGGAATTATCCTCGCAGTTTGAATTCAGCCAGACTTTGATAGCTTCGGAATAAGGCGATAGTTTTTCTAACTTTTTGGCGATTAAGTTTTTGTTAAATACAGCTTGATAAATAGGATTGGAAATTGTTAATTTTTCCCGGCGCTTGACGATTAATCCGGTTAAGCGCAATTCCATTTGTTCGGCACTGCGATCGGGAACAATGTCAACTTGCTGCAAAATTTGCTGGTACAATCCGAGTCTTCTGATAATGCGTTGGTTTTCTTTGAAAAGCCGATCGCGAATTGTGGACAAATGTTCGGGCACATCCTGAGATTCCCAATTATCCACGATTTTCAAGCGCACCACTTCCTCAACCCAAGCTTGAGGATTTTGAATGCGATCTTGCTCTCCCCCTTGACAAGCGGGAGGTGCATTTTCAAACAGAAGTTTGCACAGCTTTTGAGTGAGGAAGGGTTGCCCGCCAGTCCAATACAATACTTCTTTCAAAACTTCCCCAGATTGGTCTGTAAGCTCGGCCAACCCCGCTGCTAGCGGTTGCGCTTCTGTTTCGTCAAAACCCGTTAGTTCGATCGCCCTACCGATATTAAAAGGGGTGCTGCTGCTGAGATTTTTGTCGCGGCACAAATCCGCTGGCGATGCTACGCCCAACAGTGCCCACGTCAGGCGATCGAATTCTGGATTGTTGGCGCGCTTGTTGTAGCACGATCGAATTAACGCCAAAAAATCATCGGCGGGAAAATCCAAGGCGAGAATGCTGTCGATTTCGTCAATAAAAATGACAATATTGCTGGAAATATTGGCTAAAAGTACAGTTTCGATGAATTCGCTCAATCTTTGAACCGGACTTAAAAAATTGCGATCGCGCCACCAAGTCCGCACGTTGACAACATCCGACAGATTAAAGTTATTTTCCAGAATGCGGAGTAACCCAGCATACCACTGTTCGGGAGTCACGCTGCGGTTGCCAATTTCCGAAATGTCGATCGCAGCACAAGCAATTCCTTCATCTCTCAGCCGTTGAATTGTCCGCACTTGCAAGCTAGATTTTCCCATTTGTCGCGAATTCAAAACATAGCAAAATTCCCCCGCTTTCAATCCATTATAGAAGTCGTCATCTGCTTGGCGCTTGACGTAATTGGGAGCGTTAGTGCCGAGACTGCCGCCGACTTGATAGTAACTGGGCTTTGTGGTAAAATCCATAAAATAACAAGATTACGGCTTCGATTATTCGGTGGTTGAAACCGCTCCTAGTCAAACGAAGTCCGCCTGCGCGGACTGAAGAAATGAGGCGGTATTAAAGTTTTAATTTTGTATGATACATTGTACCACAATAAAGATTATTCGGCGGTTGAAACCGCAGCTTGTCAAACGAAGTCCGCCTGCGCGGACTGAAGAAATGAGGCGGTATTAAAGTTTAATTTTGTATAACATATTGTACCACAAAACAGCATGAAAACTGATTGGATTGGATATCACCAGAACAAAGATTTATTAAGAAATGAAGTTTGGTCTTTGCTGAAACAGCAAGCCGCATCTATTGGCGATTGCTTTGGTCATATTCCCAACTTTGTTAATGCTGACATGGCGGCAGAAAAATTAGCAACCTTACCAATTTGGCAACAAGCAAAAACGATTAAGTGCAATCCAGATGCGGCACAAATTCCGGTGCGAATGCGCGCTTTGCAAGATGGAAAACGCTTGTATGTGGCTGTACCGCGCTTGACAGACGATCGCTGTTTTGTTGAGTTGACTGCTGCGGATTTGCAGAGACAAAATGTATCTATTGCCGAAAGTGCGTTAGCGTTAGCGAAGCGATCCGAAGGAAAGCCCGCCCCTGCGGGGGCTGCGCCAACGAAGAGGATCGCCCACAAAGCACTTGCTTGCGGCAAATTGGTAAGTTTTGCAGAAATGGAACCAATTGATTTAGTAATAGTCGGCTGTGTAGCGGCGGGGCGCAGCGGTGGAAGAACCGGAAAAGGTGCAGGATTTGCCGATTTGGAATTGGCTATGTTGAAGGAATTCGGGTTAGTACAAATCGATACGCCAATTGTAACAACAGTGCATCCTTTGCAAGTAGTCGCAGATTCGCGCTTGCCAATGCAGCCTCACGATTGGCCGCTGAATTGGATTGTTACTGCTGGTGAGGTAATTGAGACTAATACAAGTTATCCGCGTCCGACAGGGTTAAACTGGGATAGTATACGGCCGGAACAGTTGGCACAAATTCCAATTTTGCGAAAGTTGAGAGAGCAAGACTAGATAACGAGTTCCTGTGCTAAAATTGTCTAAATTTTACTATTGTAGAATATGAAAGTTATTTTGGGCGACATCACAAAACTCGAAGTTGATGCGATCGTGAATGCTGCAAATAGCAGCTTACTTGGTGGTGGTGGAGTAGATGGAGCAATACACAGAGCAGCAGGATCGGAACTTTTTGATGAATGCCGATTACTTGGAGGATGTAAGACTGGAGATGCTAAACTAACTAAGGGATATAAATTGCCTGCACGCTTCGTCATCCACGCAGTAGGGCCAGTATGGCGGAAGGGTAATGATGGAGAACCGGAACTCTTAGCCGAGTGTTACCGTAAGTGTATGCAAATTGCCGCAGAACGAGAGTTTGAGAGTTTGGCATTTCCTTGCATTAGCACCGGCATTTACAGCTTTCCTAAAGCTCTAGCAGGTGAGATTGCAGTGAAGGTATGCTCGGAATATATACAAAATAATGGTGGTTCTCAACAAGTAATTTTTTGCTGTTTCGATCGAGAAAATTATGAAATCTATGAGAGGATTCTATCTAAATACAACCCTAAAAAACCTCTCTAAAACTTCATCTAACGCACCCTACAAGTTTAGGATTGATCTCAAATCCGTTGCTATCGGAATTATTCATCTCTCTCTCTTCTCTGACTCTGCGGCCTCTGCGGCCTCTGCGGTTCAATCATTCAAAAACAACCGTAAACAATATTACTCATTTTATCTTAAGGTAAAAGAGAATTCACAGCGATCGCCCCAATTTCTATTCCTTCAATAATAATCGGTATAACAGCCGATCGCCCGAAATCTAACCTTTGACTGTAATCTGGCTGCTCAACTTCAACAAGAGGTTGAGAGTACACCTCAACCAGTCCTTCCACAAGATTCACAATCCAATAAATTGCAATTCCAGCGCGGGCATAAATCCGTTTTTTTACAGTTCGATCGCGCTGAAGCGTCGTATCTGATACTTCAATAATCAGGGCAATATCTTCAGCCCCCGGATGCCGATCGAGATATTGTCGCGTATCCCCTCGGACAACCACTATATCAGGTTCGGGTTCGCTGTTGGATAGCGTGATCGGTTCTTGGGAATCGACATACCAACCAGGGGGTAAAATATTCTCTAAAGCTGTTCTGACAAGACGAGTTGTGACTCGATGCGGTGGATTTTTGGGCATTTTGAAAACCAGCCAACCTTCCAGCAATTCTACAGAGTCATCATCCGTGAGAATGCCAGCTTGAATTATCGCATGATACTGCTCGATGCTCAAGCGCAAAATCAGATCGTTCGGAATTGCTGCAACACTTTCGACGGGCGGCATAACTGTATGGGCGAGTTGATTATTGTCTTATTTTACCGTTTTTTTAACGAACCGCGAAGGCGCTTTAGGCGAAGCCGCGCGTCAGCGCTAGGACGCGAAGTAAGAAAGAAGAAGAAGAAGATAATTTCATAATAAGTAAGTCGGTGGGGAAAAACACAACTGTGTTAAGAAAGATAAATGAGGCTCAAACCCCAATCCCTCCTGCATTCTGTCTCCTGACTCCTGCCTCATCCCAACTACAAATATTTACGCCTTTCTACTTACATCTACTTTGTGGTGATTACGCGCCATGCAATGAAAGCTGTAAAAGCTAAATAACCAAACACAGTTATCCAATCCAGCCAATTATCGGAATTTATCAAAAAAATATCGTTCACGGGCAGTGTTCACCTGATTATTAATTAGTTCCTCTCTGGTGGAACGAGAGTTTGTAGAGTAGCGATTTCAACCATAGATCGCTCTATATTTTACCCGATCGCGCTTAAGTGCGATCGAAAATATTGGCGGTACAGTTCATTCCTCGGCACGCACTCGTTACCCTGCAACTTCACCAACCCCAAACTATCCAATTTAAACGCCTGCATCGACTTTAATTGAACGGGAATGTCCGCCGCTGCAATCTCTCTCATTCCTTCCGCTAACTCTGGATATTCTTCTAAATTCCACAATTGGCGGCGCAGGTGGTCGCTATAAATTCCCGCATCGCTGGTAGCAGTTTCTTTTAATTCATCAAGCGTCAAATCCGATCGCGAAATGTGATATAATGCAACTCGCACTAAATACGGATGTCCGCCGACAATTGCCATCAATTCCTCAACTTCTGCATCCGACCAATTTAAATTGTGACGCGCGGCTAAATCTTGGATTTGCAGGTGGTTAAATTCCGGTAAATCTACGGGCAGTCCCACGTTAAAAGGCGATTGATTGATGTTCATCGGAATGTAAACTTCGGTAGAATGAACTACAATTAATCGCAGTTTTTTCCAGATGTCGCGCCGTTTTGATTCTTCGTGCCACGCCCGCAGCAATCCTAAAAAGTCTTCGGCAATATCTGGATATTGGAAAACGCGATCGATCTCGTCTAATCCTAAAATTAAAGGACTGTCGATTTGCGGCAAGATATATTTTTCAAAGTAATCTTTGCAGTTGACTTTGCTGCCAAAAATCTCGTCCCAATAATCGTCTAATTGATTGGCTAAGTGCAACTCGCGCCCAACGTAGGCGCAAAACCATTTTAAGAATTGATCTAAATCGGCGAATACGGCTTTATCTACTAACTGAAAAGTTAGTGGCACTGTGCAATAACCTTGAAGGCTTCCGTGATGCAAAATTTTTGCCATCAAGGAAGTTTTTCCCATTTGTCTGGGTGCTTTGATTCTAATTAACGCGCTGGGCTGTACAATAGTTTGATAGCAGCGTTCTTCGATGGGCTGGCGTTCTACATAAAATTGAGAGGCGACATCTACTTGTCCTCCCGGTAATTCCGGTTCGGCGACTGGTTGGGGTATTTCGTCGCTGCTAATTTCTAATACTTGGTTTTGCGTTAAATCTTCCGCTTCTTCTGGGACTGGTGCGGGAGTTTCTGCTAGCAAATTTAGCACTTCTTCGATAATAATTGGTGTGTCGGCGGTGGTTTTCCATTCCCTTTGTTTGATGCGGTACAGATAGCCCCGCAAGTCGTGGTTTAAAGGCGCGTTTAGCGGGAAACCGACGCGGATGGGGAGAATTATCGGTTTTTTGTCAGGGCGGGCATCTTGCAGTTCTTTTGCTTGCTGAACTTGATATGTTAGTATTTCGCTTTGGCTGACTGTTGGTGGCAGTAGCAACACCAAGTAATCGCATTCTTTGAGGAAGAAGTTAATGCGATCGAACCAATTATCTCCCAATCTAATGTTATTTTCGGCTGTGAAAACTGTATGACCGATCGCACTTAATGCCGTTTCCAACTGTTTTCCCAACTCGCGATCGGGTTCGGCGCTGCGATAGCTGACAAATACTTTAACACTGCTGGCGGTTTCCCCCGCCGCAGCTAAATTGTCCGACTCGCCGAGACCTTCGGCATCGTCTAGTTTAGCCGATCGGTGGTCGTCATTCGTCAGAGTTAGATCGAAAGCCGCGAACAACTGACGAATTTTACTTAAATCTGCACCTTCTCTACCCTGCTTAATTTTGCTGACTGTATCGATACCGACGCCAGATTCAGCCTCGATTTCCGTCAGAGTACCTCTAATGTTATATCGGTCAGACCATTCTTGGAGCGTTTCGTTAAGTTTCTTTAAGCCTGACGCTGTGAGAATGCGACCGCGAGATCGTTTTGACTTGAGCACTTCGCTTGCACTGAAAAGGGAACAAATTTAAAAAGTTTAAGGTCTTAAGTTCCTATTTTAGCCGATTTTGAGCCAGATAGTCAGCTAGCCGGAATTTAAGGAATTTTACTGCGGGAGGTTTTTTGGGCGATCGATTCTTCAAACTCCATCCTGATAACGGCTTCAACCTTTGAATGTATTTGAAAACCAGAAACTTTTCTTAACTCCCCAATCTCCCCCGCCCGGAATCACTGAATTTTTTAGAGTAGATACATCAAAACCCAAGGGTGCCGCAGAAACAAACTGTCTGATTCGCGTCAAATATCTTCTGTGACACACCCTACACTAGCAGAATCGATCCGTCAGGCCAAAAAGGAGCATCAAAATGACTAAAATCTTACACAGACTGGCAATGGCCGCTTTAGGAACCGCTGCAATTTTCACAATTAATACACTTAATAATTTAACAGAAGTATCCGCCGCTGGTAAATTCGACCAACCCGAAACTCATCAAAACAACGTTTTTCCACTTGCTGTTCCCCCTCTGTTCCACAAATAAAAACATTCATTAATTTAATTAAGGAGAAATTATGAAGTCTACACTTTGTTCGCCGCAACCTACCGCTACACAATCTAACTTGGTTGATGCTGAGGCGATCGATGCCTGCACTGCTTTAGCGTGGATTGAATTGATAGCGTTAGATGACAGCACTCTCACCGGGGATGATTGGCTGGTTCTGTGCGATGATATAGATAGCGGGGAAATCTATCGCGGCTGGTTTCTGTGGCACGACCGCGAAGTTAGCGGTAATTGGGAAGCTTACGATCATTTGAGCGATCGCCGCAAGGTTGCTAAAGGCAAAGTTTTTCTCAAAGCTGCGATCGACTCGATCGAAGATGCTAGAAACCAATCGATTTTAGATTTGGTAATTGCCGAAACCGCAAATCGACGCAGATCGACGCTTTCTTAACGCAGATAATTTCTCGATTGTTGTCGATTTTTGTCAAAATGTCTGTTCAGTGCGGGCAAGGGAATATTCTCAAACAAAATAATAAACTTTACGGTTGCGGGCAAGAGTTGACTGTATGATGCTAGGTGGTTTGCGTCGAAAGCGGTTGAGAACGCTGTTCTGGCCGTTGTTTCGTTGCAGCCGTTCAACTCTTTCTCTTTAAATATGACTCCAAAACTGCGATGGCTGTTGCCTTCTTTAATTAGTGTTTTGTCGATCGCCCTGCCTGTCAAAGCTGATACACTAACATCATGGCACTTCGATGCCAGCCAAAATCAACTAAACTTAACCACGGATTCAGGCGTTCAACCCCAAGTTCAACTTATTGCCAATCCCACCCGTTTAGTAATTGATTTACCGGGAATTGTCTTGGAATATCCCGAAAGTCCTCAAAGCTACAACTCAGCTATTCAACAAATTAGAATCGGGCAATTTGATAGCGAAACTACCAGATTAGTGATACAATTAACTCCCGGTTATCAGTTAGATCCGCAAAAAGTCCGAGTTATTAGAGAATCTGCAACCCGCTGGTCGTTTCAGTTGCCGAATCCAGAGCAAATCTCCGGCAACGAGTCTTTTCCACCAACAGCTATTACCCAGGTAGAACAAAAACCACGTCAAGTTTCGCCTACTGTTGCTTCAGGAATTGAGAGAAACCATGGCGCTGATTTGGAGATGCGAACCGGTTTGGAAATGAGCGCAATTAAGCCTCAGATTGAAAGTGCGATCGCCCAATACAGATCCCTGAGTGCCGGAATGTTTTTTCTGGATTTAGATACAGGAGAATATTTGGATATCAAAGGCGATCGAGTATTTCCGGCGGCGAGTACAATTAAATTGCCAATTTTAATTGCATTTTATCAAGATGTAGACGCGGGCAAAGTTAGCCTGGACGAAACATTAATTATGAAGTCGGACTTAGTGGCCAGCGGTTCTGGAACCATGCAGGACGAACCAGATAACACTCGGTTTAGCATCAGAGAAACCGTAGATAAAATGATTACGATCAGCGATAATACAGCCACCAACATGATTATCGAACGTTTGGGAGGAATCGCTAAACTCAACGAACGTTTTCGCAGTTGGGGATTAACGGATACGAGAATTCGCAACTGGTTAGGCGATTTTCAAGGAACAAATACCACAAGTTCTGTGGATATGGTAAAGTTGCTAGCAATGCTGTCTCGCGAGAAATTAGTTTCGGAATCGAGTCGAGAACAAGCTTTAGAATTATTGCGGCGCACCACAACTAGAACGCTGCTACCTTCGGGTTTGGGGGCGGGAGCCGTGATTGCTGACAAAACCGGAGATATCGGTTTTGTGGTGGGCGATGCGGGGATTATTGATATGCCGAATGGCAAGCGTTATTTAGCCGCAATTTTTGTGAAACGTCCTTACAATGACCCAATTGTCAGAGATTTTGTGCGCCGAATTTCGCGGATTGTATACAATTATTTAGACCAGCCTGCGGCGAAAGCATCTAATTAAATCATTTCCTCTTCCTCTCATTCCCAGGCTAGGCCTGGGAATGAATACCAAGAGGCTCTGACTTCAGTAAGGTGAGATTCTGTTGTATGTGAAGTCATTACTTGCTAGCAACAGGCATCAAATACTTCGCATGAATTTCGACCTCTGTCACCAAAAAATCACTAAAACTTTGATGGCTTTTAATGAAATCAATTTGGTTAGTCCCTTCGCAATAAGAGTAAATCGGGGGATCTGCGCCTTCTGATAATCTAAAAAAGCTGAATTGATAGCCCTGGTGCATCAAGAAAATAAAGGCATCATCTGCTAAGGATTCAGGAAAGTTATTTTCATTTAATAACTCAACAGCCCACTCCTGAAGTTGAGGTAAATGATTCAAGAAACAGTCCGAACCCCGCAAGAATTTACCAGCACTACGCCCCATAGATAACAGAAATTCTTGATAGGCGAGGGGCAGAGAAATCCCCAACTGTTGCTGGATAGCCATTACCTCATCGGGGGTACAGCCTACAAGTTCATCTTGCCTTATGAGTTTTAGTTCTATCAGTTGTTGTTTAACTCGATCTAAGTACATAGCTACTACATCCTTTAAGTAATACCTCCGGGGCGCCCCGGAGTGTGTTGGCGATGGGAGCAATTCTTGGGAGGATTGCTCTTACAGATTTCCGAACCCTATTCAGCAACGCCAACCTTGAGATATTCCCACTTTAAAAATCTGGCTGTGCGTAGATTTTGCTGAGTTTACATTGTATGGTTTACCGTCAGTCTGATATTGGGAAACAGCCTACGAAATTGCTCGATTGCGTAACAACAGGAATCGCAGGGTTCTCTTTCCGTCCATAGATTTACGTTACCTTGAATCTCTGGTGTTTGAACATATCTCAATGCCACTTCCTCAAGAAGTTTGTATTCGCTGTCATAGCCTCGTGAATGTCCGGGCGCGACTTCAAAAGTCTTAAATAATGGCTCGTCTGGTAAACCAACTGTGCCGGGACGAGTCGATCGACCGCTGACGGCTATCAATTCCTCACTATCATTCCCAATCTGAAAGTCTGCAACAGCAATGTTTTTGTAGGCTGACACTCCTAGCTCTTCCCGTATTATATCGATACGAGTTATCCGTTCTGGCATAACTTTTTTTTAAATAAAGACAACTATATGGGGTAAAACTTTTCAGTAGCCCCATTTTATTTTAGCAAAGCGATCTGGGAAAAAAACTGAAACTAGCAGAATACTTCACCCTAAAAATTAGGGTATCTTCTGCTTCCTAGCCTCTGCCTCCGGTAAAATGAGACTCGAAACAGCGAAGCAGAGCCTCAAGATATGCGTTACTTTACTTTCGCAGATCGTAGTAACGAGAGTAATGCCATTACGCGACGAAAGAGCAATCCCCAACTCTGGGATTGCTCTCTCGTCGCGCAATTACAAATTAGATGATTTAAGGACTAATGACTGCGGACAAATGACTACTCTTTTCGCTCGACAGTTACAGTCAAATGAGCCACAACCGCCCCAACTGCGCCAAGTGCAGCAGCAATTGGAAAGACTACTGAGCCTGCAACGCCACCTACCAATCCCGCCATCAGCGGAATGTCTGCCAAAGTCCGTCCTTGCGAGTTTTTGATGACGAGGCGGCGCAGTTTTCCTTGCTGAATTAGTTCTTTGACTTTACCAATTAAACTGTCGGCGCTAATCTTAAACTCTTCTACTCTGACTTTTTCTTCGGTTGCAAATTCTGAGGCGAATAAAGGTGTTTCAACCGTTGGGTTTGCTGTATTGCCTGCCGCTACTGTTTCGTCTTGCAGAATAGTTACTTGTTGTTCTAGTTGTGAATTCATTTTTTGTAGGGCGGGCGAACACCAGCCGTTTAATTTCTATACTTCTATCTTGTACGATCGCACTTGAGTGCGACAGGCAAGAAAACCCTACAATCAACATTCGTACTTTCCACCCCCGCATTTTTACTCAAAACATTATCTCAGTTGACTGTTGACAGTTGACGCTTGAGGGCGGGCACGCACCATCCACCGCCCCTACCTGTTGACTGTTGACTAATGACTAATGACTAATGACTAATGACTAATAACTAATGACTAATGACTAATGACTACTGACTACTGACTAATTCATTTGTGTCGAATTAGCTCGTAAATTTCCACATAGTCTTTAGCTGGATATTTCCACGAATTATCGCAATTCATACCTTGAATTACGAGTTTTTCAAATTCATCACGATAGTCATACCACAATCCGATCGCCCGATCGAGCGCCGACTCTAAAGCGTAATAGTCGCTTTGGTAAAACACGTAACCGTTGCGCTCTTCGGGGAGATGGCTGGTGCCGTAATCGCGATCGAACACCGTATTCACCAAACCGCCCACACCTCGCACCACAGGAACAGTACCGTACCTCAACCCGATCATCTGAGTCAGCCCGCAGGGTTCGTAATTGCTCGGCACCACGATCATATCCGCACCCGCGTAAATTAAGTGCGACAGTTCCTCATTAAAACCAAGTTCCAAATGGCAGTCTGGATTGTCATTTAAAAACCATTTTTCGTGCTGAAAATGTGCGTTAATTCCTGCTTCCGTCGCCGAACCCAAAAGCACGAATTGCGCGCCTTTACTCAGAGAATAATAAATTGCGTGGTGGACGAGGTGAACGCCTTTTTGATCGTCCAAACGACCGATAAAGGTAATCATAGGCTTGTCAGCATCGCGCAATAAAAGCCGATCGCGCAAAGCCTTTTTAGTTTTGGCTTTTCCTGCCAGATCCTTTTCAGTATAGTGATGCGGAATATAGCGATCGCTCTCAGGATTCCATACATCATAATCAATGCCGTTGAGCACCCCGCGAAACTTATCTTGATATGTATGCAAAGTGTGGCCCAAACCGTAGCCGAACTCGCCGAGGTGAGCTTCCCAAGCGTGGTGCGGCGACACCGTGGTGACAAAGTTTGAGTAGACAATGCCCCCTTTCATAAAGTTAATGGCAAAGGGGTTAAAATTATCTCTGAGGCGATCGTACTGAAAATAATAATCATCTCGATTCAAACCCGTTGCCCGCAAAACCTCGCTACCGCCCATACCTTGATGTTTGAAATTGTGAATGGTATAGCAGACTCGCTGATTTTCCATCCAATTGTATTTGTAAACTTCAAACAGCATGACTGGAACCAAACCAGTTTGCCAATCGTGACAGTGAATCACATCCGGGCGCTTGTTGCTTCTGAGCAAAAATTCCAAAGCAGCTTTGCTGAAAAATGCAAACCGCATATTGTCATCATTGCAACCGTAATAACAGCCGCGGTTAAAAAAGTTATCTTGCGATCGAGGTTCAATGAAAAAACACAACACCCCGTGCACCCAGCCGCAGTAGACATCGCAAAGGATTTCGCCGTCGTACCAGGGCACGGCCAAATCCCGATAGGCCTCGTGCAGCCCCCAAATGTGGTCGTACCTCATGCAGTCGTACTTGGGCAGAATAATCTCGACGCAGTGGCCGGAATTCTGCAATTCTCGACTCAAACCGTAAACTACGTCGCCCAAACCCCCAGCTTTGATAACGGGGGCGCACTCTGAGGCAATTTGTACGATGTACATTTTTTTTGCTTACTCCTAGATTGAATCCAAAAATATTTTCTTAACTTGACAAAGTATATGATTTCTCGGCTCCTAAGCAAGTCGGCCATTGGGAATACAGGGAAAATACGCGCCGCGCTGCGAAAGTTGAGGCCGATTCGGTCGATCGCTGGCAATAACCTAACGCGGCAGGATACCATCAAGGCTAAGCTGCAAGCTCTCCTTCCAAGCACAAATCATCGGTTTAGCCAGTAAAAAATGCAGTAGCTCGATCGCAAATTCCGCAAAACATAACTCATTTTCTCGCATTTGTTAACTCAATCTTTTGAGCCAAATCGCCCTTTGTCTCCTCTCGTTCCGAATAGCGATCGAATAACTCACTCAAAGCTTCTTCTCCAGCAATCTCTCCATTACTGAAAAACTTCTCTACCTCCACCGAACCATCGCTCAAAAATTCAATTTCCCACCGTTCCCCAGGTACAGCCACAATTACCATCACAGCTTCATCCCGGTGATGGGCTAAACTGTAATCGATCGCCTGTTTTCCCAGCCTTTGCAAAAACAAAAGTATTCGGTCAAATTCATTACTTTTCATCGATCAAATCTCCGATCGCTCAACAACTTGCGAACCATACTAAAACCTAGAATATTATCTTCAACACCCCTTTTAATTTCCTCCCATATCATTTCGCTCAACTCTTCCCAACTTGGCGAATTTGCCGGAAATTGCGCTTGTTTTATACTACCTTTTTTACCTTTAAGAATCTCAGACACTTTCATGCCTGCAAATTTTTGTGCGATGTTTCTTCCTCCTGATCTTACCTAAATTTCTTCAAATAAACGCTCTGATAAAAAACTCCCTGTAACTATTTAACCCCACTGCAACGAATAAGACTCTTTCAGGCTCTTGCACCCAATAGAGCATATCGGTAATTAATAAACTTATTTTGGGTATGCATATTCTGCTAAAATTAAATTTTACAGCTATTTTAGCAATAGCAGACAGTACAGCTCCACAATTACTGAGGAAAGTCTTATGCCTGCGATCGCACAATCTCCCAACCTACCAATTTTAAACGAAATCAACTCAGGATTACCCAATATTTGCGGTTTTGAAGCAGAAATTAGCGCCGCAGCCCACAGCAACGAACCAGTCTTTCTACCTACCACAAATCTGCGCCTCGAAAATATTCAAGCCGGATTTGCCTGCGCCCTGCATATGCACCAACCCACAATTCCAGCCGGTGCAAACGGCGAACTAATCTGCAATTTGCAGAATATGTTTGAAAATCCTAACCAAGGAGACAATCACAACGCCGGAGTCTTTGCTTGGTGTTATTCCCGCATGGGCGAATTCATTCCCCAACTAATTGCCGAAGGCTGCAACCCGCGAATTATGCTCGATTATTCCGGCAATTTATTGTGGGGATTGCGCCAAATGGGACGCGATGATGTCCTCAACAATCTCAAGCGGATTACCTGCGATCCTCAATACCAACCTTACGTAGAATGGCTGGGGACAATGTGGAGTCATGCCGTCATTCCTTCAACTCCAATTCCCGACATTAAACTCCAAATACAAGCATGGCAACATCATTTTGCATCCATTTTTGGCATTGATGCCCTCAAGCGCGTCAAAGGTTTTTCGCCCCCAGAAATGCACTTTCCCAATCACCCAGATACGCTTTACGAATACATCAAAGCTTTGAAAGAATGCGGCTACCGCTGGCTGATGGTGCAGGAACATTCTGTAGAAAATCTCGACGGTTCGGGATTGTCTCAAGACCAAAAATACATTCCCAACCGTTTGCAAGCCCGGAATTCTCGCGGCGAAACCATCAGCATTACGGCTTTGATTAAAACCCAAGGTTCCGATACAAAGTTGGTCGGTCAAATGCAGCCGTATTACGAAGCTAAAGTCCGCCAAAAACAGCAAATTGGCAATGTCACAGTTCCTTCTTTAGTCACTCAGATTGCTGACGGCGAAAATGGCGGCGTGATGATGAATGAATTTCCCAGCGCTTTTATGAAAGCTTGGCACGAAAACCGGGAAGATGGCGGTGGCAAATCGGGTGTTGTCGGTTTAAATGGGACTGAATATTTGGAGATAATTGAGGCGGCGGGTGTTAATCCTGATGATTATCCGATTTGTCAGGGAGTCAACCAGCACAAAATCTGGCAGTTAGTCGATGCTGATAGTGCGACGCCGGAAAAGGTCGAAAGTGCGATCGCCCAACTCAAGCAAACAGACCATAATTTTCATATGGATGGTGCCTCTTGGACTAACGATTTAAGTTGGGTGAAAGGCTACGAAAACGTCTTGGAACCGATGAATCAACTCAGCGCAGCATTTCACCAAAAGTACGATCGGCTGGTGCAGCAAGATGCCGCCGTTACCAAGCAGTTTGAATACCAACAAGCTTTGCTTTACAACTTGTTGTTGCAAACAAGTTGTTTCCGCTATTGGGGACAGGGAACTTGGACTGATTATGCGCGGGAACTTTACAACTGCGGCGCTGCTTTAATGAAGTAGGAAAAGTTCGCAGTTGCGGTGTGGCGAAAAACCCGCAACTGCGAATTTTCCCAAATTTTACAAACAAATAATTCCAGTGCACGCGGATTTGATATCAACATTCCTGGACGCATGGGGGATCAGAAACCGGGTTTTTTTACAGAAATCCTTGATTGTAACCCGCAGATTCGGTAAAAAACCCGGTTTCTTTCGTCTGTGTGCGATACGTAAGTCTTGTTACGTAAGTGTTAAATTGACACAATTTCTCTCTTTTGTGAAGATTGTGTAGAGTTAGCTTGTGTACCAGAGTGCCAATTTCATTTCCAGCAGTCCTCTTGACGCTTTTGACAACAACCGATCCGAAATGCCGGAAGTCAGATTTTTTTATAAAGATTGTGTAAAATTAACTTGTTTGTAACAGAGAAATCTCTAGTTGATCCTAAGTTTCGGATGCAAGGAGAATTCCAAAAAGTTCCGTATAAACCCTGTATCCAGATCGAATAGTCATGCTAATTTTAGTCCATCAGTTCAAGTGTTAGTTGTGAACTCATTAATCAGGGAAATCCAAGGCATCGTTATGAAATACCGCGAAAAACATTACTGTGATAAATTTGACTGTCCTCACCCGCCCAAGCTAGCTTGTAATCAGTTTTGCACCAGTTGTAGTAAAACAATTGGACCTCATCGCAGCAGCGAACTGAAGTCAGAGTTTGTGCAGGTAACAAAGAAGGAACTTGCTCTTCAAGAACGCTTACCACCTCGTTCAAAGCTGAATTTAACCTACGGTTATCTGCCCAGCAGAGGGCAGAGTACGCCAGACGATTATTGGTCAAAACCTTCTTATACTTGGCCTGCTCCTGCCCCGAAGCAGAATAATCGTGAGCCTGTGTTGGGATATTACAAATATACATCATTACATAAGAATTGCTAATTAGTTTTTTACTGAATTTGAGATTATTTGTATTAGAACTTACAAAATTGCTTTGACGGCTGTGATAAACTACTTTGCAACTTATGAAACACACGAGAAAAGCCGAGACATGAAATATTTTTTCCTGTTTATGTTGGCTTTAATCCTTTCTGGGGTAATGGCATTAGGCTCTGTTTTACCTGGAGTTACCACGCACGAGGATAGGAAAATAGGAGGATAGCTGACTTGGATAGAGAAAACACGCCCTCAGTAAGTCCCTACTCTGTTAGTGGCGATCGCGAAGGTCAAGTTACTGTAACAGATACTGCATCTGGCGAAACGATCCGTACTTTTCAAATGGACCCTGGAGTTGTTGTCAGAGAAACATTTATTTTAGAGGGAGGCAAAACTGTTGCTGCTTCGCAGAAAGACCATGCTGTTTTCTGGGATTTGACAACAGGCGAAGAAATTCACCGCTTTCCCCAAAGAATTTATGGTTTTACTCCTGATGAAAGCAAGTTTTTTACTTATGAAGTTCCAGGCAAAGTATGTTTATATTCTTACCCAGATTTAACCTTTGTCTGCCAATTGTCACAGCACATGGGAGGTCTTGAATCTTTTCGTTTTTCGCCAGACGAGCGCTTTTTAGTCATTCGATCTATGACGGGATTTCCCTCAACCGATAAAAATTACCCAAGAAGAAATCATGTGACGCGAGGGTTTGTATCTACAAAACTGTTCAAGATTCAAGACTGTCAAGAAATTACCGAATTTTCGCGCCTAAATATCCGGGCAATTTGTGAGTTTTCTGCGGATTCTAGGTATTATGAAATACCGGAAAAATTTATAACCATGCTATCGCCCTTGAAAAAAGGTCGATGGCGATTCGATCTAACAACATATCAAATTGAAGAGTTCTAGTTACTAAGTCGTATTATCTTTTCAACAAAGAGAGGAAAAATGAAAGCTTATCAGCAAATTTGGAGTGTTTCCCTAAACGGAATAGGCATAGCTGTTGTAATTAACAATTTCTAGAGTATACCAGCTCTTGGCGCTACTCTTGGGCCTATTCAGTTTCCCGTCCTCATCAACAATACTCAAGTCGGTCAAGTTAAAGTTAAAGTTAATGACCAAGATGACCCTTACTTTGATGCACTTGTGGGTGAGTTTGAGGCGACAAGCCAAATCCGAGATTTAGAGAATCAGTATAAAGTTCGCTTCAATTGGTTTCAGATAATCACGCAGGATAGCGATCCCAAAAATGACTCTAACGGAAACTTACTGACTGCCCCATACATCGATCCTCCTAGAAATGGGTATGAGGATCTTTGGGCTGATGATAGACCTTGGTATTTAGATGAATTTTCCCAACCACCTAATGACCCTCGCTTTTGGGATCCAAGAGGGTTGCTAGACAATAATGTATTCGGCTCGCGACTAAGTTTTGAAGACAGCCCAGGAAATTACATTGGCGAGGAAACAGATTTTGCTACATTTCTCATAGCCAGCGATCCCCAAAACAAAATTTATGATTTTTTGGGTGGTTTTGAGTGGTCTAGCAGGGGTGTACCGCAAGGTGAAGAAGGAGCTTCAAAAATAGTTCGTTTGGAAAATAATGCAATATTTAAAGAAAGCTACAAACAGCAAATATTGAATGAATTTGGATACAGATGGCAGCCGATACTCCACTCCTCTGGCAGGTACTACACCGATCAACTCGGAGGTGCATTGGGCGGTCAGTTTTGTGGCGGTTTGGGTGGTGTGTTTGATAATGCACTTTGCGGTAGTATAGGAACATCCCCACCTGGATATAGACCAAACGACGACGGCTCCTTCGGGTCATATCCCTTGGGCTTTTCATTTAATTACTTCGGCCAAAGCTACAACAGTTTCTACATCAACAACAACGGCAATATTTCCTTTGGCAGACCAGTTAGTGCATACACGCCGAACCCTCTTCTGACAGAAAATATAGCCCCCCTAATTGCCCCTTACTGGGCTGATGTAGATACGCGCGGTACAGGTACTGTAGCAGTACGAACAGACATTCCCAACCAACTCATTGTCACCTGGGACAAAGTAGGATATTACTCACAGGAGACCGACAAATTAGCTTCTTTCCAGTTAGTGTTGCGCGGTTCCGATTACCCAGTTCCACCTAATGAAGGCAACGTCGGCTTCTTTTACAAAGATGTGCAGTGGGAAACAGGCTATGCTAGCGGTGGAACGGGTGGATTTGGCGGCACAGCAGCCGGCGTTGGCTTTAGCGATGGACTATCAACTGTCAATCCTGGTGAAATTTCGCTCCCATATTCCCAACAAGCAGGTATAAGTGAGTACGTCCGCAACAAGCATTTCTGGTTTAATTATCCCGAAACTGCCACTTGTAGCGGTGCTAGCGGTGGCGGTGGCTGCGCTCCGGCTCTCGCTAGGAACATTGCCAGCCAGCCTATGCTAATGTCTGGCATCGCTGGTAGCAACGCGCCATCAGCCAAAAATGCGTCCGGTAAAAACACCGAGGACGACGCACTCTCGGCAGAAGCAGTTCCCGAACCAACTACAGCATTAGGAACTTTATTAGCTCTAGCCGTATTGCCTGTAATTAAAAGACTCAAAAACAGGAAAAACAAAGAGTAATGAAAACCCTCTATACCATCCTGTTTGCCCTCAGCATCATCCTCATCAACCCTTGGGGAAACAGCCGGGGCCTCATCTGGACTTCCCCCAAAGTGTTCGTTATTTGGCTAATAGTAGGAGTCAATCTCGCTCTCTTGTGGGAACAAAGAAAAGCCCTAACCATTTCCCGAACATGGAAAATATCCCTAATACTTTGGACAATATTTCTATCAATCGGAGCTATCTCCACTCTACAAAGTCCCTTCCCTTTAACTTCTTTCTTCGGTCAAGACCAAATGGGAGACGGCTGGTTGTACTGGCTGTTAATCGCCGCCTTCACTCTCAGCAACAGCTTGCTCTTAACCGTACACCCGCAACTGATTAATTCCCAATTCCAAGGACTGCTAATTGGCGGCATCATTCTTTCTGTTAGTATCTTCCCCCAAATCATCGACTGGCGCATCGACTATACCGCCACAATGGGGCAAATTATCAGAGCTGATGTCCTAGCCAGTAGCATTTTTCAAGGACAGCAACCAATAGGATTGTACTCCCATCGCGGCCACGCAGCTATAGTTTTAGCATTAATAGTAATCACTGCTATTGTGGGATGGTTTTGGAGATTTACCACAACTAAATTAACTGCAATTACTTTAATTTTAACTGTTCCTGCACTGCTGCTAACTTCTACCCGAAGTGCTATTTTAGCTTTGATGGTTGCGAGTGTCTATTTGCTCAGAGGCAAATATTACAAAATCCTTGTAGCTATTGTTCCGATCGCCATAATCGCCATTGCCATCATGACTGTCACCAGACCGCTCGATTGGAGTAAACCGACCATCGCCCAAATCATGTCCAGCCGATCGCCCATGTGGACACTTTCAGCCCGTGGCATCAAAAAACGCCCGCTACTTGGATGGGGATTTGATGGTTTCGGCATTGCCTATCCCTACATCAGAAATCCTCAACTAACTCCGATTGTTATAAATTTAAATGAGTTTACTTACGACTATATTAACATAAAAGGTGAAATCAGCACCAGACAAATTCCTACTTACAAAGCTCACAATTGGATTCTGGATACTACTTTATCTGTTGGTATTTTGGGGCTGCTGGCTGGCATGGCACTTTGGGGATATTATGTATGTTTAGCGCTGAATTCGTCTCTTCGCGGTATTGAAGCTGTTGCTATTGCTTATCTGATTTTTATTTTCACTTGGTTCGACTGCGCTCAATACGCACATATTGCCTGGTGGACGATGAGTTTCGCTGGAGTTAAATCTGCTTCTTTTACTCGTTTTTATCGTTTCCGATCGCAGTCTGGGCAATGGGTAATTACTAATTAGCAATTACCCATTGCCCAATCTTACATTTCCTGCATCAGCCGCAAATAGTTTTGCCGCATCTGCGTCATATTTTCCATCATTCGATTAGCCATATCTTTCTCAACATCGCTCATTTGCTGCCAAAATAAGGCCGATCGCCTCGCCATGATAGCTTCTTCCCACAAAATCTCCAAAAGTTGCGCCGCCATCGGATTTTCAGCATCGATAATCGCGCACAATTGCTCGAAGGCTCGGTTCGCTTCGGTGTGAGTGTTGACATCCTGAACCAGGCTTAGGCATTTTTTGAGTTGTACGATCGGATTTTCAGAAGAGTAAGCCATAATTTCACTAAGATAAGCGACAAAATTTACAGTGATACCTTTGACATTACTAGAGTTTTGACACAGCCGTAGAGTTCCCTACATACCATCGCCAAGGTAAATCAATTCCTTGAGAAATCCCGATCCGCGTAGTTTGCACAAAATTTATTGTACCCTCCTCCACGGCTTGCTGAAATTGCTCGCTCCGGTGTTCCAACCGCAGCGGGTGGCCTGCATCTAAGGGAGAACCGCTGAAAGTTCGATCGATCTCCAGTACCTTACACAGTTTCCCAGGCCCGGCGGCGAGGCGCGATCGCTTTTTTTCGGGAATTCCAGCGAACCCCTTGGGAAGCACATCTAGCTGCAAAGCTCGAATCAACACACCGCTAGCAACCCCCTCTACATCCGTCACCACGTTAAAACAGTGATACATCCCGTAGATTAAGTAAACGTAGCAGATACCCGCAGGCCCGAACATCGCCTGATTGCGAGGAGTGCGCTGGCGGTAAGCGTGACAAGCAGGATCTCCCGGGGCGTAAGCTTCGGTTTCGACAATAATTCCTCGAATTTCTTCGCCATCAGGAAATTGTCGCACCAAAGCACAGCCCAGCAAATCTGGCGCTACGCCCGTAGACGGGCGCGCCAGCCAAAAATCTTCTACAATCTGAGTATTTTCGCTCACTAAATCAGGAGACACTCAATTATGGACGTTAAGTTAGTTTTAGCAGTCTTGACAGCAGTTTTCACCGTTTGCTGTTTGTTCTTCGGTACAAAAAACGGATTCTACGATAGCGACAAGTATCACGGTAACGGTTCTGCTCACTAATTTTAGGCGACTGTTAGTTGTTTAAAAAAAAACCGCTGTCTGTTATTGAGATGGCGGTTTTTTTTGATGAACCACAGAGGCCGCAGAGGACACAGAGATTGATGAGAAAACACAGAGCTCAAAGATTGACAAAAATTTCACAAATGATTGTGGGGCTGATGTTTGTTATTGAGATGGCGGTTTTTTTTTGATGAACCACAGAGGCCGCAGAGGACGCAGAGATTGAGAAAACAGAGAACTCAAAGATTGACAAGTATTTCACACATGATTGTGGGGCTGATTGCTATGTTTGCTTTTATTAAGGGTGAATGTTCCCATCGGGCATTTTAGTGCCCTGCAATTTAGTATTCTCGAAATCGGCGCATCCCGGCAGATTTAAACGAATTGTAGCTCCTCGGTCTGTTGATTTCATGTTCAAACCAACTGTGGCATTTTCTGGGTTATTCTTTTCGGGAACAGCACTGACCTTAAAATCCATATTTGCTGCTTGACCATTAGTATCAAGATTGAAACTTATGCCGCTACAGCCTAAATCTGCTCCGGTGAGGTTGGCTTTATTCAAGTTAGCATTTTTGAGGTTGGCATTCGCCAATTTTGCTCCTGATAAGTTAGCACCTTCTAGGTTGGCTCCCTGCAAGTTAAATCCTTGTAAGTCCATTGCTTTTAAGTTGACATTGCTGAGATTGCATTCGGGACACTGTTTGGTTTCGAGCAATTGCTTGACTAGGTTTTGTTGCTTAAAATCAGGTATGTATTTGGTCGCAGCTAATAAAACTGCGATCGACAATCCAACGGTAACTATATTTTTGGTTTTCATAAAAACTCATAAAAGCTGCGGCGGCTTTCTATTGCGGTTAATTATTAATACAAGAGTGCGATCGGCATCTCCAGAATTTCTACGAAAAAATTGCCTCGATATCAGACAAGCTCGGAGGTGCAATTAAACACTGCGGGAGTGATAAATCCCGCTTCTTTTCCTTCGCCAGTGCTGCTTTGGGTTTCCGGCTCGCCTCCGTCGGCTTCACTTGGCTCGCTTTGTGGCCGCAAACGGATTTTTTTTTGAGCAGAGGGCGTGCATTTGCATATACCTGCGGACTGAAATCAAAGAAACTTTATTTATATCCCTGGAGTGAGCCGATCTTAGACAGATGTGAAGATGATTAAACAGAAAGGAAATACTTTACCTGCGCTGTTGGAAGTTCTCGGCAACTAATTTTGGCAAAATTGCTGCGATCGATGAATTTACTTAAAAAACCGTTGGCAGCAGCTCAGGTTTCCCAACCTAGCCAAAACACACCCTATCTGTAATCCCGATAATTCGGAGCGGCAATGAACACAATCAAACCCGAACCCAGAAGATCGCGCTTCATGGCTCTGCTGCTGACAACGCTACTGACATTTCCGCTTTTGAATGCTTGCGGTTCTAGCCAGCAAAGTTCCACCCCTCCGCCGACCGTTGACGACACTCGTGCTGGAGGAGTACAAACTAATCGCGGCCAGACTCCTTTGCCACAAGCAAACAAAGGCTTGAACAATGCTCAAAAAGTAGGGATTACTTTAGTAGGAGCAGCAGCTCTTTATTACCTCTACCGCCAGCACCAAAACAAGCAAGAACAGGGGCCGCAGGGAAAGTATTACCTTTCTAAAAACGGTCGCGTTTACTACCGCGATGCCCAGAATCGCGCTCACTGGGTAACGCCCCCGCCTGAAGGAATTACAGTTCCTGAGTCCGAGGCGGCGCGTTACCGCGAATTCCAGGGGTACAACAACCAAACTAGCGGCCGAGACCTCAGAAGCTTGCCGGAAGCTACAAGTCCTGTTCCGGCACAGTAGCCTCATCATTTGAGATGGTCACTGCCGCGATTTTTAATTAAATCTGGTATTCCAAATCTAAAACACCAGTTTTTCAACCCATAAAACAGAGGAATTTTATCATGGTAGACGGATTTTTCCGCAAGTTAAAAGATGCGATCGTCGGGCCAGACAGCGAGCAAGTCGATCCTGATGCCAATTATGACGATCGCGCAAATCCCGGACAGTTCGGCAACGTGCGTCCGGCCAGCGAAGACCCCTACGGCGACCCGGCCGACAACGTAGCGGATGCCGGACAGTTCGGCAACGTGCGTCCGGCCAGCGAAGACCCCTACGGCGACCCGGCCGATGAGGAAGTTGTTTGAGTTGAATTAGTTCGCTAGAAATTTTACCTGGTAAGCAACAGCACTCCTGCGGGGGTGTTTTTTTTGGCTGTTCTTTTGCTAGTTCTCAAAAACGGAGAAGGTGGGATTTGAACCCACGGAACCTTGCGGTTCACCTGATTTCAAGTCAGGCGCATTCGACCACTCTGCCACCTCTCCGAGCGTATAATTAACCTGAAACCCTTACTCAACACAAGACATATAAAATGAGCACGGAGGGATTTGAACCCCCGACCCTCAGGACCGGAACCTGATGCTCTATCCACTGAGCTACGTGCCCTCGACTTTTGCCATCATAACACGTCTTGCCGAAAATGGCTAGTGGATCAACCAAATTCGATCGCCAGTCTCCAAACCCCTCACTCCCTAGGGAACTCGCCCACAGAGGGCGCATCAGCCAGTTATCGAAGCCAGAGACTGCAAATTTTGCCTATATCGTCAATAATTACGACAATAGGTAAAATAATATACTCTCATATAGCAAAGATTAGGTTCGCATTCGATCGCCGTTAAACATCTACCACACCTAATATAGCCCCCATGAATTCCCTCTAGCTCATCGGGGATGGCGCTGCTGTCAAGACAAACTCTGCAAGGACGCTTCTAGGCTAAGTTCACCAAACCTCTAAATCTGATGATTTCTAAAATTTTAGACAAATTACCGCTGCGAACAGTTCTGATAGTTCCATTTGTACTGCAAATCGTCGGAGCAGTGGGACTCGTAGGATATTTGTCTTTTAAAAACGGACAAAAAGCAGTTAACAACCTAGCCACTCAGTTAATGAGCGAGGTGAGTTTGCGTGTCGAGCAAAACCTGCAAGTTTACCTGAGAACTCCCCATCAAATCAATCAAAGCAAGCTCGATACAGTGAAGATCGGGTTTTTAAGAATGGATGATTTGTCAAAATGGGAGAAATATCTTTGGCGGCAAGTAAAACTATATCCCTATATCAATTTTACTGCCGTTGGCAACGAAAAGGGAGATTATCGATCCGGAGAACAACTTTCTAACGGCTCCCGAACGATGAATGCGATCGAGAAATCTACTGGAGGAAATTTTTATTCTTACAATACTAATGATACGGGCGATCGCACTACCATAGTAACAGTTATTAAGAATATTGACAGTAGACAACATTCTTCCTACAAAGTTGCCGTAAAAGAAGGCAAGCCGACATGGAGTCCGGTTTACGTTTCCTTCCTAGAGCCGACATTAATTATCAGCGCTGTCCAAGCTGTATACAGCGAAAAAAATCAGCTAGAAGGAGTATTGATTGCTGCTTTGCGTATCGACTATATAGGCAGATTTCTCAACAGTCTAAAAATTGGAAAATCGGGACAAGCCTTTATTATCGATCGCCAAGGTAATTTGTTAGCAACTTCTACCACAGAAAAACCATTTCGCACTAGCGGTAAGGAAAAAAAGATATTTAAAGTAAAAGAAAGTAGTAACCCTCTTACTCAAGCTACAGCCAAATATTTAACTACACAATTTAAACAATTAAATATTAAAAAAACGGAATTATTAAAATTTGAAATAAATGGCAAGCGACAATTTTTAAAAGTCCTGCCATTCCAAGACGGCAAAGGCTTAGACTGGCTGATTGTAGTAGTAGTTCCCGAAGCAGATTTTACCGAAGAAATCGATGCCAATACCCGTCTGACGATTTTGCTTTGTTTCGCAGCTTTAGTAGTAGCTGTATCCATTGGTATTCAAACTTCTCGCTGGGTAACAAATCCTATTTTGCGCTTAAATACAGCAGCCAAAAATATTGCTAAAGGTGAATGGGATAAAACAGTAGAAAGTCAACGATCCGACGAATTGGGGGAATTAGCCCAGTCCTTTAACAGCATGGCTCAACAACTGCAACAATCTTTTGAAACTTTAGAACAGCGAGTGCGAGAGCGGACTGCTGAATTGGCTGTAGCTAAGGACAAAGCCGAAGTAGCAAATCAAGCTAAAAGCACCTTTCTGGCTAACATGAGTCACGAATTGCGATCGCCACTCAATGCAATTCTCGGCTTTTCCCAACTGATGACTCGCAGCCAAAATCTATCCCCAGAACATCAAGAAAATATTAGCATAATTAGTAGCAGCGGAGAACACCTCCTCACCCTGATTAATAACGTACTCGATTTATCTAAAATTGAATCGGGGCGCACCACCCTCAATCCCAAAAAATTTGACCTCTATCAACTGCTAAACGACTTGGAAGATATGTTTCAGCTTAAAGCAGATGACAAGCACTTACAGCTAGTTTTCGAGCGCAGTCCCGACGTGCCGCAATATGTAGAAACTGACGAGTTGAAATTGCGGCAAATCTTAATCAATCTGCTCAACAACGCTCTAAAATTCACAAATGAAGGCGGCGTTGCGGTCAGAGTTAGCAAGCAATCATCCGACACAAATAACAAGAGAGAAGGCGAAAGCATTGATATTTCATTATCCTCAGAAAATAACGAAATTTTCGCACCTAATAGTTATGAAACCAACCAAAATAAATATTCAGAAAACCCGATTTATGCAACCACAGATAACGGTTTAGGTTCTACCTCTTCCTTATTTCTTCATTTTGAAGTCAAAGATACTGGCCTAGGTATTGAGGCCAATGAATTAGACAATCTTTTTGAAGCTTTCGTGCAAACCCAATCAGGCAAAGATTCGCAAGAAGGTACAGGTTTGGGATTACCAATCAGCCGCAAATTTGTGGAATTAATGGGCGGTGAAATGAGCGTCAGTTCGGCTGTAGGGGAGGGAACTAATTTTAAGTTTGATATTCAAGTGATTGCGGTCGATGCGACTGATATTGAAAGTCAAAAGCCTACCCGCCATGTGATTGCACTCGCACCCAATCAACACCCTTATCGAATTTTAATTGTAGACGATAAACCGCTCAACCGCCAACTGTTAATCAAACTTCTTCATCCTCTAAATTTTCAACTAAAAGAAGCTACTAACGGTGAAGAAGCTATTGAGCTTTGGGACTCTTGGGAACCCCATTTAATTTGGATGGATATGAGAATGCCAGTGATGGACGGTTACGAAGCAACAAAACACATTAAAGGCACGATTAAAGGTCAAGCTACTGCTGTTATTGCGCTGACAGCGAGCGTTTTGGAGGAAGAACGGGCAGTTATTTTGTCGGCTGGCTGCGATGCTTTTATGCGGAAACCTTTCCGGGAAGCCGATATTTTTGATGCTATGCACAAACATATCGGAGTGCGCTATATTTATGAAGATCCGGGTCAAGCTAATTTATCGGCAATCCCAGAGCGCGATCGCGAAATGATTGAGGCTGATTTCGTAAAATTGCCTGAGTCGCTAGTAGCGGATTTAAAGCTCGCCATACTGAATGTAGATATGGATTTAATTGAAATATCCATCGAGCAAATTCGAGAAAAGGATACAGTAACCGCTAGTGCGATCGCCCATTGTATAGAAAATTTCGAGTACGACAAAGTTTTAAAGTTAATCTCTCAAGCAGAATCACATGAATAACAACATTCCTAGCACCGATCGCGGTAATATTTTAGTAGTTGACGACACCCCAGCTAATTTGCGGCTGCTAGCTGGAATTTTGAACGGTAAGGGCTATAAAGTCCGCCCCGTACCTAACGGTGAATTAGCGCTTTCTGCTGCAAAAGGTATGCCTCCCGATTTGATTTTGTTGGATATTATGATGCCCGAAATGAACGGGTATGAAGTTTGCGAAAAAATCAAAGCAGACGAACGCACTCGCGACATTCCGGTGATTTTTATTAGCGCGATTAATGACGTACTAGATAAAGTAAAAGCCTTTGCTGTTGGAGGGGTAGACTATATTACCAAGCCCTTTCAAATGGAAGAGGTTCTAGTCAGGGTAGAAACCCATTTAGCAATGTGCCACTTGCAAAAAAAACTCCAAGAGAAAAACGATCAACTGACAGTCACTTTAGACGAACTGCAAGCAACTCAGCATCAATTAGTTCAATCAGAAAAAATGGCCGCATTAGGGCAACTGATTGCCGGTATTGCTCACGAAATCAATACACCACTGGGCGCAATTCGATCGTCTATTGGCAATATTACCAACTTTTTGGATAACAATCTCGAAAGTTTACCAGTTTTTTTTAAAGAACTGTCAGCCGAACGCCAGCACGATTTTTTAAGTTTGATGTACAGTGCCCGCCAACAAAATTACTCTTTATCTACGCGAGAAAAACGGGAATTAAAAAGAGGCGTAAAGCAGCAACTAGACTCCGAACAAATTGATAATGCTGACAGTCTTGCTAACATTTTAGTAAATATTGGATTGCAGGGAAACTTGGACAAATTCTTGCCATTGCTGAAAGATCCTAAAAGCGAAAATATCATCAAAACCGCCTACGATTTTGCTAGCATTCACAGAAGCGCCAAAACCATAGCTACCGCTACAGAACGCGCTGCTAAAGTCGTTTTTGCCCTGAAACATTATGCGCGTTACGATGTCAATGGCGAAAAAATACAGGTGAATATTACGGATGGAATTGAAACTGTATTGACTCTTTATCAAAACCAACTCAAGCAGGGTGTGGAGACAGTCAGAAACTATCAAGCTGAATTGCCTATGGTATTTTGTTATTCCGACGAGCTCAATCAAGTTTGGACAAATTTAATTCACAATGCCTTACAAGCGATGGACAATCAAGGAACTTTAACAATTGAGATCCAGCAGCAAGATACCAACGTTGTAGTAAAAATCACGGACAGTGGAAAGGGGATTACACCGGAGATTTTACCGAGAATTTTTGAGCCTTTTTTTACTACTAAACCTGCTGGAGAAGGCAGCGGGTTAGGATTGGATATCGTTGATAAAATAATTAAAAAACATCAGGGTAAAATTGATGTAAAGTCTGTGCCAGGGCAAACAGAATTTATAGTGTCTGTACCGATAAATTTAATGGAGTAGTTGACACTCCCCAGATATCTATAGGATTTATCAAAAAGGTGAGATTTTAGATTATTCGACTTATTTCGACTATGCGAGCGTACAATTTTTAGATTGAGGGATTGAGGGATTGAGCGATTGATTGGTCAATACTTCATATTTTGCTCTAACTACTATATCTGGGGCTAAAAATTGGCAGTCTACCCCGCAGAATGTAGAATTTAGACAACGATGTGCTTACAGGTCGGGGTTCACTCAGCCAGACTAAAGGAGGAAACTAGCGATGTCTAAACCAGCAATTTTGTGTGTTGACGATGAAGTAGCGGTGTTGGAAAGTCTGGAAATTGAACTGCAACAGGCATTTAACGGTAAATATCTGTGCGAATTTGCTGAAAGTGCAGCAGAAGCGTTGGAAATTATTGAAGAGCTATGTGAAAATGAGGTTAACATTCTAGTGATTGTCTCGGATTGGTTGATGCCCGGAATGAAAGGAGATGAGTTGCTGATTGCAATTCATCACAAATATCCGCAAATCGTGACAGTTATGCTAACGGGACAAGCAGATAAAGAAGCAATCGAACGCACAAAAGCTCAAGCCAATCTTCATGCTTTCATACAAAAGCCTTGGAAAAATCAAGAATTAATTGAAGCAATTAAGTCTGGTCTAGCAAATTTATGAAAAAGCCAGTCATTATTTGTGTTGATGATGAGCAGACTATACTCGATAGTCTGGAAATAGACTTGCTCAAAGCCTTTGAAGATAAATATTTAATTGAAACGGCCCAAAGTGGCGAAGAAGCTTTAGAGTTGCTATCCGAACTTTTAGCAGAACAGTATGAAGTTCCTTTGGTTATTTCCGATCATATTATGCCGAATATGAAAGGAGACGAGCTATTGAGGAGCGTTCATGCCATTTCGCCGAAAACTCTCAAAATTATGCTGACGGGGCAGGCAGATTTGGAGGCGGTAGCCAATGCTATTAACTATGCTAAGTTATACCGCTACATAGCTAAACCTTGGCAATCTGATGATTTAAAATTAACGGTCACTGAGGCGATTTATAGATATTTTCAAGACAAACAATTAGCTGAAAAGCAAATAGAACTTCAGGAGATGAATCAGGAGTTGGCCAGATTAAACCGCAAGCAGGCGATGCTGATTTCCAAACTCCACGAAAACGAAAGTCGGTTGACGCAATATCTTGAAGCCATGCCGCTGGGCGTGTGCGTGCTGGATGCTAACGGTCAATCTTTTTATGCAAATCAGAAGGCGCGGGAAGTTTTTGGTAAAGGCACGGTGCCGCATATTAATTCGGAGCAGAAAGCGGCAATTTATCAATTTTATAAAGCCGGAACTAATGAGAGATGTCCTGTGGAAGAGTTGCCAATTATGCAGGCGCTCCGGGGCGAAACAGTGCGGACTGAGGGTGTAGAAATTAGGACTGGAAATAAGATTATTCCGGTGGAGAGTTGGGCGACTCCTATTTATGATTCTATTGGCGATATTTGCTACGGGATTATTGCTTTTACTGATATTACAGAACGCAAGCAAGCTGAAACAGCGCTGGTGCAAGCTGAAGAGAAGTATCGCCAGATATTTAAAAATGCTCTTGAAGGTATTTTTCAGACTGCACCGGGGGGAAAATTGCTCAGCGCTAATCCTGCTCTGGCTCAAATTTACGGCTATGATTCCCCTGAAGAATTGATCGCAAGTGTTAATGATATTCAGCGGGAATTCTACGTGCAACCGCATCGCCGTCAAGAGTTTTTGGCGCTGATGGAAAAGTACGGTAGCGTGTCTGAGTTTGAGTCGGAAGTTTATCGCCTAGATGGTAGTGTTATCTGGATTTCTGAGGACGCACGCACTGTTTTTGATGCTAGCGGTGATGTGCTTTACTATCAAGGTTTTGCTGAGGATATTACTTTGCGAAGACTGGTAGATGTGGAACGACTCAAGTTTACAAATGATTTAGAAAAAGCTTTGGTAGCTCAAGAAAAGTTAAATGGAGCGCTGTTAGAAAGTGAAAATCGGCTGACTCAATTGCTGGAAGCAGTGCCGGTGGGTATATTTGTGATAGATAATGTCGGAAAACCTTGCTATATGAATTCTTGGGCTGAAAAAATATTTGGCAAAGGCTTGGTTTCTGATGTTGTTCCTAGCAATTTGTCGGCAGTTTATCAAATTTATTGTGCTGGAAGCAATGAGCTGTATCCGGAGGATCTCCAACCGATTGTACGGGCGCTGCGGGGGGAAGTGGTGCACGTTGACGATGCGGAAATTCACGGCCCTGAGAAGATTGTGCCGATCGAGGTTTGGGCGACTCCAATCTACGACGAACGGAAAAACATAGTTTACGCGATCGCGGTTTTTCAAGATATCACAGAGCGTCAAGAGGTAGAAACCGAGCGGCAAAAATTCACAAACGAGCTCGAAAAAGCTTTAGCAGCGGAAGAAAATTTAACAGATGCTTACGGGCGGTTTGTGCCGCACCAATTTCTCCACTTTCTGGGATATGAAAGTATTCTGGACGTAAAATTAGGCGATCAAGTACAGAAAGAAATGTCGGTGCTGTTTTCAGATATTCGCGATTTTACTACTCTTTCTGAAACTATGAATCCTGAAGAAAATTTTCAATTTATTAATGCTTATTTGTCGCGGATGGAACCAGTAATTACTGAAAATTTTGGGTTTATTGATAAATACATTGGCGATGCGATTATGGCGTTGTTTAATGGCAGTGCGGACGATGCTGTGAAAGCTGGAATTGGTATGTTAGAACAGCTTAACGAGTACAATGTCAGCCGTCATCAACCCGATCGCCCGCCGCTGCAAATTGGCATTGGCATCAATACCGGTTCTTTGATGTTAGGTACGGTTGGCGGCCAAAGTCGGATGGACAGCACGGTGATTAGCGATGCAGTAAATTTAGCTTCCCGCGTGGAAGACTTGACGAAAGAGTATGGAGTTTCGATGTTAATTACTCACAATACTTTTATACAGTTGAACGATATTTATGATTTTAGATTGATCGATCGCGTTACAGTGAAAGGTAAGTCGCAATTGGTAACAGTTTATGAAATATTCACGGGAGATCCGCCGGAGGTGCGACAAAAAAAATTAGATACAAAGACAATCTTTGAGGAAGGTTTAGTATTGTACAATAATAATAGGTTTGTCGAAGCGAGAAGATTGTTTTCGCAGTGCAAACAAATCAACCATGAGGATAAGGTAGCTAAAATTTATATGCAGCGATGTGTGAAACGGGCGATATATTCTATATAAAATTATTTAAAATTTTTGACTGCGGTGTGAGCGCTAACGTCGAAGGATTTGAGATTGAAAAAATGAGAATGAATAAAAAAAGTTGTAACAATAATAAAGAATTTTTGCAAAAAGTCTACTGATTGCGTAAGAGTTGGGAACTATATCATGTCCGGCTGAACACCATAACAAATACGGTTGCACTCATACATGATGCTAACTGTTAACTGTTAACTATTAATTTACTACTCCGAGGAAGAGAGGATTTGATATGAATCGATAGGACAGGATATAATTGTTTTTTAGATGGGCAGGGAAACGCAAACAATTGTTTCTTGCTGCGGTAAACTTTCTATTTTAAATCCTCCTCCGTGCAATTCTGCAAGGCGTTGAACTATGGCTAAGCCCAATCCCAAACCTGCTTGTTGGTAAAGTTTGCGATCGAACTGTCTGTAAGCTTCTAGCTGTGCAATGCGATCGGGAGTCAGACCGCGTCCTTGGTCTTGTACAGAGAGAATAAACGTCCGATCTTCGACAAAAGTGCTTAAAAAAACTGGAGTTCCTTCTACAGAAAATTTGAAGGCATTGTCGAGCAGTTCCTCAACAATTTTTGTGAGTTTTATAGAATCGATAGCAACTGACGAATCTTGCAAATTTAAGTGTAAGTCGTCGGTTCTATTCACTTGTTTTGCTTGCTGCCGTGCTTTTTCAGTCAGCAAAGATTTGACGCAGCTAAATTCGCTGCTACGCATCTCTTTTAGCTGTTCGGGATTGGTGGCAGCTATTTCCAGTTCTGCATAGAGCAAAACGTTCTGAATCAGCCTATACAAGCGATGACCGGAAGTGTTAATTTGACCGATCATTTCTAATATTTCTGCTTTTTCAAAAACTTGATATTCGGATAAAATTAGCTCAGAAAAACCCAGAATGGCATTCAAAGGAGTCCGCAATTCGTGGGGAAGAGACATACTAATATTAGTCCGCAATTCGTCTAGGGTTTTTTGAGACTGCTTGCTAATGGTTTTATATTTTTCAAGTCGAATAGCAATTGCTTTTAGCAGTTCTTGCGGCGTACAAGGCTTAGTAATGTAATCGTCTGCTCCCAGTTCCATGCCCGTGCGAATGTCATTTTTATCGGCTTTGGCTGTGAGGAAAATAAATGGAATTGTGGCAGTTAGGGGTTCGGAGCGCAAGGCTTTGAGGACGGCGTGACCGTCTATTTCCGGCATCATCATGTCGCACAAAATTAAATCTGGGATTTGGGCGATCGCCAATTTGATGCCGGCTCGGCCGTTGGTGGCTCCAATTCCTTGAAAATTCTCGGCTTCAAGTAAATCTAAAATATTTTCTCTAATCGATTCTTCGTCTTCTATTACCAAAATTTTTGCCACGGTCGTTACTCCTTTTGATTAATAATTGGTTGGAAAATTTTGCTTTCCGAACCTTGATAATTTTGTTATTCTTGGATAAAATTTAGGTGAGTGGTTGATGTTTATAGTTAAGCATTAAGCGATTATTGTGTTTGTGAAATCAAAGGCAAGGTAATAGTGAAAGTTGTACCTTTTTCTTCTTGGCTGTCGATCGCTAGTTGGCCGCCGTGCAGTTCTACAGCCCGTTTCACAATCGCTAAACCGAGGCCTGTTCCCGAAATAGTGCCGACATTTGTAGAGCGGTAAAAAGTTTCCAAGATTCGCTCTAGATCGGCTTGGGGAATCCCGATGCCACGGTCTTGAACTTGGAAAACAGCTTTTTGGTTTTGACAGTTGAGCTGTAAGGAAATTGTACTGCCGGCGGGGGAATATTTGATGGCATTTGAGAGAATGTTTCCCAAGATTTGCCGCAGCAGTTTTTTATCCATTTGAGCGTTGCAGTTGTCGCCTTCATGTTTAAAGGCGATCGGGTGTTGGTTGCTGTCGTTGAGCTGCTGTTCTTCTACCAGTTGACGGCAAAATTTTTCGAGGTTTAAGGAAACTGGTTGAAACTGCAAGGTGTTTGCTTCGATTTTGCCAATTACTAGAATATCTTCTAATAACTCTGTCATGCGTTTAATTGCTATTTGAATCCGCGCAAAATGAGTAGATTTTTTATCTTCAGTCCACTTAGAACTGTAGTCTTGCAGCAATCCACTCGAAAATTGGATGGTTGTTAAGGGGGTGCGGAACTCGTGGGAAACCATTGTCACAAATTTGGCTCGCAGTTCGGAAAGTTCCTTTTCTCGTGCGAGGGTTTTGAGAATTTCTGCTTCGGCTCGTTTGCGATCGCTAATGTCGCGGGCTTCAGCAATCAGCAGCAAAACTTGTCCCGTGTCATTTTTAACAGGTTTCAGTGATAAATCAACTGTGATAATTTGGCCACTTTTGCCTAACAAGTCTATTTCGCGGCGAAAAAATTCACCCTTAGCAGCCTTGGCGAGACCTTCTTTTAATTGTTCTTTACCATTTGGTGATTGTTGCCAAATCAACTGTTCCCAAATCGGGCTGCCTACAATATTTTGCGATCGAACTCCGGCAAAATCTAGGGCTGTCTGGTTCACTTCCAGCACGATTCCTTCGGGAGTCAGCAGTTTGGTAAGCTGAAAGGAAGAGTCAAAAATCGCCCTAAAACGCCGCTCGCTTTCCCGCAGCATTTGAAATGTTTGAGAACGTTCGATCGCGTAGCGGATCGTCCGCACTAATAATTGGGTGGTAATTTGACCTTTAACAATGTAATCTTGGGCTCCCAAGCGTACTGATTCGAGTCCGATCGCCTCATCGTCCAAGCCTGTCATTACCACCACTGCCGCATCGGGAGCCACTTCTCGCAGTCGAGTTAGCGTTTCCAAACCGTGGCTGTCGGGCAAAGAAAGGTCTAGTAAAACTATATCAAAGGATTGCTTGCCCAGTTGGGCGATCGCCTCCTGCAGGAATTCAACAGACACCAGTTCCCACTCCACTCCGACAGATACTTCCAACAGTTCTGCAAGCAAATCAGCATCAGCCGGATTGTCTTCTACTAACAGAATCTTAATCCACATAGCTTAAAGATTTTTGACTGTAACATTTTCACTGCGTATCAATCTCAGGTTAAACTTTTTGTTTTTTTTATGCAATTTTTATTTGTTAAGCTATTATTGTAAAAGTGTCACTACCGCCAGCCACCAATCCTCAATCAATTAATAAATTACAGGAAGGTGGACAACGGCGAGCCAGAATTCCTCAATTAACCTGACTACTTTAGTAAATTGTACAAAGTCTACAGGCTTAGTTATATAACAGTTGGCATGGAGCGAGTAGGACTTGACAATATCCTCGGGAGCAGCAGAAGTGCTGAGAATCACGACAGGAATTAATTTTAACGTCGGGTCAGTTTTAATTTCTTCTAGCACTTCAACACCGCTTTTTTTCGGCAGATTCAAATCTAGCAAAATCAAATCGGGACGGGGTACGTCCAGATAGGGTGCTTTTTTGCGTAAAAACTTGATTGCTTCGACTCCATCCTCCACAAAATGCAAGTTATTCAATATTTTACCCTGACTGAGGACTTCTCTTGCCAAATCGGCATCGCTGGGCGAATCCTCAATTAACAGAATCTCAACTAATCTAACAGTGCTGGGATCGCTCATAACCTGTTTATCCTTGTGACTATAAAAAAAATAAATGAAATTTAAGCCTTCAGATACTAATTATAGGAATAGTAAAGTAAAAAGTCGCTCCTTTTCCTTCTTGAGATTCCACCCAGATGCGCCCGCCGTGGCGTTCCACAATGCGCTTGCACATCGCCAAACCTATGCCAGTACCGGAATATTCGCGGCGAGAGTGCAGGCGTTGAAAAATAATAAAAATGCGATCGGCATATTGCGGATCGATGCCAATGCCCCGATCGCGCACGCTGAACACCCATTCGCTATCTTGCCGGCCCGCAGCGATATGAATCAACGGGATATCTTCGCGACAAAATTTGATACCATTGGCGAGCAAATTTTGGAATAACTGCACCAGTTGAAATTCATCCGCCATCACGGTTGGCATCGCGTCGCAGGTGATGACAGCTTTTGTTTCGGCGATCGCAATTTGCAAATTAGACAAACTTTGGTTGACAGCAGCGTTGCAATCGGCTAGCTCAAATTGTTTACTTCGGGTTCCCAGGCGCGAATAGACCAACAAATCATTAATCAATTGTTGCATTCTGGTAGCGCCGTCAACAATATAATGAATATATTTATCTGCTTTAGCATCCAAATTGTCTTGATAGCGGTGGGCGAGCAATTGAGCGTAGCTGGTAACGGCTCGGAGCGGTTCTTGCAAATCGTGGGAAGCCACATAAGCGAATTGTTCTAATTCTTCGTTAGAACGCTTCAAATCTTCTGTAAGTTGCAGCATTTGTTGCTCTGATTTTTTACGTTTTGTAATGTTATAAACTAAGGCGCAGCATGACAGCATATTTCCCTGGGAGTCCATGACTGGACTGGCAGACATATCCGTCCAAATATCTTTACCATCCTTAGTTTTGAATTTGAATTCATGTTGTTCAGCGATCCCTTCCTTGCGACGCTCGAAATTATCGAGAGCTTGTTGTTTTTCCGGTTCATCCATGAAGTCCCAAAGCGGCCGACCGAACATTTCTAATTCACTATAGCCGAGCATTCGCGACATTGCGCGGTTCACGTAAGTCGTGACGGCATTGTTATCAATTACCCAAATACCTTCTTTTGCTAATTCAACTATTTGCCTGTATTTGAATTCGCTTTCCTGCAACGCTGTTTCAGTTAGTTTACGCTCGGTGATATCTTTCATAAAACAGTGATAGCCGTTAAATGTTCCTTCGGCATCGCAAGCTTTGACCATTGTTAATTGATTGTGAAAAAATGAACCCTTTTTCCGCACACCTCTAGCTTCAACTTCTACTTTGCCCGAAATTAGCATTTCTTGATAAGCTAATGTCAACATCTCAACATCGTCTGGATGCACGGTAAGCTGCCATTCCATGCCTAGCATTTCTTCCGGTTCGTAACCACATTTACGAGCGTAAGCTCGGTTAACATTCACATAGCGTCCGTCAATGTCCAGCAGCGAAATGCCTTCCACCGCATTTTGCAGAGCATTGGTGAGGTCGCGCAGCTCTTTTTCAGCTTGTTTGCGTTGCGTAGCTGTCGCCACGGCATCGCTAATATCCTGACCGATCGCCAAAAAACCAGTAATATTTCCTTCAGTATCAAATAAGGCTGTCACCGACAATTGCACCGGAAACCGCGAACCATCTTTGCGAATGTAAGTCCATTCATTTTCGTCAGCCATTCCCCCGCGCGGCAAAGTAAAAAAAACTTCCATTCCTGGCTCTATTTTTACTCCCAATTCTTGAGACAAAACTTCCGCTCTTTTGCTTATCTCCAGAGGATCGTGAATGATGGCTGGCGTGACTTTGCCTACCACTTCTCCGGGGGAATAGCCTAAAAGTTGCTGGGCGGCGCGATTGAATATTTTAATTTTACCGTCTGGTTCAGTGGAAATAATTGTGTAGTTAGCGCTGTTAAGAATTGTATTTTGTAGTTGCGTCAATTCCAACAAAGTTATCGCAATTCTTTGTCTGTAAGCTACTTCGTTTTGCAATTGTTGCTTGGAAATTTCCATTTGAGCAGTGCGATCGGCAATTCGATTTTCCAGAGTTTCATTGAGCAGTCGATTTTCCTCTTCTACCAGCTTGCGTTCTGTAATATCAGTAATCGTACACACATAGCTTTTAACCTCCCCATTTTCTCCGATTTGACCTACAGATTGAGCGAAAACCCACTTCACTTGACCGTCGTCAAGACGTTGAAAACGGTACTCAGATTTAAACGGCAATTGCTCCTGCGCGACGCTATACCATTGAGCAAAAACGCTCTCGCGATCGTCTGGATGAATGCCTCGCAACCACCCTTTACCCAAAGCTTCATCGCCGGTAATTCCAGCAATTTGACACCAGGGTTCGTTGACATACAAACAGTCTCCGGCATCGTCAGCATAAAATATTCCAACTGGCGAAGCTTCTGTTAAAGTTTGATAGCGAGCGTCACTTTCTCGGCGTTCGACGATTTCTGTTTGCAGTATTTGATTAATTATCTCTAATTGAGCGGGACTCGTGAAAACTAATGCTTCAGGAATTAACGGAATCAATGCGAAAGCTGTGTAAGCAGAAATGACTGCGGTTATCAGTTTCAAGCTCCCAGAAAGCCAATAAACAGGATGCCAAAGCGTCCAAACTTCCATTATATGAGTAGTGCCGCAGGAGAAAATAAAGGCTCCAAACAGCAAAAAAATGTTGCGAAAGGGCAAGTCTTTTCCTTGAGTGCTAAAATAAATCAGCGATACGGGTATTGAATAGTAAGCCAGGGCAATTATAGAGTCTGACACTACGTGGAGCGCGACTAGATCTCGCTGCCAAAGGTAACAGTGGCCGTGAGAAATATAGTTGCTAGTGAATAACAGGTTATTTAAAAAAGTCCACATGATAAAGGAATGGGTAATGGGGAATCGGGAAGGGGTAATGGGTAATTGGTAATTGGTAATTGGTAATTGAGTAACGGGGAATTTAACCCAATAACTTATAACTTATCTCAAATTTTTGAAATATACATAAGACCGGGCAAATGGAATTCGCACGCCAAACAAACGAAACCCACCGCAGCGGGTTAACGTTTGATTTTCTTCCGTCTTCAGTCTTCAGTCTTCAGTCTTCCGTTTTCCTGATGACGTTGGACGGAAAGCTCCGGGGGGAAAGCAAAACATGACTAATGACTAATGACAACGTATAGGGCCCGCACGCACCATCCACCGCCCCTACTGACTGATGACTAATGACTAATGACTGATGACTAATGACTAATGACTAATGACTAATGACTAATGACTTCTTCCCTCTTCCTTCTTCCCTCTTCCTTCTTCCTTCTTCCTTCTTCCTTCTTCCTTCTCCTATAAAAAAAAGGGGCGAGCCAAAAGCCCGCCCCATCATTCATTATGCTACTGCGATTAACCCAAGAGTGCCTTAGCTTTAGCCACCACATTATCAACGGTGTAGCCAAACTTTTCTAAAGCAACGGGGCCTGGTGCGGAGGCGCCGAAGGTGTCGATGCTGATGCTGTCGCCTTCGGAACCTAAATAACGTCCCCAGCCGAAGCTAGAAGCTGCTTCAACTGCTAACCGTTTGGTAACAGCTTTCGGGAGTACAGATTCGCGGTAAGCGGCATCTTGTGCGTCGAACAATTTCCAGCAAGGCATGGAAACGACGCGGACTTTTTTGCCTGCGGCGCGCAATTTTTCAGCGGCATCAACGCAGAGGTATGTTTCGCCACCGGTGCCGATTAAAATGATGTCGGGAGTGCCGCCGTCGTCGGACAAAATGTAAGCGCCTTTGGCTGTTCCTTCGATCGAGCTTCCGGCCAAATTCGGCAAGTTTTGACGGGACAAAGCCATTAATGTGGGGCGTTTGGGGCTTTCAACTGCCACTTTATAAGCACCGGATGTTTCGTTTCCATCCGCAGGGCGCATCACCAACAAATTGGGGATGGCGCGCAGGGAAGCGATGGTTTCGACTGGTTGGTGAGTGGGGCCATCTTCGCCCAAAGCTACGGAGTCGTGAGTCATGACATAGATGACTCCAGCTTCCGAGAGTGCGGAGAGGCGAATTGCACCGCGCATATAGTCGGCAAATACCAAGAATGTGGCGCAGTAAGGAATCAAACCGCCGTGGAGTAGCAGACCATTGGCGATCGCGCCCATAGCGTGTTCCCGCACGCCAAAGCGCAGGTTGCGTCCTTCGTATTGACCTTTTTGGAAATCTTTTTCACCCTTAAGCAGAGTCATGTTAGAAGATGCCAAGTCAGCCGAACCGCCGATCAATTCAGGTAGGACAGCAGCCAAAGCATTCAAACATTTTCCAGAATGATTCCGAGTCGAATCAGCCTTATCTTCTGCCTTGTAAGTCGGGAGAACTTTATCCCAACCTTCGGGAAGTTTGCCAGCAACCGTGCGTTCGTATTCTGCTGCTTCGGCGGGATATTTTGCTTTATAATCTGCAAAAGTTTTATTCCATTCTTCTTCGGATGCAGCACCGCGATCGACTGCTTTGCGGAAGTGAGCCAAAGCATCATCAGGAATTTCAAACGGTGCGTATTCCCACTTCAAGAAATCGCGAGTTGCTTTCACTTCATCGGTACCCAAAGCCGCACCGTGAGAACTGTAAGAATTGCGCTTGTTGGGAGAACCATAACCGATGACTGTGCGGACTTTAATCAGAGACGGTTTGTCCGTGACTTTTTTGGCTTCTTCAATAGCTTTGTGAACTGCTTCTGCGTTAGTATCTTCGTCTAGGTTGGTATTGTCTACTGTAATGACGTGCCAGTTGTAGGCTTCAAAACGCTTGCCGACATCTTCAGTAAAGGCCAAGTTAGTGTCGCCTTCAATGGAAATGTGATTGTCATCGTAGAGGGCGATTAATTTGCCAAGTCCGAGGTGTCCGGCCAAAGAACAAGCTTCGCCAGAAATACCTTCCATGTGACAGCCGTCACCCATGATGACATAGGTGTAGTGGTCAACAATGGTGCTATCGGGCTTGTTAAACTTGGCAGCGAGGTGAGCTTCTGCCATTGCCAAACCGACGGCGTTAGCAATGCCTTGTCCCAGGGGGCCGGTGGTGACTTCTACGCCTTCGGTGACGAAGTTTTCCGGGTGTCCGGGGGTTTTGGATTCCCACTGACGGAATTGCTTGATGTCGTCGAGGCTGACGCTATCGTAGCCGGCGAGGTACATGAGGGCGTACTGCAGCATACAGCCGTGGCCGGCGGAGAGTACGAAGCGATCGCGATTGAACCACTTAGGGTTTTTAGGGTTGAACCGCATGAAGCGATCCCACAGTACGAAGGCCATAGGCGCAGCGCCCATCGGTAGTCCTGGGTGTCCTGATTTTGCTTTTTCTACCGCATCGATGGCGAGAAAGCGGATAGAGTTAATGCAGAGTTCTTCGATTGATTGGGTTGCAACAGCCATAATTCTGGTTTTTATATGTATGAGAGAGTGTGTGCGAGCTCATATTCGGTCAATTGACCGTGATTGTTGTAGGGGCGAGTTAACCAATAATCCTCATCAAAACCAGAGTTTTAGTAAACGCCCCAAACCAAATAGTACGATCGACCGACCGGACACGATCTGTGTGGTCAATTTTGGCAGAAGTGCGATGAGTCGAGTTCGATCGCTCGCGTGTCTGCTATTGAGTTTCTGTGGAACTGCCGTGAGACTGCACTACATATCATCTCACCTGTTGCGACCGACAGACAACTTAATTTTTTAATGTTTCGCCCGCTTTATGCTGTCGATAACAATTTGCGATCGCAAATATTTCAGCAGCCAGGGTACAAAAAGCAGCGTGTATCTGAATTATTTAGCAAATTGGCCCCGTCAGGCAGCTCAGTTATGATAGAGTTTGGTGTTTCTGACATCTTGCACCTGTTGCGATCGAGCTTTCGGGCATCCGCCCTCGGCCTACCCACCAAAGAATTGAGTTGTGGAACAGACCAGAAAGCCTGTGAATGTGACAATGCAGTGCAAGATCTAAGATATTGGTAATTTTAACTAGGCAATAACTAATGACTCTGAGTGAAGCCGAAGTCCGCAGTCAAAAAGTAGACGAACTGCGATCGCAAGGCATAGAACCGTATCCCAGTCAATCCTACGCGCGATCGCACACAGCCCAACAAGTTCGCGAAATATTTAGTCAGCCAGGAAAAGAACTCGAAAACGGACAAAGCGACCCCGAAGAAATTCCCCTGCGATTAGCCGGCCGCATTATTTCCAAGCGAGACAGCGGCAAAATTGGCTTCATCGATTTAAAAGACACCACAGATAAAATTCAACTCAAAATCGAAAAAGCCATCGTCACCGGCGAAGTCGGTTTGAGCTTTGAACAAATCAAAAAATTGCTTGATGTCGGCGATTTTGTCGGCGTAGAAGGTATCGGCTGCCGCACCCCCAGGGGAGAACTTTCTATTTTAGTCCGGGAATTCACGCTTTTATCAAAAGCTACGATCCAATTTCCCGATGCTTATTACGGCATCAACGACCCCGAAGTTTGCCGCCGCCACCGCGAAATGGACTTAGCAAGCAACCAAGAAGCCCTCAACCGTTTCATGCTACGCAGCCGCATCGTCCAAAGCATCCGTTCCTATCTTTGGAAAGCCAACTTTTACGAAATAGAAACGCCGACACTGCAAGCTATTTACGGCGGTGCAGCCGCTAAACCATTCATCACCCACCACAATGCTTTAGAAGTAGATTTGTATTTGCGCGTCGCCCCCGAATTGTTCTTAAAAAGAGCAATTTGTGGCGGTTTCGAGCGAGTATTTGAACTAGGAAAAGCCTTTAGAAATGAGGGCATTGACAGCACCCACAATCCCGAATTTACCTCCTTAGAAGTTTACCAAGCCTATGCAGATGTATTCGACATTTTAACAGTTGTCGAAGACGTGATTTGTTTCGCAGCAGCAGAAGTATTTGGCGATGTGCGGGAAATAGAAAATCAGGGAGAAACAATCAGTTTAGAACGTAAATACGACTACAGCGAAAAATATCCCGGTTTTAGCGGCAAACACTGGCAAGTGAAAACAATGGTAGAAGCTGTCAGAGACGAGTTTGGACTGGATTTTGACAGTTTGGACTTAGAAAGTGCAATATCCTCCGCAACCAAACTAGAAATGCACCTATCTCAGCTAGAAAAACAGAGTTTAGGCTACGTGCTCTACGCAGTTTTTGACAAATTAGTTGTTCCCAAACTAATTCAACCTACATTCATCATCGACTACCCAGTCGAAGTCAGTCCCCTCGCCAAAGGACACCGCAGCAAACCCGGATTTGTCGAGCGTTTCGAGCTATTTATCAACGGCACAGAATACTCCAACGGATTCTCAGAATTGAACGATCCGAAAGAGCAAAGAAAGCGGTTTGAAGAACAATTAGCACAGAAAAATGCAGGAGATGACGAAGCGCATCCAATGGATGAAGATTTCATCCAAGCGCTATCTTTAGGAATGCCAAATTGTGCCGGAATGGGCATCGGTGTAGACAGATTGGTAATGCTTTTAACCAATACTCAAAGCATCCGAGATGCCGTGATGTTCCCAACAATGCGGCCTGTCAAAGATTGATTAGAGGGGAGCATCTCATATTTGTAAAAAGACTTCTTTTGACTCCTTCTTTCTTCCTCTTTCCTCCTGTCTCCTGTCTCCTGCCTCCTACCTCCAATTTCTAGCTTGGCTGCAAAAGTGAGATGCTCCCGATTAGAGTTACTTTTTCAACCGCAGATATTTGCGGATTAACACAGATAAACGCCGATGAAATTACATCGGCGTTTATCCGCGTTTATCTGCGGTTGAAAAACATTTTTAATCTCACCGCATAAACGAACCGACAACACCGTTCATATCTTCAGTCAAAGGATTTCCCAAAGCCTTAAATTTCCACTCGCTACCTTCTCGATAAACTTCTCCCATCAACATATTTAATTTGCCTTCATAGGAAGGGTCATTTGACAAGCGATAGCGAGCGATTTCTTTACCGGCTGCATCTACAGCCCTGACGTAAGCATTTTCTACCATGCCAAAATGCTGTTTTCTTTCTTTACCATTGTAAATATTTACACCCAAGATAATTTTGTGATATTGTGCTGGCAACGAGCTGAGTTTCACCAATATTTGTTCGTCGTCGCCGTCTCCCTCCCCGGTGAGATTGTCGCCGGAGTGTACAACTGTTTTGTCCTTTGATTCTAAATGAGAGTAATAAATTACATCTTCTTTGTAAGCTTTTAATTTGCCATTTTCCCCCAGTAGCAAAGCGTAGGAATCTAGGTCAAAATTTGCACCGCTACTTCTGCCGAAAAGACCTTTTTTAACTTGCGCGACATCCCAGCCCAAAGCCATTGTCAATCGGGATAAGTCGTATTCACTTTTGCTGAGAACAATTGATTGTCCTTTTGTCAAGTTGATAGCCATTGTTTTGTGATTTTGTAAGGTTTATCGTGCAATATGGGATTGATCAAAAGACCGGGCGGTTTCAACAGTACGTCCGATTTGTTTATTCCCAGGATATCCCTTGCAGCATCCCCCTTAAGAAAGGGGACGAAAGATAACTCTCTTGTCCCCTCCCTTTTTTAAGGGGGAGTAGGGGGAAAGCTAAGGGGGGATCGACTTGATCTGAACCGTATTGTTTTATATCGACCTTTTATCCGGCATACTTGTCTACAAAGCTTTGCAAGCCTGAATTGTAGCCATCTCCAACTGCTTGGAACCTCCACTCGCCATCTTTCTTGTAGAGTCTGCCAAACTCCACCGCAGTCTCGCGAGAAAAATCCTCATCCAAATCGTACTTCGTGATTTCTGTGTTAGTAGTGGTATCGTAAATCCTGATAAAAGCATTCCGCACTTGACCGAAGTTTTGCCTTCTCGATTCGGCTTCGTGGATGGTGACAACAAACACAATTTCTTCTACAGAAGGATCGACTTTGGTTAAATCGACTGTAACGGTTTCATCATCGCCCAATCCTTCTCCGGTTGTGCTATCTCCCAGATGTATTACAGAACCGTCCGGCGACTGTTTGTTGTTGTAGAAAACAAAGTATTTTTCGCTGGGAATTTTGCCAGCAGAACCCAACATAAACACGGAAGCATCTAAGTCAAACGCTGCGCCGGTGTCTGTAGCATTGGTATCCCATCCCAAACCGATCCCGGCATTTTTCAGCCCCGGTGCTTCTTTAGATAGATTGATTCTCCCGCCTTTTTCCAAGTTAATAGACATTCGCCCTCCTATTCACAACATCAATCTTAGTTACCGATCGCCATTATATCAATTATCACAGGAGCTTGACAAATTGCTGCTGGTACTCATCCTCTGACATCAGTTCTCGGGTATTTTCCACCCTGTCTAAAAATACGATGCCCTCTAAATGGTCGTATTCGTGTTGAAAAATCCGGGCTACAAAGTCTGTAAGTTCTTGTCTGTGGACTTTGCCGTCTCTACTGGTGTATTCTATCTCGATCGCCCTACTTCTGGGCACCAACCCGCGAATCCCCGGAATACTCAAACAGCCTTCCCAGTCTTTGACTGTTTCTGTGGATGCAGCGAGAATCCGGGGATTAATCATCGCCGTCGGTTCCATCTTAGGGGCTTGGGGATAGCGCAGGTTGGGGCGGGATGCGACGATGAACAGCCGATCGCACTTCGCCGCTTGGGGGGCCGCAATCCCTACTCCGTTCGCCTGTTGGACAGTAGAGATTAGGTTGTCGATTAGCTGTTGAATGCGATCGTCCTTAACATTCTCGACAACTTGCGACGGTTGGCGTAATACCGGATTTCCTAATTGTGAAATTTGCAATATTTCTGACATATTTTTTAGTTATTGGTTGTTGGTTATTGGTTATTGGTTATTGGTTGTTGGTTGTTGGTTATTGGTTATTGGTTGTTGGTTATTGGTTATTGGTTATTAGTCTTTACTCGTGAAAATCAATAAACAATTGAGATTGAACTATTCCATAAAGAAATCAAGAAAAATCCTTGGTTCGGGTCTCTGCTTTACAATCTCTATCATCAATTATTAGTTGGTGTTCATTTTGTAGAGAGACTCATTAAGAATTTATTACTATTAATAACAACTAATATCGTTTCCGCTTGCATCGTCAGGTGATTTAACCGGCGCTAGAACACAGAGTACACAGAGTCCGAGAATATATATCTGAATCATTCCGATGCTACCGGATTTGATATAACAACAGTCAACTAACAACTAAGAGGGCGGGCACGCACCATCCACCGCCCCTACCAACTAACAACTAACAACTAACAACTAACAACTAACAAATTATCGAACTTGTTGAACAGGCAAACTCCCCGGTTTCACAGTCAAATTAACTATTTGCCCGTTGCGATTAATCTCCATTTGCAACAGGCCGCCAACCTTGGCATTTTGCACGAAATCCTGAACAGCTTCCGACTGAATAATCGGCTGATTGTTAATCTTTTGAATCACATCTCCAGCCCGCAAACCTGCCGCCGCCGCGGGAGAATTAGGAACTACACTCACAATAGCCACACCCCGATCGACTGCAACTCGCAGATTACTGTTAGCATTGCTGTTAATTTGCTGCTTAACATCAGGAGTCAGCGTCGCCATTTCAATTCCCAAATAAGCGTGTTCGACTTTCCCCGTCGAAATCAGTTCCTTCGCCACCTGTTGCGCCGCCTGAATCGGAATCGCAAAGCCCAATCCTTGAGCGCCTTGAATAATCGCCGTATTCATCCCAATAACTTCCCCCGAAGCATTCAGCAGCGGGCCGCCGGAATTCCCCGGATTGATTGCAGCGTCTGTTTGAATAAAACCGATGCGCTTGTCGGGTACGCCCACATCAGAGCTCGATCGCCCTGTAGCGCTAATAATCCCCGCAGTCACCGAATTGTCCAAACCCAAAGGATTGCCGATGGCGATCGCCCATTCCCCAGACAACAGCTTATCAGAATTGCCGATCGCCGCCACAGGCAGAGCAGTCGCCTCAATCTTCACCACAGCCACATCCGTCACCTTATCCGCCCCCAACACCCGCCCCTGATAGCTGCGGCCGTCCCTGAGAGTTACATTTACCGTATCTGCACCCTCTACAACGTGAGCGTTAGTGAGAATCACGCCGTCGGCCCCGATGACGAAACCCGAACCCGTACCCCGTTCGATCCCGCCCCTACCGCCCGAATTCGGTTCTGCACCAAAAAAATCTTCCGGCGAAAGCGATCTATTTGTCGGTTTCACCAAGCGCGAAGCATCGATCCGCACCACCGCCGGGCCTACTTTTTCCACCGCAGCCACAATGAAATTCACATTAGCTGCATCGCCCGACAAAGGAACCTGCGGCAATACTTTGCTACCTTTAACCTCCGTCTTAGGAGGCAGTTGCAATTTCGGTTGCATCACCTCTTGTCTCGAATCACCAGAATTAGGACGTAATTGAGAAACCGTCAGCCGATCGCCCAACATGGCGGCTCCGGCCCCCGTTACCAGCAGCAATATGTAAATTGCCGGTTGCTTCCAAAACTTGCCTGTAGAACTCTTCATAGCCACGTTTTTAGGCTTTCCTGCCACATTTAAATATTTGCTTAGCAGCTCTTTGATACCTGCTATATCGCCGCAGAGCCGCAAAATTTTTGGGCGATGGCTGGGAGCCCCGCAAGCTACGGCAGACTCCCTTAAACTTTAACATTCAGCTTCTCATTTTGGATTTTTGATTGCCGATTTTCGCTGATTTTGCTAAGAGATACGGTTGAAACCGCCCAATCTTGGGCCGCTCTAGCTTCCCAACCACCAACTCGACTAAACTGAACTGTTTGGACTTGAAAATCTCTTAAATGCCGATCGGCAGAGGTAATCGATGGACATTCCCCTCGAAAATCTGTGGAAACAGATACTTGAACGTCTCCAGGTACAACTGAGCAGACCTAGCTTTGAGACCTGGATCAAAACTGCCAGAGCCGAACAACTCGAAAATAACTGTTTGATTGTCAGCGCCCCCAACCCCTTTGCTCGCAATTGGTTGCAAAAATATTACAGAGAAATCCTTGCTGATGCAGTCGAAGAAATTCTCGGCTATCCCGTAGACATTTACTTGACAATTGCCGGGGGAAATGAAACAGGCGACAGCAGCGACTCCGCCACAATTTCGCCCTCCCCCATCGCCACCGATGTCCCCGAAAACAAATCGCTTCACCCGCCTAAACCCGCTAATTTAAACCCCAAATACGTATTTTCCCGCTTTGTCGTCGGTTCCAACAACCGCATGGCTCACGCAGCAGCCCTCGCAGTAGCCGAGTCTCCGGGCCGAGAATTCAATCCCTTATTTTTGTGCGGCGGCGTTGGTTTGGGGAAAACTCATCTGATGCAGGCGATCGGTCATTATCGCTTGGAAATTGACCCCAACGCCAAGATTTTTTACGTTTCTACTGAAAAATTTACTAACGATTTAATTGTCGCAATTCGCAAAGACAGTATGCAAAGTTTCCGCGATCATTATCGGGCAGCGGATGTTTTATTAATAGATGATATTCAATTTATTGAAGGCAAAGAATACACTCAAGAAGAATTTTTTCACACGTTTAATACTTTGCACGAATCTGGAAATCAAGTAGTTTTAGCTTCCGATCGCCCGCCGCAGCAAATTCCCCGCCTGCAAGAGCGTTTGTGTTCCCGATTTTCCATGGGATTAATTGCTGATATTCAATTGCCCGACTTGGAAACGCGGATGGCAATTTTGCAGAAAAAAGGTGAGTACGAAAATATGCGGTTGCCGCGAGATGTGATTGAATACATTGCTTCTAGCTATACTTCCAATGTTCGGGAATTAGAAGGAGCTTTGATTCGGGCCGTAGCATATCTTTCCATTACCGGTTTGCCGATGACAGTTGAGAATATCGCCCCGGTTTTGAATCCGCAAACTGAAACGGTACAGGCGACTCCCGATGCGGTAATTGCAGTGGTGGCTGAGGCGTTTGATGTTTCTGTCGAAGATTTGAAAGGTATTTCCCGCCGGCGCGAAATTAGTCTCGCCCGTCAAATAGGGATGTATTTAATTCGGCAGCATACTGCTTTGAGTTTGCCGAAGGTTGGCGAAGTGTTCGGCGGAAAAGACCACACGACGGTGCTTTACAGTTGCGACAAAATTGCTCAGTTGCGGAACACTGACCCGAATTTGGCTCAAACTTTGCGTCAGTTGAGCGATCGAATTAACGTTGTCAGTCGCAAAAGTTAATAAAAAGTCAGTAGTCATTAGTCATTAGTCAGCAGTCATTAGTCAGCAGTCATTAGTCATTAGTCAGCAGTCATTCCAATGCCTCTGCCCCCTGCCTGTGGAAAAACCTGTGGAAAATTTGCCCTTTGTTTGTGGAAAACTTTACTCGATCGCCCAAAACCATTTTTTTACTAAAATGGGCGATCGTATTTAGCAGCTTTTCCACAAGTTTTCCACAGTTTTTGGAAACTACAAGTCATATCCCGCAAACAGTTAACTTTTTTTTCCACAGTTTCCACAGGGCGATCGACATAAAAATAATTCAACAAATTAAAAAAAATCTAGTCCTCAGCGCGTTAACCTCAGAAACCCGATTTCTAAGTATATTTCTCCTTCCTTCACAAAATTTTGCCCATAAACCCGGTTTCTAGCCCCAGAAATAAGCCCTGACAGAGAAAAGTCAGCCCGCCGACTTTCTGTGATAGGATTTGGTTTCGTCTCAAATCCGGTTAATTAACCTCCCATGAAATTGGTTTGCACCCAAAGTGACCTCAACGCCAACCTCTCGTTGGTAAGTCGGGCCGTTCCCTCCCGCCCGACACATCCGGTACTAGCCAACGTGCTCTTAGTAGCGGATGAGGAAAATCAGCGGGTTAGCTTGACAGCTTTCGATCTCAGTTTAGGAATTCGCACCAGCTTCGCAGCAGAAGTGACCGGCGGCGGCAGTTTTACCATACCCGCTAAATTGCTCAACGATATTGTTTCGAGACTCCCAGATGGAGAGATTACTTTAGAAGATGAAGCGGGGGACACCGTAGCATATCTCAGTTGCAGTTCAGGCAGCTACCAAGTTAGAGGCATGGGCCCGGAAGAATTCCCAGAATTGCCAGCAATCGAAGCCGGAACAATCCTCAAACTGCCGCCCGAAGCCTTGATAGAAGGACTCAAAGGAACTTTATTTGCGACAAGCCCCGACGAAGCAAAACAGGTACTTGCAGGCGTGCATTTAAAGGTATTGCAAGATTGCTTGGAATTTGCAGCGACAGACGGCCACAGATTGGCAGTAGTTCAAACTATCAATGAAAAAGTCGAAGGCGAAGAAACCCAAGAAGAATTTGAGGTGACAGTTCCGGCTAAAGCATTGCGGGAAGTAGAAAGAATGCTAGTAATGCGGCAGTGGACTGAACCAGTTACGCTGCATTTTGAACATGGTCAAGTAGTGTTTGAATGGGCAGACCAGCGGTTGACAACTCGCACCTTAGAAGGGCAATATCCCGCATACCGGCAGTTGATTCCACCGTCTTTTGAGCGGCAAATTACCTTGGAAAGGCGATCGCTCTTAGCAGCCGTCGAAAGAATAGCAGTCTTTGCCGACCAAAAAAATAATATCCTCAAATGCAGCATCGACGAGGAAAATCAGGAAATCACCTTATCGGTAGATGCCAAAGATGTCGGTAGCGGCAAAGAGTCAATGCCGGCGCAGATTTCGGGAGACAGCATCGATATTGCTTTCAACGTGAAATACTTAATTGACATTTTGAAAACAGCTCAGTCTCCCGAAATTCAACTGCAATTAAACGGCGCTCTGGCTCCTGTAATTTTTCAACCTTTGGGCGGAGTCAATGCTACATTTTTGGTGATGCCCGTTCAGCTAAGAGCGTAACAGTAGGGTGCTCTTCGGCGCACGGCCGTGCGCCGAAGAGCACCCTACATACAGCGTATTCCAGGTTTGTGAAGTGTAGGGACACGGCAGTGCCGTGTCCCTACGCGGAGTTGAGGATAGGCCGGCGTACTTCATAAATGTGGAATCTGCTGTAATTATACCAATTTCATAAAGTAGCGCTAGATATTACCCCCCCAACCCCCCCCGCGACTTCGGGGGGGCTAAGACTTCATCTATACCACATATGAAAGAAAAATGGTATTAGTTTCTATTTCTTCCCTCTTCCTTCTTCCTTCTTCCTTCTTCCTTCTTCCTTCTTCCTTCAAATCAATGGCAACAAAATCTCAAATTCCGTCCCCGTACCGGGCGTAGAATGCAAATTCAACTTGCCTTTATGCTTCTCCGTCACAATTTGATGAGTAATTGCCAACCCCAAACCCGTACCTTTCCCAGCAGGTTTAGTGGTGAAAAATGTATCAAAAATCCTGCGCTGAATTTCTGGCGGAATTCCCGGCCCGTTATCGGCAATTCTGATCGCTATCCAAGCGTTATTTTGATTTTTTTCGCTTGCTTCTGGGCTGAAACCGGCGTTTTGGCTGGCGGATGATAGCTGTTTTGCATTTGGTCGATCGCCCAAAACATAATTTTGCAATAATTCCGAATTCACGAAGTCTCCGTCAGAACTGTCTATTACCTCAGTTTCAATCGTAATCGCAGCGACAAAACCTGTTTCTTCTTTTACTTCTTCCAAAGCATCGATCGCATTGCTGATGATATTCATAAACACCTGACTCAACTGACCAGAGTAACACTTGACCAAAGGCAAATCCCCATAATTTTTAACTACTTTAAACCCGTACTTCAGACGGCTTTTCATAATTAGCAGCGTACTGTCAATACATTCGTGGAGGTTAGCTTCTTTCAAGTGAGTTTCGTCCATGTAAGAAAAGGTGTGCAGGCTGGTGACAAGTTCCCTCAGTCTCTCTGATGAAGCCTTCATGCTTTTGAGAATTTCCACCCAATCTTCGTGCAAAAAATCAAATTCTATATTTTTTTTGAGTGCGTCAATTTTTTCGCTAGGCCCGACAATTTGCTCGTAAGCAGACAGCAACTCCATGATGTCTTTCGAGTAGTTAGACAAAAAGCCGAGATTTCCGCTGATGCAGGTGACAGGGTTTCTAATTTCGTGAGCTACTCCAGCTACCATCTGCCCCAAACTGGCTAATTTTTCGGTTTGAATTAGTTGAGATTGAGTTTGCTGCCTCAGCAATTTTGTCGCTAATTCGTGAATTTTTGACTGGGCCACTAACAGTTCGCGTACATCTACCAAAGTATAAGTTTGGGGCGACACTTGAACCACAATCGGCTCGTAAAGCAGTTCTTTCGAGCGCTGCAGCGACTTCCGCGCTGCATCCACGATTAAAGTATTGCTAGGAAAAATCAAAGTCTCAATTTCAGCAAAGCGATATAAAGCCTTGATAGGTCGTTTTAAAAATAATTCTCTTCCAAAAGGACGGCTGAGAAATTCTAAAAATCTCCGCCGGGAAATCATGCCGACAAATTTACCTTGATTTGTCAAAATGACTCCCGGTAACAGCGGATTAGTTTCTAACATCTGGGAAATTTTCATCCCGAAATCCATAGCTTCTACTTGAAAATCGTAAAGCGATAATTCTTGGAGAGTAGAGTCTAAACGAAGTTCTCCAGAGTCAGCTTCGGACACGGGTTGTACTGGTATTTCTACGCAAGAAGTATTTAACATAAATTCATCAGCACGCTTTTTTGGTTTTTATTTGCCAGCAGACATTCAGTTACCAAAGCTCAGTCGGTGAGTAGCTGAGTGCTTTTGCCGACATCCCTCTGGCAAACGGCATTTTAAATTACACAAAAAACTGTTTGTGGCAAAGGGGATTTTACCACTCCAAGTATTAGGCAAGTTTGAGGATGGCCGAGATAGATGCGCCTTGGTAATTATGCCTGACTTTATTTTATATTGGCTTGAGGCGTATTAACTGTTATTTAGAGTATTTAACTATTCGTTAACCTTGGGCTAAAAAGCTTAACCTGTCGTTAACAATAACCCGATTGCGCTGGAAGTTATCATTAATTGATGATACAGGAAAATCATTATTGCGGCGCGATTCTCAAATACCCCTGCTCGGTTTACCCATAGAGTCTGGCTGTCTAAACAAGCTTGCTACTTTTATGATTTGTTCGTTGCAACAGGCCAATTTGGCGCAATATTTGGTGATGTTTTAATTGATTAAATTTTTGTGACTTTTTGTGATAATTCGCGCCAGTTAAATCAATAATTATCCGATTGATAGGAAAAATATAAAATTAATTTTAACAACTATTATTTTCCTGTGGAGATATAGATATTATAGGCGACCATTGCTAGGGATCGGATATTGCGGTGTCCGGTGCTGGAATCTGCAACTTTTAATGGTTTCTATAACATTGAGGACGATCGCCAAAAAGTTTCAACGGAATTTTAAACTTAGTGCTGTGCAGAAGGTATGATCGACAGGGAGTCCGCCAAATACGTGAAACTAAATACCAATTTACCAGTAGGCGATCGATGCAACCAGCCCTAACGAATCAGTTAAACAATGCTTTTACCCTTTTTCTCAGCCTGTTAGTAGAAGCAATACCTTTTCTGCTGCTGGGAGTTTTATTCTCAGGTTTGCTGCTGGGGTTTGTAGACGAACGCAAGCTCGTATCCCGCATCCCGCGAAACCCCCTGCTGGGCGCTTTGATGGGGAGTTCGATCGGCTTTTTGTTTCCCGTGTGCGAGTGCGGTAACGTGCCCGTAGCCCGCAGGTTGCTGATGCAGGGAGTACCCGCACCAGCGGCGATCGGCTTTTTGCTAGCAGCCCCCACCATCAACCCGATCGTAGTTTGGGCGACTTGGACAGCATTTCGCGATCAGCCAGAAATAGTAGTTTTGCGGGTAGTCTTTTCTCTGTTTATCGCCACAATCATCGGCTGGGTGTTCAGCGCCCAAGCAGACTTGCGGCCTCTGTTACACCCCTCTGTAGCCCGCGCAATTCCCCTCCCAAAACCAGAGTTTTCCGAACAAAACCTCGCCCAAGACAGCACTCCGCTATTGTTGCAGTCTGGAACATTTATGCTCGGTCAGGGGGGTGCAGTGCCGATCGAATCTTTGCTACAAGAGGAGTGGAAGCCCTTAGCAACAGGCAAAACCGAAAAAACCTCTAAACCTTCTTCGATGTTTCACCGCGTTTCTAGAGAGCGTCTGCGCCTGCTTTTAGATAGTATGGTACAGGAGTTGCGGGAGTTGGGAGGAGTTTTGGTCATCGGAAGCGCGATCGCCGCCATCATTCAAGTTGGCGCACCCCGCGAACTAATTCTCAACCTCGGTCAAGGCCCGGTTTCCTCGATTCTCGCCATGCTGCTATTAGCCGCAGTCGTATCGATTTGTTCTACAGTAGATGCTTTTTTTGCCCTGTCTTTTGCCGCCACATTTACCAGCGGTTCGCTGTTAGCCTTTCTCGTTTTCGGCCCGATGATTGACCTCAAAGGCATCGGTTTAATGCTCTCTATTTTTAAAGGTAGAGCCGTAATTTACTTAATTGTCTTGGCTGCTCAACTAACATTTTTAATGACCCTAGCTGTCAACTTGTATTTAGGTTGATCGATTTGCCCGCACGGACAAATAACGATATAGCATTTCTCATAAAGATGAGGTGCTTTCGGGCATAGGCAAAACCGGCCAAACCGGCCAAACCGGGCATACCTCACCACGCGATCGAACCGCAATAGACTTCCAATTCTCTTTGAGCCAAGAACAATGACAAATAACAACAACTAATAACTAAGGAGCAACAACTAATAACCAATAACCAATAACCAATAACCAATAATCAATAACCAATAACCAATAACCAATAACCAATAACCAATAACCAATAACCAATAACCAATAACCAATAACCAATAACCAATAACCAATAACCAATAACCAATAACCAATAACCAATAACCAATAACCAATAACTAATGACTGATGACTGATGACTAATGACTAATGACTAATGACTAATGACTAATAACTAATGACTCTTAAAACATGAATCTTAAAAAACTTAGCCCTTGGCTGGACGCCCTAGCTATCCTAGCCTGGGGAATATTGCTCCTCAAATATTGGATTACAGGCAAATTAAGCATTCTGATTCACCCCAATTACTTTGGCTTGACAGTCGCGGGAGGAATCGGCTTAATGGTGATTGGCGGATTTAAGATTTGGGAACTCTTAAAGGTCGATCGCGCCAACAAACAATTCCGGACATCCCCAGCCAACAACTCTCCCAGAATCACAGAAGTTGAACACATTACTTTATTTCCCCCCAGCATCGGCAGCACCTTAATGCTGAGCGTCGCATTAATCGGTTTAGCAGTAACGCCCCGCACATTTACCAGCCAGACAGCATTGGAACGAGGTCTCACCGAATCTCTGCCCATCACCAGACTGCAACCGCAAGAATTTCGCAATACTACAAAACCCGAAAATCGATCGCTCGTCGAATGGGTGCGGCTGTTAAATTTTAATCCCGAACCAGATACATACAGAGATCAAAAAGTCAAGGTTAAAGGATTTGTGATTCACCCGCCCAACATAGCAGAACAATATATGTGGATCGGGCGTTTTATCATTACCTGCTGCGCGGCGGATGCCTATCCGATCGGGTTGCCGGTCAAATTAGCGATCGGTCAAAACCGCGCCTCTTTTCCCCCAGACAGTTGGCTAGAAATAGAAGGAGAAACAATCGTAGAAGAACTACAAGGTAAGCGCAAATTAATCATTCAAGCATCCTCCCTCAAACCAATTCCCGAACCAAAAAACCCTTATGATTATTAGATGTGGAGCTGGTTGCAGATTAAATTTTATCTTTCTGATTGTAAAATGTGTGTCGGGCCAGTCCTACAATCAGAAAATGAAGATATGATAAAGTTCGCTAAAAAATGGCTGCAGCATCCTGTAGAAATTGCCAACTACCGATTCAGCAACTAGACTCATAATTAGGAAATAAGTTTAGAGTATATGTCATCAGAAAAAAAATTAGCCATCAAAGGCGCATTCTGGACGATCGCCAGCTATGGAAGCAGTCAAATTATCCGATTTGGCAGCAACCTAATTTTGACCCGCCTGCTTTTGCCCGAACTATTTGGTTTAATGGGTCTAGCCTACGTTTTCATCACAGGTGTCCACCTATTCACAGACATAGGTTTGGGCCCAAGCATCATTCAAAACAAGCGCGGGAACGAGCCAGAATTTCTCAACACCGCTTGGACAATGCAAGTTCTTCGCAGCTTGTTTGTTTGGTTGTGTTTAATGTTAATCACCTGGCCAGTTGCTAACTTTTATGAAGAACCGCGTCTTCTGTGGTTGCTTCCCTGCATAAGTATAAATACCCTAATAGGAGGGTTCAAATCCACTTCCGTATCCACCCTCGAACGCAAAATGAGCATCAAGCAAGTAGTGCTTTTTGAGTTGGGGATACAGGCAATTTCTACTACAGTGATGATTGTATGGGCTTTTTTCCATCCTACAATCTGGGCTATCCTCGCCGGCGGTTTTGCTAACTCTATAATAGAGTTAGTATGGAGCCATTTTTTGATTCCCGGCAAGTCAAACCGCTTCGCTTGGGACAAAGAAGCCGCTAAAGAAATATTTTCTTATGGAAAATGGATATTTTTATCGACGATTTTATTTTTTCTGTGCTCTCAAGCCGATCGCCTAGTTCTAGGGAAAATCTTTACTTTAACAATGTTGGGCATTTACGGCATCGCTTTTACCCTCGGCGATATGCCGCGCCAAGTGATCATCGCCCTCGCAGGTAGGGTGATTTTCCCCTCAATTTCGATGCTAGCAGAATTGCCTCGTGAGGAATTGCGCGCCAAAATTATTAAAAACCGCAACTTAATCCTGATACCTTTAGCCGTAGGCTTAGCAATTTTTGTGAGCTTTGGAGATCAGGTCATTTTAACATTGTACAGGAAAGAGTATATGGCAGCATCTTGGATGATGCCAATCTTGGCTTTAGGTATCTGGCACACTACTCTCCACAATTTGATGGGTTCTTGTTTGTTAGCGGTTGGCAAATCTCAATATGCAGCTATGGGCAATCTGGTAACTTTCTTGAGTATCACTATTGGCATCCCAGTCGGATATCATTTTTTTGGTAATTTAGGTGCTGTGATTGCTGTAGCTGTCGGTGATATTCCTACTTATTTAGTAACCAGCTACGGTCTTTGGAAAGAAAGGCTAACTTGTTTTTGGGAGGATATCCAATTGACAGCACTGTTCTTAGGCGTACTAGCTGGCATACTTTGCATTAGAATGTATGTCCTCGGTTGGGGACTACCTATCGACAAAATATCACCGATGGATTTAGTACCGATCAATCAACTATTTAAGTAAACACAAAGGAGATTGTCTGTAGGTCAGATGAATATACACTAAAAAGAAAAGTAATACACTTTATCTTTTTCCAAATTGCTTTGTTACAAGAAATATCGCGATCGGTTGTTAGGTATATAAAATGATGCTTTTTTATCAAAAAAAACCGATCATAAATTTATTTCGAGAAAACGAACAGCCCCAACAAGAACGCCCCAAAGTCTTTGTTGCTGTCGCGCATATTACATCAGTTGAAGAATCTAACAATCCAGAAAAAGGGGCAGCAAAGATAGAGAGACTCGCGCACACCATAGACGGACTGTGGACAAGTTTTGCTCATTGCAATCTGAGTATTTCGATCCAAACTCTACCGAACAGGCACGTTACAGCTTATTTGCCTGAATATCAAACTAAGTGCGTTCAGGTACCAGAATATCCTGAATGCGACCCAAGGTTTGTAGAGTTTAGACTTCAGGAAGAGTTTGTTGAAAAAGTAGAATAATTTGAAGGGTTTTTATTTATAGAAGATGACATTATTTTGTCGGATGCTTTCACTCTAGAAAAACTAGAAAAATTCAACCAACAAAGCGGGTATGAAAATGCAATTCTTTACCCAAACCGTTATGAAATGTATCAAGGGACTAAGGGATATATTGATTTGACGATAACGCAACCATTGGTAATAAACAAGCTATCTAGTGTAGAGATAGAAGGTGTAAGATTTGCCGAATTTAACAATCCTAACGCAGCATTTTACTGTTTGTCAATAAAGCAGATGAAACACTGGATAAAATCAGGTCGTTTCTTCAAAAATCAAATAGTGGATGTCCGGTCTTTAGAGAGTGCAGCAACTTTTTGTCTTTGGGAATGTTTCTCTATATATAAGCCTCACCCATCAAATTTAAACTATTTTGAGGTCAGGCATTACGATAGCAAATATTCTAAGTTATATCCCGAACCGCAATCGCCCTATACACTGTCAGCGGTTAATCAGAGTTCCAATATACCAATCGTCAAGAATTCGTGAAATAATGGCTCTGGGCTAAGTAGCCGTCTGAATTATTAGGAGTTTTGGACGCGGTGGCGATCGATCTCAGATTGGTTCGCGCGTGCGGACTGAAGTCCGCACGCGCGAACTTTTTTTGCTAGGATCGTCAACCGGAGTCGATCTGAAACTCCGATCGCCAAATTGGGTTTTTGAGCTGGGTGCGCCTGGGAATGTAAAATTTAAGAGGGAAAATTGGGCAGTGATTTTTCACCATAAATAGGAGAGAACAATTTGTGAATATTTTTAACAAAAAATTTAATCCTTCATTCTTCGGTATTCTGCCGTTCAAACAGCCGATCGACCGCACGGCCATCTTTCTGATGTTAATGTTGAGCGTCTTAATCGGACTGCTGCTGCTGAGTGGCGATCGCACAGCGCCCAGAGTGCGAGAATTTAGCTGGGAAAACAAACAAATCGGCGCGCGAGATACCGGCTTTCTCCTCACCTTCTTTCGCCCGATGAACCACTCCACCGTCGAGGAAAACTTAACGCTAGAACCTCCCCTCCCCGGTAAATTTAGTTGGGCGGGACGGCGCATGGCTTACACCCTCCAAGATCCAGCACCCTACGGCGTTACCTACACATTAAAACTCGCTGGTGCAACGGACAAGTATTTCGGAGAAAACAACCAATATAAAGGCACGCCAATGCAGCCGTTTAGCAGTTCCTTTCGCACTCGCGATCGGGCTTTTGCTTATATCGGCGTTCAAGGCGAAACAGAAAGCAGATTAATGCTAGTCAATCTCTCCAGCAGCGAATCGAAACCGATACCCCTGACTCCCAAAGATTTGGTTGTCACCGATTTTAAACCCTATCCCGGGGGCGATCGCATTTTATTCTCAGCCACAGATCGATCGATCGCCCGTACTCGCGGCACCCTAAATCAAGAACTATTTACAGTCACCACCGGCCTCAATCCCCAATCCCCCGGAGAAGAACCCCAACAAAAACAGCCAGCAGGTAGAATCGACAAACTACTAGACTCCAAAGATTACCAAAACCTAAAATTTGACCTTTCAGCCGACGGAAAAATCATCCTGATTCAGCGCGTCAACCGCAGCAATCCCAGCGATTTCAGCCCTTGGATTCTCGAAGAAAAATTACCGCCCCGACCATTGGAAAATCAACAAGGCGGAGATTTTATGATTCGGCCCGACAGCAAATCGGTGGTAATATCTCAAAAACAAGGATTAGCGATCGTCCCGCTTAAACCAGAAGCAGACCCAGTAGAACTTTTACCAAAATACGAACAAGTATTGGGCCTGGCCCGCGACAACTCCGCCGCCGCCTATGTTAAATACAACGGCGACTTTACTCGATCGCTTTTCATCTTAGACAACCAAGGTGTGGAACAAGAAATATTGCGGATTCCCGGCAGCATTATCTCCGTTTATTTCGACCCGCGCAAAAACAAAGACAATCAATTCCAGCGTCTTTACTGTTTGTTAGCCCAACGCCTCGAAACAGAAAGCTACACAGAACAGCCTTTTATCGCGACCATCGACCTCAAAAAAGAAGGCACTCGTTTGGTAGGAACCATCAAACCGCTGCTAGTTTTGCCGAACCAATTAGATACCCAAATCAGTTTATCTCCCGACGGTCTGGCATTAATTTTCGACCAATTAGTTACATCAGCAAAACCGTCAGCAGCAGACAGTCCCCGCAACTCCGGCGGACAGTCGATCGCCACCAGCCGCCTCTGGGTGCTACCCCTATTAGAAATACCTCCAGACGGTTCTGCTGCAAAAGTACAGCCCGAAGAACTTCCCTTTGCCGGCTATCATCCCCGCTGGCTGCCGTAAATCGATTTTATACTTTATGGCGATCGCAGGTGGAGAGAGTTTGAGAGTTTGAAAAAAGTTAACGATTTTCAGTTGGTCGAGATATAAAACGTTTATTTGCACAACAGCCTCGCGCCAAAAAGTGCTTGTTACAAAACCGGAGATGCTCCATAACACAGCGAGATTCATGTCGATCGCTCTGACAAATTTGTTTACACAATCAAAATCATTTCAACATCAATTGTAACCAATCTTAACGACCCAATAAATAAGGATAAGCTTTCTAACAGAAGAATAACTAAAGTGTGTTCCTTGGCTTCAATGTCAAGCACCCTGAGCTTGATTTCTGCAATTAAGCTTAAGCCTTAAAATAATTAGTAATCGCCTCAAATCAAGTGCAGGCATCGAACTCGCTCTTTTTGGGTCGATCCCGGACTAGATAGCGAACTGATATAAAATTAATAAGATACAGAAATCCGCAGGTACATTGGGTATCAAAAATATTACTGCTATAAATAGCAGACTCTCAGGTTTGTTATGCCAACCACTAACCCCAGTCTCAAGAATTTTATCTCCCCAGTGCCACTGTGCCGACCAACGGCGACACTAGAATCGCTGCGGTCAATTTTCATGGAGGGAAATTGCGATCGAGTCGCAGTAGTCAACGAACAGAAGGAGCCCCTAGGATTAGTTTACCTCCGCAGCCTTTGGATGGGCACGGACTCGCGCACAAACGACGGAGAGCAACTTTTGTCGGAAAGCTCGATCGCGATCGAACCCATCACCATAGTACCGGCCGCTTTGAGTGTCAGCGAATTCTGGCAGTACCTGCAAAAAGAACAACTAAATAGCCCAGCCCACAGCCAAAGCGTCGGCGGTTTCTCCAAAAGCCCGATCGCCCTTACAGATGCCAGCGGTAAATTTTTAGGACTCCTAGAGAGCCTGAGCCTGCTGCAATATATCGCCACACTCAACAGCAGCAGTCAGGCGGAGTCAACAGCAGTCAAAGAAATCGAATTAATACCCGTTTCCTCGGCGCTAGCCACCGCCGAGGGCAAAGGGCGCTTTTTAGAAGCGGGATTGAAACCCTCGGAAAACCTTAACTCCCTAGTCCAACTCCTAGAAAAACTGCCCCTACCGCTGAGATTGCAAACCCCCAGCGGACAAATAGTCAGTCAAAACGCAGCGTGGCGGATTTTGCTGGGAGCCGGGCCTCAACCAATTCCAGAACCAGCAGCAAATTTGGGCAAACACTCGTCCCACCAACCAAGCCATGTAACCACCGAATACCAGACTGTGCAATTCGAGGCTATCACCTCTGAGTGCAGGAGCTTAGTAGGAGTAAGTCGATCGGGCGATCGGGATGCAGCCTCCGCCAGCAGTTGCGCGCTACCCCTGTACTCAGCCGCCTCCCCATCAACCTTAACCGCTCCAGCTTGGTGCGCCATCGCAGGCAAACCAGACACATACATTTGCGACTGCCCGGTACAAACAGGTCAAGAACGGATCTGGCAATTTGTCAAACAGCCGCTCGGAGACCAGCTAATTTTAGTCATGGGACAAGATGTCACCGAAGAACATTTAGTCGCCAAAGAACTAGCAGCAAAAAACGCAGACTTAATCCACCTCAACCGACTAAAAGACGAATTTTTATCCTGCATCAGCCACGAACTAAAAACCCCGCTCACCGCCGTCCTCGGTTTGTCAAGCCTCCTCAAAGATAAATTGATCGGAGAACTCAACGACCGGCAATCACGTTACGCCAAACTAATCCATCAAAGCGGACGGCATTTGATGACAATAGTTAACGACATTTTAGACTTGACCCGCATGGAAACCGGGCAGCTAGAACTAATTCCCGAATCCGTAGAAATAGCAGCAACCTGCAAAAGAGCCTTTGAACAAGCAAAACAACTGCAACAGCAAGAAGAAAAATCTCCCCCCAAAACAAACGGCGAAGCAAAGGCAGAACCGTCAGAAAAAATAGAATTTACACTCGAAATAGAACCGGGACTGAGCTATTTGATTGCCGACGAACTGCGGCTGCGACAAATGCTCGTCAATCTCCTTGCCAACGCCCTAAAATTCACCGAAGCCGGCGGCAAAATCGGATTGAAAGTAAATGTTTGGGAAGGTTGGCTCGCCTTCACCGTTTGGGACACCGGCATCGGCATCCCCGCCGACAAACAGCACCTGATCTTTCAAAAATTCCAACAGCTAGAAAGCCCCCTGACCAGACGTTTTCAAGGAACCGGACTCGGACTGGTACTCACTCAAAGGCTCGCGAGGCTCCACGGCGGAGACGTTTCGTTTATTTCCTCAGAAAACCGAGGCTCTGAATTTACCCTGCTGCTGCCGCCAAATCCTCCCGGAAACTGCGGGGAAGAATCCCCACCGCCTGCTTTGGCCGAGGAAGAATTATTCAAACCAAAATATCAGCATCCGATCGCCAATTCTCGCTCTCGTTTAGTATTAATAGTCGAAGCAGTTCCCAAATATATCGAAGATTTAACCAACGTCCTCTCCAGTTTGGGCTACCAAGTAATAGTCGCCCGTTCCGGCACCGAAGCCCTGGAAAAAGCCCGCAGGTTCAGTCCCGAAGCGATATTCCTCAACCCGCTGCTGCCCCTGTTGTCCGGTTGGGACGTGCTGACGCTGCTCAAGAGCGATCCAGATACCCGATCGATTCCGGCGATCGTCACAGCCACCAGAGGCGAAAAAGAACGGGCTGCTATCAACCGCGCCGAAGGCTTTTTGAGCTTGCCGGTGGAAGAACCCGCTTTGCGAAGGTTGCTGGCAGATTCGATCGGCCAAAGTAATGCTAGTAGCAACAAGGTGATAAATTCTTTAACCGTGTTGTGGCTAAGCCCGCAAAATAGTTCGTCTCAAGGTTCCGCTTTACTGCTAAATCCCACCTACTGCCGGGTTTTAGAGGCAGACGACCTCGACCAAGCAGAACTCGTCGCCCGAATTTGGCGGCCTTCGGCGATCGTTTTGGACAGTACAAGTCAACTGCAAAACCCCTTAGCTTTTATTGAACAGTTAAGTCGGTCTCGAAATTTGGGTTCTCTCCCCTTGGTGACTTTAGACCCAGCAACTACGCAACTGGCCAATCAAATCAAAGGATTGTCGGTATTTCCCTGTTTGGCAGCCGGCAGTCCCGAAGGCACTCTTTTGGGCGCCTCTGCGTTGTGGCAAGTGATTCAAGTAGCTGCGGGCATGAGTTGGAAGCCCAGCATTTTATTGGCTGACATTTCGACTTTACCGGACTTGCACCGCGCGGCTGGGGAGAATATAACAAAAGAATTGAAAAATGGCGATCGATCGACAAATGCCGAGATTCCCATGCCCAATTCCCAGTTTTGTACTCCCAACTTTCAAGCTTTTATTCAATACATCCAAACCGCAGGATTCCGAGGGTCGATCGCACCCTGCTGGAGAGAAGTTTTGCAGCAGTTGCAATATCAAAGCGTTGACTTAGTTTTGCTGTGCTTGCGAGATGCCCCCTCAGAATCAACTGCTATGTTGCAAGCGCTCTCGAACCTGCGACAAATGACTGGACAACTGCCAATTTTAGTCTGGGATTATCGATCTGTTGTAAATTCAGAATCCGAGGCGATCGACTTTTTGCTGCAAGAAGTATCGGCTAAAATTTTGCCTTCTTCCTTATCGGTAGCACAATTGTTAGACCAAATTCAACAGGCTTTATTAACTCACTAAATATTGCTAAAAACAAAAAAGTCTCAGGTTTTAAGTAAGGATTTCAGTCCTCTCTAAAGCAGTATTTAACAGACTTTATTAACTCACTAAAGTTGCTAAAATAAAAAAATCCTCTGGTTTTAAGTAAGGATTTCAGTCCTCTCTAAAGCAGTGAATCAAAAATATTATCCCTGAGTGCAAAACAGAATCTGGGAACAATTTAACAGAAAACCGCAAAACGTTGCGAGTCAGGAAGCAATATCAAAACTCAAAAATATGAGTTATTATAGGCGATCGAGAAACCATTATATTTTTTCCTGGGGCTGTACAGTGCCTAATCGCATTTCTTTAATATCTCTGGCGATCGCGCTTTTTTTGGGGACAATGCCCAAGCCCGTTGTCGCACAGGCACTCCTGCCTTACACCCTGCAAATCGACTCGGCCCAACTCGACCAGACAGCCTTGAGCCTTGCTGAAGAAGCAGTCCAGCTAGCCAGACTCCAGCAGTACCAACTCGCCATCCCCAGAGCCGCACTCGCCACACAGTTAGCCCCCAAGAACGATCGAGCTTGGACTTTGTTAGGCAGCTTGTACCTTCAAGTCGAACAGTTGGACAAAGGGATTGAAGCTTTGGGGCAAGCTCAATCTCTATCGCCAGAAAATCCCTCAATTAAATTTGTCTTGGGAGAAGCTTACTTTCGGCAAGCGAAGTACGAAAAAGCAGCCGAATACCTGCAAGCTGGTTTGAAAATAAAGCCAGACACTCCGGGCGCATTATTTGATTTGGGCAACGCTTTTTACAAGCTCAAGCGGTTTGATAATGCGATCGCCCAGTACGAAAAAGCCTTTGCTTTAGAAAAAAACCTGTGGCCCGCTATCAACAACATCGGATTAGTCAAATACGAAACCGGAGATGTCGATGGCGCAATCAAACGCTGGCAACAAGCGATCGCGATCGACAACAAAGCAGCAGAACCAATGCTAGCTCTAGCAGTAGCACTGTACAGCAAAGGCGACAAAGAAAAAGGTTTAGCAATGGGAGAAGCGGCCCTGAAATTAGACAGACGCTATGCCACTGTAGATTTTCTCAAAGAAAACCTCTGGGGCGATCGCTTGATCGCAGCCACCCAAAACTTCCTAGCCACCCCCCAAATTCAAGCAGCACTCACCAAAATTCAAGAGGCTCCACCCCCTCCCCAGACATCGCCCTAAGCTTATTATCAGCCCAATTTAACTATGACAACCACCGATCGCCTCGCGCCCCTAAGCTGGACAGAATTGGAGGCACTCACAGACTTTCAAGTCGATCGCACCAACGGCCCCACCAACTCTCAAGCCCGCTTGCGCCTCTTCGGACATCCCGAATCCGACGTGAGAGTCACGCTGTACCGCGACAATCATGCGTGGTGTCCCTACTGCCAAAAAATCTGGCTGTGGCTAGAAGAAAAAGAAATCCCCTACCGTATTGACAAAGTTACAATGTTCTGCTATGGGGAAAAAGAAAGCTGGTACAAGCGCAAAGTGCCGTCAGGAATGTTACCGGCGATCGAGCTAGACGGCCGCATCATCACCGAAAGCGATGATATCTTAATCGCCCTCGAACGAGTCTATGGCCCCTTGGGTTTGGGGATGGAAAACCCGGCAGTCATACCCATGCGGCGGCTAGAACGACTGCTGTTTAGGGCTTGGTGCTCTTGGCTGTGCTACCCAGCAAGTTCAGCCAAAGTAGAACAGCACAACCGCAACCAATTTATCAGCGTCGTCACCCAGGTAGAAGCAGCCTTGGCTAGCACTCCGGGGCCTTATTTCCTCGATGAATTTGGCACTGCGGATGTCATCTTTACGCCCTACGTGGAACGGATGAATGCCAGTCTTTACTACTACAAAGGCTACTCGATGCGGGAAGAAAACCCGCGCTTTGCTGACTGGTTTGCGGCGATGGAAACCCGCCCTACCTATCGGGGCACCCAAAGCGATTTTCACACCCACGTCCACGATTTACCGCCTCAGATGGGCGGGTGTTATGAAAACGGCGAACCTCAGATGCTAGTCAATAAAGCCCGCGTGGATAATGGGCCTTGGGCTGGACTGCCGGATGTGATGTATCCAGAACCGGAAACCTCCCGCGCTGAAGCACTTCACCGCGTCATTAAGCACCACCGCAACATCATTCGAGTCAATCCTGCTGATGACAATTTATTTGATGAGGCTTTGCGCTGTGCTTTAACTTTGATGATGACTGGCGAAGTTTGTACGCCGCCACCGGGTTCTGATGCGGCTTTGCGGTATTTGCGCGATCGGGTGAATGTACCCCGCGATATGTCCATCTACGCCGCCAAGCGATTGAGGGAAGCGTTGGAGAAAACGGCGGCTTTGGTGGGTGATGGCCAAGGTTCTCCGATTCTGCTGAAGCATCGGCGAGATCAAGATCCGGCTAATTTTGTGTAGGGGGCGATCGGAATCAGACGGAATCGGCGCTGCTGCTGCTCTATTTCATCAACTTGCAATCTGGTCGATATTTCTGCTACCATTGGTAGTATTAAAAGTGGCATAAATAATATGAAAGTATCTATCTCTTTGCCAGATGAGCTAGTGCGTTACATTGACGAGCGTGTAGAAAATCGCAGTCGGCTAGTTGAGCTTTTATTGCAAGGATGGCGCAAACAACAAGAACAGCAGGCAATGGTAGAAGCCTGTTTATTGCTCGATGAACTGAGTGATGAATTAGCCGATGAGGAGGAAGCATGGCAGCAAGCAGCGATTACCGACTGGGAAGCATCTGGCTCGTGAATTTCGATCCCTCAGTCGGTACAGAAATCCGCAAGACTCGACCGGCGGTAATTATTTCAGGAACTGCTTTTAATCAACGCAGTAAAGTCACAGTTCTGCCCATCACTTCTGCTGTTCCAAACGAGGGTTTACGAGCTGTTGTTTTGCCTGTGATTCCTTCGACTCTCAATGGTCTGAATACCGAGAGTTTTATCGTGTGCGTCGATCCGATGACGTTTGATAAACGCAGACTTGTGCGCTGTCTTGGGCAATTGGAGTTGCAACAAATATCCGAAATTCAACTGATTTTGGCTCGATATTTAGAGCTTGAAGATTAGGGCAATGCAAAAGCTGGGGAGTGACAAACATAGCATCGAGTAATGAAGGATTTCTGGATAGTTGAAAACTTTTCCTACATTTTGCCCTTTGGCATCGATATAAGTGGCATCGAAAACGGAAATATGGACTTTGATGAGCGAATTCAGGCTGACCATACATACATGGGATATAGCTAGCTACATGGACAAAGAAGTTGTGGTTTGGTTGGATGGGCGGCGATAGCCGCCCTGTAAGGATTATAAGGTTTACTGACAAATGAGAATTACCACAACTTGTGGCGGGTGTTGTTTTTTGCTTGAAGTTTTATGCTGAGTCACACGCTCAGTTGGTGATGCAGGAGACTTGTCGAGAATTTGTTCCTCGCCCCAAGGGAAAGCAAGCTGCACGGCGGTGGGTTGGGATTCGGGAGAACCGTATTTGTTGGAAGTAGCCATCTGTTTTATATATGGGGTTGGGGTTTGCATTGAGGAGAAGTTAGTTGGCAAACTTTGCTTTCCACATTTCTACAATGATTAATTTTTCAAACTTTCACTAGAGTCAGTTTCAGATCGCGAGCTATGATCTAAAATTGATCTTGACAATGACTTGATTCAGGTGTATATGGCAAGCCTCAAAGCTTCTGAGAAGGGACAAGCAGAGATTAAGCAGGCGAGGAAAGAAAAAGGGTGGAATATAGATGATCCCAGATGGCTTGTGGAAGCTAGTCAAGTTCTGGAGCCAAACAAAGTTTGGCAAGAAAGCCCCCCTTATGCTGATGGTTGCTCTGAAGGGACTTGGAAGCGCTTTCTGTACGGAACAGAAGCCGTTAACACCAATGTCTTCAAGGCTTTCTGTACAGTTTTAGGTCTGTCTTGGAATGAGATTGTCGATCGCACGGATGTCAGTCAAAGTGAGTCGCTGAAACCAACGGGTACGAGCGCACCTGACTGGCGACAACTTTGCCTCACCATGCTTGAGCGTAAAAGACGGCTCACCGTCGATAATTGGCTCAATGGTGCGGATGATAGGAGGCTATCCTTTGAACTACTAGATTTTGTGCCACTGGGATTGCTACAGCAGAAAAAAGATCAGAATGGTAGAAATATCGATTACGCAGTAACAGAGAAGTTTGACGCAGAGGAGCAGTTTTTTCATGAAGTTCTGCGGGAGGGAAAAAAAAGTCCGAAAAGCCAAGGGCGACGGCTAGCCATTATCGGAGAATCGGGGGCTGGAAAAACTACGCTGTTGCTCAAAATTGGGTTTTGGATGTTGGAACAGTTGGAACAGACAGATGAAGTACCGATCTGGATTGATGGGAGAGAGGTAGGCACAAAACCCGTAGATCAATATTTGAAAGAGTGGTTGAAAGATGCTTCTGGAAAGGTGGGAGATGTACCCTCGGAATGGCTCGCCAACTTAGATAAACGCTTAGAAAATGGTCGGGCTTGTTTTCTGCTAGATGGAGTTGAAAAGCTACCCAATAAATTTTTAGAACAGTTGACAGACAGGAGAATAAAGTGCCGAGTAGTGTTGACCTGTCGGACAAGTATCTGGAACTCCAGTAAAGATGCCTTAGAAGTTTTAGGGTTTGATACTTATCAAAATCTAGGCTTGAGACTTGAACAGATCGAAAAGTTAATTAATGCTTGGTTTACCAGCGACGCAGAGCAGTTATGGACTGAGTTAAACCAGCCAAGATATCACCGCATTAAAGATTTAGTTAGTAATCCTCTATATTTAACGTTTTTGTGTCGTACTTGGCAACCACAACGCCAATTGCCCAGTACCAAAGCAGGTCTAATTCAATGGTTTCTTAATACAGACTATGACCGGAGCATTCCAGAATCTACTAAACCCCAAAAGCAACGCTTGATAAATTCTCTCTGCCAATTGGCAAAACAGGCAATTGAGAGAGGCGAATATCCGTTATCGCATTCCCTAGTCTGTTCTCACTTAGTGAAATCAAATGAGGATTTGTTTGGGTTAGCTATCAACCAACTTGGATGGTTGCAGCGTGTCAGTCCTGACCAAAAGGACTATGACTTTATACATGACTCATTCAAGGAGTATTTTGCCGCGAAAGCTATACCGCATTGGGACTACTTTTTAAAGCACCTTCCTCACAACCCAGATCAAGGTAAATATCTCATTTTTGAGCCACAGTGGAAAGAGGTCATTTTGCTATGGCTGGGACGTGAGGATGTGGACAATAAGGAGAAAGAAAAATTTATTAAGTCATTGGTAGAGTTTGAGGATAGGTGTCAAGACTTTTATTTTTATCGAGCGTGTTGTTTAGCAGCGTCGGCAATAGCTGAATTTAAAGAGTGCAGACGTGATAGGGAGATTGTATTGTGGCTTGTTAGATTAGGCTTCAGTTCTCAGACATTTGACGCTCCAAGCGCACAGTTGGCGAGAGAAACACTTCTAGAAACAGATCGTACCCTTGCTGTCACCATTTTGATTGACACAATTAACAATAGGCTAAATCTTTGTGTAGGTTATTTATTGATTTGGGAATTAGGGCAAATTGGTATGGGTTCACCAGAAGCTATTTCTACTCTCCTGTCCTTGATTTGCACTAGCACCCCTGATGCCACCCATTATGAATGTAACTCTAACCACTATCAAGCGATTGATAGTTTAGCACAAATTGCTTTTAACGACTCAGAATCAATCAAAGTTATAAGTGACCTGATAGATAGCAATACTGATATGCTTACCCGCGTTAAAGCCGCTGACTGTTTAGGTAAAATTGCGCCTAGTCACAAGTCAAAAGCTATCAATCCTTTGATTGAATTAATGGATTCTGAACAAAATGATAATCTTCGTTCTAGAGCAGCTTATAGCTTGGCGAGAATGGATAGTCAATACTTAAAAAAAGCAGTTGAAACTCTGAGCGAGATTATTGATAGTTATAAAGATTTTAATCCTAATGATTTCATTCATCATTTAGTAGCTAGTCGCTTAATAGAAATTGCACCTGAACACCCTAAAGCGATTGCGGTGGCTCTCTTGCTGGAAACTACAGCGAACTATCCAGAATCAATTACAGAACTAACCGATATGCTTGGCAGCAGTGCTGACTTATCTATTTGTATTGGAGCTGCAAAAAAACTAGAAAAAGTTGGAATAGGCAATGATGAAGCAGTCAAAAAACTGATTGAACTGATGTACTCTAATATCGATTCGTCGATCTGTGTTATCGTGGCTGAATGTTTGGGTAAAAAACTCCAAACCCATCAGTTTGAGTTAGCAATTTCATCTATGAAAGACTGTCTATCCGACCTGGTTGCTGAAAGTGATTTTAATCTCTACTACAACTGCTATAAAGCGATTTGGCCTTGTTCCCAAAACATGAGCTACCCAGAATTTTTCAGGGCTTGGCATGGTGAACCACAAAGCCACAAATGGGAACTGTTTCCCCAGGAAATTCTGCGTGCGCTCTCCACTGATTCACAATTAAGGGATTCTGTGAAGCTAATTTGTATTGACGGGAGCAAGTTCATTGAACCTGATAACCCATCAAGTAAAATTTATAGCGAAATGGTTAAGCAGGGCTGTTCTAAAAGCGATGATGGAACACCTAAAACAATGCTTGACCTTCAAACTTATTGGGATTTGCTAGACAGCGAAAAACAGATTGTCTTAGTCTTATACGAAAACCATAAAGGAACAGAACCCAAAGACTTTAGTCAGTGCTTTCTTGATGCCATCAGCAAATTTGATGGCTTGATTTGTATTGTTAGCAGTCAACCAGAGGACAATCTGTACTTGAAACAATTTTCAGATAGCGATACTCATCTGATTGAGAATATCGTCAAGTGGATAAAAGTGAGCCTTCTCGAAAATCTGTAAAAGCGATCGCCATCAAGTGAATAATTTTAATCACGCTAAGTTGTCGAGTTTTTTATAATCGGTAAAAAGTTAAGCTTTTAAGCTTAACTTTTTAGCTGATATCTAAGCAACCTCTACGAACACACCGCTGCGAGCAAACTCCTCTTCTTCAGGACTAAAGACAGGAGCTCGATCGACAAGATCGGGGTCAAAGTAATATGTCTCTTGTAGGAATTGTCCGGTGACGATCGCCTCCTCCAACTCCTTGATATAATCTTGGGCAACTAAGCAGGCCTCCTTGATGCCTTCCTCATCCCGCTTATCCAATAGCTTTTGCAATGTTGCTCTCACCCCTGTCAGTCGTGCTGCGGGTTTGAGCATACCGTAGAGGCGGTACATCCGATCGGTGGCAATGCTGATGTGTTTGAGGGCTTTGGCTCGTGCTAGCTCAGAGTCAATGCTGGGCCAATAACGAGTGGTATAAAATGCTTTCTCATCCTTGTGATACCACTCCTCCGATCGCGCAATTGATGAGGAGACAGTATTGTGCAGCTTCCAGAAGAATAAGCGCAGGGAATCGCCATCTACTACGGTGGACAGCTTTGCCTCCATTGATACCTCAAAGTTATTCAGACGCGGGTCACGCCCAAGCACAAGGTACTCCACAGGGTACATTTCCACCTCCTTATTCTGCACGACGTAGGCGTTGAGGTGGTGGCGGCAGTAGGGGCAGGGATACATAGTGGCAAACAGCTTGAAAAAGTCCTTGAAGATGGCCACCAGAGTTTTTTGCTGTTGGGGGGTCTTGGTAGAGACGATTTCAGCCGTAGTGTGGAAGAAACGCCACACCGCAGGGCCAATATAGTAAGGGAAGCTGACGCGCATTTGTGAATTCTTTATTTCACTGCGATCGATATAAACGTCGATAAATGACACATATTGCGAAAGCTCGCCAGACTCGCGCCCAAACTCCATGCGTTCGCGTCGTTTCTGTACCCCATTTAGGTAGTTGTGCGTCAAGCGCCATGCCTGTTGAAGCATTAGCTTTTGTTTTGGAGCGCATTTGGGAAAGCTTTCTATAACATCCGCCCCATAGCGCCCAAATTCCCCTGACGTTTTAGTGGCTTCGTACCACTGGTTTAAAGCCGTTTCGTCAGGCACCGTGTTCAAGGGGATGTCTGCTGCGGTAATGACGCTAAAGGCAGCCAGCAACTTCGGCATAAAGTCTTCATACCAATAGGCCACGGGCATCATCGCACCATCGATTTTCTCTGAGGCATCCGAGAGGATGACGCGGTTCCACTTCTTCAGGTAATCTTTGGGATTTCCCTCGGATTGGGCTGGTGGCGGTGCCATTTCCTCACTCAGCTCCATTTTTCGCAGTCGGTTGAGTTCGTTGATGGCAAGCACGCCCTCGGCGATGTCGCGCAAGTTGAGACTCTTCTTCTTGATGGTGATTGCAAACTCGACTCCCGCGGCAAACTTCTCCTTGGCGCTGGCAGATTTACCCCGCGCCTCCAACATGGCTTTTTGTTCTGCCAACATTTCTGGAGTTTTTTCGATCGTCTTCCAGTTCTTGATGCGAGCCTCTAGTCTGGCATATTCATCTTCGATCGATTTCACGACTGAATCCAGTACAGGGTTGCACGCAGACTCTACGATACCTAATCCTTTATAAAGGGCGATCGCAGTTTTGACAAATTGCACAAAATCAGCGATTCTGTACGGCAAATTTCTCACGCGCAGGTGAGTCTGGTGGTTGGCGGAAAAACTCTCACGGAAGCTGCGGTAGGCCGCTCCCTGGATCAGACGAAACAAACCAATCTGCATTTGCAAGCGGGACGTACCGCGCTTCTTCTCAGTTTGTGGGTGTTGGGCGAGTAGTTCTTTTAGCCGCGCTATTTCTGGATTGCTATCGGTGGGTGCTTCTTCTAGATTAGGTTCAATAGTGGCAGAAGCTGCCTCATCGATCGCAGTTGCTGTACTTGCGATCGCAGCGGCTGTACTATCTGAAATCTCCGTTGTCTGTGTACTGACAACTGGAACCGGCGAGTCTTGATATCCGGTTGTGAGCTCTGATTCATCCGGTACCAGTTTGCAGAATTCCTCAAAGTCAATTGAGGCATCGCCATCATTGTCTACCTCTTTGATGATCTCATCCAGCTCTTGCTCTGTGAGCCCAAACTGGCTCATCACACCCTGCATCTCATTTTTAGTGATTTGACCGCTGCCATCCTCATCAAATACACTAAATGCCATTTTGAGACGACTCTGGCGATCGCCCTGCTGGGACACCATCAGCATTTTGAATTCCTCAAAATCGATACTGCCCGACAAGTCTACGTCCACTTCCTTAATCATGTCGCGCAGATCGGTTTCGTTAGGACTCTGGCCTAGCGATCGCATCACTTGACCCAGTTCTTCTGATGAGATAGAACCGCTCCCGTCTGCGTCAAATACTTTGAAGGCTTCCCATAACTTTGCCACCTCTTCTTCAGTCATGGCTTTTTTTTCAAGCTCCACAGATGTCATAACTAAATTTTCCCTGATTTTTTTATTAGCTGTCTATTGATTACGACCAATATACTTTAATTCCTGATGACTTACGCAACGGTCTTCTCAAATCCCAGGGGGTTGCCGACATCTCCCACTTTGGCTTGTGACAGTTACTCTATCAGTTTGATATTACTCCCAGTAATTTTCCCAATCATCCTTAAAAAATTCCTGTAATCTCTGCATATACGCATCAGTCTTAATCTTCACCATCCACAGATTATTAGAGTTGCTGCCTCCCTTGCACACAACACCTTCATCCACACCGTATTTCCCCTCGCGAATATCATCCATAAACTTGCCCGTCAGTTTGCCGCGATAAATCACTCGCGCAATATTTAATTTACCAAAATCCTGAATAAACCGATCGGGAATAACCATACCGCGATCGGTTTCCACATCAAAAAGCACCAATTGTTTGCGATCGTCCTTTTGGTGCATTCCCGCAAACGAGTTAGCACCAAAAAACTCTGTAAACACCGTAATTTCCGCACAGTGATACTGTTCATTTTCTCGAAAGATAGACTCTAACGGACTAGCAAAATCTCTCTTAAATATTTCCGGTGCTGTTTCTAAACCTGGATGTGCAGCATTAAATTCTGCAATTCCCATTTCATCCAAATCAAATCTACTGCGACGCGTACCAAAAGCATACCAACCAAGTTCAACTTCCCAAACCCAATGCAAATTAGTGCCATCGTACTTCTCAAAAGCTATACATTGTTTGTTAGGGCAATTTTTACTATCTGGAATTTTGGGATAGGCAAGTTGAACTCGTGTCATATAGAGGAAGGAAGTTCGGCAACGAGCAATGTACGGGATGTAACGGATGTAACGGATGTAACGGATGTCAGTCCGAGGGAAGTCGGAAGAAGGAAGAAGGAAAGGGTTTCTAACAGTTTCCCCCCTTCCCCTTCTTCCCTAAAAATCCCTCAATTGAGCAGTTTGAACCGCAATATCTTTCGTCTGGGCACCGCGGCGCACCTTCAGCTTGAGAATTTGACCGATTTTGCTGTTTTCCACCAAATTTTGCAACTGTGCCGGCTGTGTCACTTTCTCGCCGTCAATTTGAACGATGACATCTCCCTTGCGAATCCCTGCTTCTTCAGCAGGCGTATTGGGCACAACTCGCATCACTAACACCCCTTTGACTTCCGGGACAATCGCAGGAGCATTGGGGTCAGCATTATTCTCTCTGGCCATTTCAGGAGTCAAAGCAATCATCTGAATCCCCAAAAACGGGTGGCTGACTTGTTCTCCCTTGGCTAACTGCGCGTAGATGGCCTTGGCTTTGTCGATCGGAATTGCAAAGCCAATACCCATTGCATCAGCTCGAATCGCCGTGTTGATGCCAATCACTTCTCCCCTGCTGTTTAACAGCGGGCCGCCGGAATTGCCGGGATTGATGGCCGCATCCGTTTGAATGAAATCGAGCCGCTTGTCGGGAATGCCGACGGCTGCACTGGAGCGTTTGAGAGTGCTGATAATGCCCAAGGTGACGGTGTTGTCAAATCCGAGGGGGTTGCCCACGGCGATCGCCCAATCTCCCACTTTCACCGCATCGGAATCTCCCAAGGTTGCCACGGGCAAGTTAACTTCCTTAGTATTAATTTTGACCACAGCCAAATCCGTTACTTCGTCAGTACCTTGGACTTGTCCTGGAAATGTCCGCCCGTCGTTTAGGGTGACAGTCACTCGATCGGCTTTGTCAACTACGTGAGCATTGGTTAAAACAATCCCGCTTTTGTCGATGATGAAGCCCGAACCTTGACCGCGCAAGCGTTCTTGTCTGGGGGTCATGCTTCGCAAATCTTCTCCCAAAAATCTGCGGAAGAAGGGGTCTTCCATTAACGGGTCGAGGTTGCGGCTGACAGTGCGCTCGGTATCAATGCGAACAACTGCTGGCCCGACTCGATCGACTGCCGCCGTCACAAAACTGTTGGTATTTGTCGCCGCCGGGATTTCCGGGCTCTGCAGCGCTAGCATTTGCGGATTTGGCAGAGTCGCTGGGGAACTCAAATCTGCTTGCTGCACGGCTGTTCTTGCCATTTGCCGCGAGTTTGGCGGATTTTTGTCAATTGCTAAAGCCAGTGCAGGATTGATGGCTAGAACGCTCAGGGCGATCGTCATTCCTAAAATTAGGGCGAAGTGGCGATCGCCTGTGCGGGGTGCGCGGTCAAAAAACTTAAATAGTCGCATAGCGTCAATCTTTGTTACTCTGAGTTATTCTGGTCAAGGTGTGCGAAGGTGTGCGATCGCGCCCGCTTAATTATTTGCGGCTCTCTAGATCCTAAATATATTTTGACAGTTACAATACATGAGTCAGCAGCTTTGACGAATTCAACATATTCTCAATTCTAACTTGAAAAATTTCCCTACTAACATCAGTTTCACAAAATAATGCAACACTAGACACGGGAGCCAACCCTTACCGAATAACTCATTCCCCAATCTAAAATCTAAAATCTAAAATCTAAAATGGCATAACCCCAATGATTGTATCTGATACTTCTACTGACAAATCCTTGCCCTCAAATTCCCACCACCATCACAATGAATCGGCCCACCCTCACCATCACGATGAAGAATCGATGCGGCGGTTGGTAAATCGCTTATCTCGGATTGAAGGACACGTCCGCGGCATCAAAACAATGGTGCAAGAAAACCGTCCCTGTCCCGAAGTTCTCGTGCAAGTTGCAGCAGTTAGAGGAGCCCTCGATCGCGTAGCGAGAATCATTCTTGACGAACATTTAACCGAGTGCATCGCCCGAGCCGCTAAAGAAGGCAATATTGATACCGAAATAGAAGAATTGAAAGCGGCTTTGGATCGGTTTCTGCCTTAATTGCTGCCGATTTTTACCTCCATATAACAAAACCTGCAAATTAGACAAAACTTGCAAGCTATAAATTATGGCACATTTTTTAAGCATCTTTCACAAACTCTGAGAGCGAGTTTGCTTCACAAAACTGATGCCAAAGAAACCCGGTTTTTGCGAAACATCTTGGTTTGCTAGCGCAGTATCTAGGAAGAAACCGGGTTTCTGACCCGCGCCATTCTTAGTTCAAAAACAATTAGTTGAGTTTTTCTTGAAGAAGCCAATCCTCAAAAGCTTCAAAACTTGCAAACTTTTGGACGGTGATTAACTTGCCGCGCGAGTATCAACTATAGCGGTTCTCAAAAAAGTGAGGATAACCCTATGCCCTATGCCCTATGCCCTATGCCGGATAGTACCTCATCTTTCTGAGACTCGGCTATATCAACTGTCTAGACTTTCGTCAGCTTGGCTTTTAGCTGATATCTGACTGTTGCGTAAACGGCTTTATAGGAAGCTTCAATACTGTATTCCTGCTGCAACCACTCTTGAATTTCTCCATAGCTTTTAAAGCCTTTCTGGGGGTCGCTGAGGCGCATTGCCAAACTAGCGCGGGCTAGAGGAGGAATCGCAGGCTTGCGGCCGCCGCTGTGCTTTGTTTCTAGGAGTCCTTCAAGTCCGTCAGAGCGGTATTTTCTCAGCCACCGCTGCACAGTAATTCGGTTGACGCCGATTGTCATTGCTAATTCTTTAACTGTCTTAATTTGACAAATTTTAAACAGGTAAAGTGCTTGAATTTTTTGAAAGCCACTTGCCGTTTTTTGTTCGTTTAGCAAGCTTTTCAATTCTTCACTTGTCTCTGTGATGCTAAGTTTACATACTCCAGCCATACCAATCACCTCACGATTTGCGTTATACAATAGGTTTGTTTGACAAGGGATAAAAATCTGCCCCATCCCAATCGATCGCCTGTTGTTTGCTAATCAAGCAATACACAAGCGCTCTCAATCAAATTTTTTCAGTCATCGGCTTACTCAGACGATAGTAAGCTGGTTCTTGGTTTAGCCCGGGGCTGCAACCAGATTTTTTGAGAAATTACCTGCTTTTTGGGTAAATTTTGTCTTCGACGATCGCACCAGCGTCATTGCTAATACCGATCTCGGTTAACCGTTTGACTGCTACATTCGCTGCAATAAGTAGAAAGGCGTAAATATTTGTAGTTGGGATGAGGCAGGAGTCAGGAGACAGAATGCAGGAGGGATTGGGGTTTTAGCCTCATTTATCTTTCTTAACACAGTTGTGTTTTTCCCCACCGACTTACTTAGTTAAATTTTATGCGATACCATTTCTGCTATTTTTACTCAACATTTATCATCGTTTTTCTGGTGTGTTTCGGTATTTTTTGTGCCGATATTGGCAACTTTTAATCATTACGTGCTAGCAAACAGGTTAAATCTGTACGCCAGCGATCGAAATTTTACACATACATTTCCCTGTACCCATAAGTGCATTTCTGGCTCTCGCTGTGCCAGAAATCCTGCGACATCAGCACTTTCATCAATCTGAACAGGTTGCGTCGAGTGACGCTAGAACCGACCTTCGTGCCACAGGCCTGTCTCTGTGAAACTACTCGATCGATCGCCTGTTGAGTAAAACACGCAGGCGGTGGGATTGTCAATTTCCCAGCCGTACAGTACCATTATCGGCTATTTTTTGGGCTTTGTCGCGATCGAAACGGTTGTTTCTATGTGATACTACTAACATCAATTAGCGATCGCGGTCACACCACTCCTCAGTAAACTCAACTATACGCAAGAACTTATGGCCTCGATCGCCCTTTCGAGTTAAAATTCCTTTGATTTACTCAAAAAGTGCGATCGAGGCTGTTAAAAAAATTAATCTTAATTTTTTGTTAATTAAGGGACAAAGAGAATCCTGTTTTGCGCTTCTACTTCCCAAACAGTCTCAGAGTTCTCGGCCTGGGTGTGAACCTGTCAGCATCTAAAATCTAAAATGGCAGAACATCCGGTACAACCAACCAACTGACAGTATTCTGCATTTAAAAGGTGTAGAGAAGCCAAAATGAAAGTTGACGAACTGCTCAAGCTATACGCAATAGGAGAAAGAAATTTTAGTGGGGTCTACCTGCACGAAGTATATCTCTACGAAGCAGAATTGATTGGAGCAAATCTGTATGAAGCAGACTTGATTGGCTCCAATCTCAGCAAAGGCAAACTCAGCAGAGTCAACTTTGGCAAAGCCAATTTGTCCAAAATCAATTTGAGCAGAGCCGACTTAGCTGGAGCGGACTTCACAGAAGCACTTTTACTGGAAGCTAACCTGTACAGAGCAGAGTTGATGGGAGCAAATTTGAGCAAAGCAGACTTGAGCGGTGCTTCGCTGATCCAAGCAACTTTAATTGGAGCCAACATATCTCGGGCAATACTCTGCCGCACAGACTTGCACGGAGTAAATCTTTACGGAGTAAACTTGCGGAGGGCGGTGCTGACAGAATCCGATTTAATTGGCGCAAACCTGAGCAAAGTAGACCTCAGCGGAGCCGACTTAATGGGAGCGAGCTTAATTAGGGCAGACTTGACAGAAGCGATTTTAAGTGCCTCTGATTTAAGCGGGGCAAACCTCCTAGGAGCAAACCTTACAAAAGTTAACCTGAACGGAGTATATCTGAAGGGTACGACGATGCCCGACGGCACGATCCACGACTAATTTATGTTTTAAATTTTATGGTTGGTGAGAACCGCTGCTCAAGGGTAACAAGCTTTTTGTTACCCTTATTTATTGGTGGCGAAATGTTTATTTGAGACTCTGTTGAGGACGTGAATTTCAATGTATCGGCCTGGAGGCATTCAGGTCAAAGAAACCGGGTTTTTACCTGATCTGTGGACTACAACGCGCGTATTTTCCTAAAAAAACCAGTTTCCGATCGCCCGTGGGTAAGCCCTATCTATGATGTCTAGAATCAGGTAATATTTAGCAATATCTGTTATCTTGGCTTTCACTTGCTTTGATAAAAGCTATTTTAGATTTAATATTTGGGATTTTGGATGGTTAATATGAAACTTAGAATCCTTGCTGCTGCAACGCTGTTGAGCACGATCGCCCCTCTAGCTCCTGCAATGGCCGAGAACATCCAACACACGCAACAATTACTAGCCACGAAACAGTGCCCCAACTGCGACCTGAGCAGTGCCGGTCTGGTTTTAGCCAACTTAACAGGAGCGAATCTCAAAGGAGCTGACTTGAGATTGGCGAACCTCAGCCGAGCCAACCTCACCGGAGCCGACCTCAGCGGAGCCAATCTCAGCGGCACAAGTTTGTTTGGTGTCAACCTCACCGGAGCCAACCTCAGCGGAGCCAACCTCAGCGGAGCTGACTTGAGAAGCGCCTATCTCAGCAATGCCAATTTAACTGACACCAATTTAACTAACGCCCAATTGCTGGGAGTTAGGGGAATGCCAACTAATATCGGCAGCGCGGAAGATTTCTATCGCTTGGGAGTAATGGAAGCTCAAGCGGGAAACTACAGAAACGCCATTGATTATTACAATCAAGCCCTGAATATGAAATCGGATCTAGCCGCCGTTTATTTCGCGCGCAGTATGTCTCGGGCTGATTTGGGAGATTTCGCCGGGGCGACTCAAGATGCCGATCGAGCTAAGCAACTCTTTACCGATCAAGGAAATCCCCAAGGTCAGGAATTGTCAAAGCAGTTAGCCGAAGCCATTGTGGCGCGCCAAAAACCAACCGAGCCGCGCACTGGGGGTAACGGCAACTTGGTGAGTCTTCTCGGCTCCCTCGGTTCGGTTCTGGTGAAGATACTCTTGCCTTAAGCAGAGCTTGCTAATTCACCGGAATCTCGATCCAGAACTCTGTACCCCGACCTGGCACAGAAATACACTTGAGTGCTCCTTGGTGTTTCTCAACTACAATTTGATAACTGATAGAAAGTCCTAAACCCGTCCCCCGACCGACGGGTTTAGTTGTAAAAAAGGGATTAAATATGTGAGAAATTAACTCTTTGGGAATGCCGTGACCGTTGTCTGCAATGCAAATTCCTACTGTTGTTTCATCGATCAATTCGGTACGAATCCGAATGGAAGGGTAGGAAAAATCAGGAATCAAAGACTCGCTGCTGCCCTTTATATCTGCAGGTTCTATCTCCTGTTGCTGGGAGCTAAAATATGTCGCTGCTGCGCTGCCAGAGAGTCCGGGAACCTTGATAATTTGCTCTTTTTGTCCCATTTCTAGCGCGTCAATGGCATTGCCGAGCAAATTCATAAACACCTGATTTAGCGAGCTAGCATAGCATTCTACTAAGGGCAAATTGCCGTATTCTTTGATGATTTCTACGCTGGGGCGATCTGACTGGGATTTGCATCTGTGTTGCAAAATCAACATGGTACTGTCGATGCCTTCGTGAATATCAACAGGTTTCTTTTGAGCTTGATCGAGTCTAGAAAAATTCCGCAAAGATACAACTAACTGGCGGATGCGCTCAGATCCGACTGTCATGGAAGTCAAAATTTTGGGTAAATCTTCGACCAGAAATTCAACGTCGATGGCTTCGGAGCACTCGCTAATTTCTGGGTGGGGATTGGGATAGTGCTGGCGGTAGAGTTCCACCAAGCAGAGCAAATCTTTGCTGTATTCGCTGGCGTGGGAAAGATTACCGTAGATAAAGTTAACCGGGTTGTTGATTTCGTGGGCGACTCCCGCCACCAGTTGTCCGAGACTGGACATTTTTTCGGTTTGAATCAGTTGGGCTTGGGTATTGTTGAGTTCTGTGAGGGTTTTAGCTAGCTGTTCGGCTTTTGCTCGATCGGCAGTTGCGGCATTGAGACTTTCTTGATAAAGTTCTGCTTGGTGAATGGCGATCGCAGCTTGAGAGGCCAAATGTTGCAGCAACTCTTGTTCTGCTGTTTGCCAAACCCTCGGCGCTGAACACTCGTGGGCTATCAGCAACCCCCAACATTCGGTATCTGTGCCCATCATCGGCACAATTAAACTTCCCCTCACCTGCAATTTTTCCAAAAATTCGCGGTGACAGGGCGTTAAATCCTCAGTCTCAATATCGTTAATTGCTCGCACTCGTCCAGCTCGGTAAAAGCAATCTGAGCCTTCGGGGAAGCATTCTTGTGGAGATTTGAGACCTAAAATTGACTCCCACTCGCCACGCACAGCTTCGACAACTACCTCGCCCTGTTTGGCGGCGGTAAATTGATAGATTACGGTGCGATCCGTATCGAGCAAAACTCTCACTTCCCGCACAATAGTTTGCAGGATAGTTTTTAAATCTAAGGTGCTGCGAATTTGGTCTCTAACTCTGGTCAATACTCGAGCAAAGTCCAAGGATTTTTGCAATTGGGCAGTGCGTTCTTGAACTTGGCGCTCCAAGTTGGCATTCAGGGCCTGCACTTCTTTATAAAGTAGGTACTGCCCAATTGCCGCACAAAATTGGCTGCCGATCGCTAAAGCTTGCTCGATATCTTCCCGTTTCCACTCCGGCGACTGACCTTTTTTGATTTCTCGCCAGACGTCAAAGGATTGTCTGGGAAGGGTTTGTGCAGCGCTGCTGTCAAAGCGCCCCGCCCACATTTTTTCGGTATCAATTTCATTGCGAAAAATGGTCAAACAGCCTACTACTTGTTGTTCGTGGTGGAGGGGAATTACCAGCAAACCCCGAATTTTAGTAGCTTGGAAAGCTGGGAATAAAACTCGAAATTGAGATTCTTTGTAGAGGTCTGTAATTATCCAAGCTGGGAATTGAGAATTAGTAAAAGTTGAGAATTTGGGAATTTTTTCGGTGTTTTTGAATCCTTTGCTCAGCCATTGCTGCCAGAGCGGATGAGCTTCGATCGCCCCTAGTGTTTCTCCGTTGGAAAGTGTGGGTTGCTCGCCGGTGGCGAACAGTTCAAAGCTAGGCTCGCTTTGGGCAGTAATGGCAAATGCTCGATCGCCCTTAACCGATAACTTGTCGCTGTTTTTGACATTCGGGGCGTTGAGATAAATTCTGCCACCGCTGCCACCAAAGGCTGCTACAGTGGCCTCTAAAGCCTGTTGCAGTTGAATATTGGCGTGACCGTACAACATGGTTGCGATGCGGCTCACGGTGGCTTCGCGGGCTGCTTGAGAGCGGATTTGGTGGAGCAGGATCGAGTGGCCGATCGCATTTGACAGTTGATCTGCTACGAGCTGAACTACTTCTAAATCTGTGGGTGAAATATTGCGGGGAACCGAGTGGTGAGCAACTAAGAGTCCCCACAGTTCGATGTGAGTTTGGCGATCGCTTCCCGGCTCGTATCTAGTCACGCACGCGGGGGCTTCGCACATATCTTCTGTTTGGCTGTTTTTCGACACGATCCGGCGGTGCAAAATCGGCACGACGAAGGAAGATTGCACTCCCATTCCCATCAGGTAAGCTGCGTGGCAAGGATCGAGCGATCGGTAGTGCGTTTCTTCATTTAGCAAAGGTTGACCAGTATCGGCGGCATCGAGGGGACTCAGGACGATCGTCCCGGAGTTAACATCTATAATTGTCCGCTGGCGCATCCTCACATACATCTCCCTGGCGTGGGGGGGGATGTCGTCTGCTGGAAAGTGCAAACCCTTCAAGGAAGGGAGACGGTTGTTATTAATTGATTCGGCAACAACTTCTCCGCTGCAGTCGGCACTAAACCTATAAATCATGATGCGATCTGTTTTCAAAAAAGACCGCACTTCTGCTACCGCAGTGGTTAAAATATCTTCTAATTCTAGAGATTGGCGGATGCGTTCTGTGATCCGCCGCACCAAAATTTCTCTGTCTAGTTTATGATTTAATTCTTCTTGTGTGTTTTCTGTCAGTTGCATAAATCTCCTTTGACAATCATCAGAATTACGATAAAAATAAGAAGTTTTGATATGCTGTCATATCGCTCTGACGAGCACTGCACCTGCCTGATTTGTTAATTTAACCGATCTGTAGAATGAATTGGGCGCGCGCGCGCGGCTTAGAGAGGACGCTGGAGCGCTGGGGGACGGAAAATGTGCGATCGCCCCGGTTTAGTCTTTGCCTTCAACAGACCAAGAAGCTTAACCGAATGATAATTATTATTATAATATTCTCATAAATTTCTCGCAATCTTAAAATCTCACTCTCATAATTATTAATCATCAAGGTAACTTGACATTTGTTTGTCTAACTTCATATAATAATCAAAAAAAAAAAGGAATTTGAGTTTCTCTCAGCCTCCCAGACGCTGACCAATTTCGTGTCGCACGCTCATCAAAATTTTACCCAAATGATTTTGGCCGGTTCCATCGCAGCCGCAGCCCCAGTAGTAATCGGTTGGCGAATCCTCCACAATCACTCGCTCCCCCGTACCCAGAAGAATAGCTTGAATGTCTCGATGAGCGAGAAACTTAGTTAAAATTGCTTCGCGCATAATCGGAATTTTCACCGCTTCCCAATCGTCGCGAATCCGGTGATGGGGATCGCGACCTAATTGGGCTGCTTCTTGAGGAGTTGCGACGCCTCGAATCGCCGCCACTAATCTTCTATCGACGCTACCAACAAATTTGTGGGCTTGATAGTAATGTTCCACGGTTAACCAATTTTGACCGCCCAGGAAAATCTCATGCGGTGAAAAATTGGAAAAGCAGCCGTAAGGCTCCTCTACTTTATAA